>DATJIR010000365.1:0-33636 GCA_035493135.1 Verrucomicrobiia bacterium
GGCCGGGCACCGCTCGCGTCAGGGGAGCCGTCACCGGCTCAGCGATGCCGGATCCGGGGGTCGATGAGGCCATAGAGGAGATCCACCGCGAGGTTGCTCAGGATGAAGCCCACCGCGATCAGCAGCACCACCCCCTGCACCAGTGGGTAGTCGCGGGCGAAGACCGCGTCGACCACCAGGCGGCCCACTCCGGGCAGCGCGAACACGTACTCGGTGATGACCGCCCCGCCGATCAGGGTGCCGAGCTGCAGGCCGAGCACGGTCACCACCGGGATCAGGGCGTTCTTCAGCGCGTGCCGGCGCACCACCGCGCCGTCGGAGAGGCCCTTGGCGCGCGCGGTGCGGATGTAGTCCTCGGAGAGCGCCTCCAGCATGCTCGAGCGCAGGGTCCGGGTGACGACCGCGGCCAGCGCGAGCCCGAGGGTGATGGCGGGCAGGGTGAGCGAGCGGAGCCCGTCCCACGGCTCCTCCAGCGGGTCGACGTAGCCCGAGATCGGCAGCCAGCGCAGCGTCACCCCGAAGACGAAGATCAGCAGGAGCGCGATGAGGAAGTTCGGCATGCAGATGCCGAAGAGCGCGAAGGTGGTGCCGCAGCGGTCGATCGTGGAGTTGCGGCGGGCCGCCGAGAGGATGCCGATCGGGGTGGCCACCAGCAGCGAGATCGCCATCGCGAGCCCGGCGAGCTGCAGGCTCGGCCGGATCCGCCGGCTCACGTTCTCGATGACCGGCTCCCGATTCCGGATCGAGCGGCCGAGGTCGCCCTGGAGCAGGCGGCCCATCCACGTCGCGTACTGGAGATAGAGCGGCCGGTCGAGGCCGAGCTCGCGGCGCAGCTCGCGCTTCACCGAGTCGTCCACCGACTCCGCCATCATGGCGTCGATCGGGTCGCCGGGGGTGAGGTGGATGAGCGCGAACACCCCGGCGGTGACGAGCAGCAGCACCGGGATCGTGGCCGCGAGCCGGCGGAGGATCAGGCGTCCCACGGAGCCGCCCGGACGCTACTTCAGCCAGACGTCCTTGAAGCGCATCATCCCGTCCGGGATCGGATCGTAGCCCTGCACCCGGGGGCTGAACGCCTTGGGCTCGACGGGATGCACGATGAACACCATCGGCAGCTCCTCCTGCAGGATCCGGGTGAGCTGGCTGAAGAGCTTCTTGCGCTCCGCCTGGCTCGAGACCTCGCGGGACTTGTCGAGGAGCGCGTCGATCTGCGGATTGGAGATGCCCGACCAGTTGAGCGAGGTGCCCGGCGTGGTCCGGTAGAACTGGAAGGTGTTGCCGTCCGGATCCGGCCGCCCGCTCCACTGGAAGCTGATCATCTCGAAGTTCTTGGCGTTGCCGTCCGAGATCAGGGTGCTCGAGTCGACCAGCTTGATCTTCATGGTGATCCCGGCCTCCGCGAGCTGGGCCTGGATGACCTCGGCCTCCTGCACGTTGATCGGGATGTTGTTGGTGGTCACGGTGAACGTGAAGCCGCCCGCCTTGCCGCCCTCGGCCAGCTTCGCCTTCGCCTTGGCCAGGTCGCGCTTGATGAACGGGATCGTGCGGTCGTAGGCCCAGCTGGTGGGCGGGATGGGCCCGTTGGCCGGCACCCCTACGTTGAGCCACACCCCCTTGACGATCTGCTCGAGGTCGAGGGCGTAGGCCACCGCCTGCCGCAGGGCGCGGTTGTCGAACGGCGGCCTCGTGTGATTGAGCTGGTAGGCGAAGTCGGCCAGCGACGGCACGTCGAGCACCACCACGTTCCGGTCCGCCTTCACCGCGGCCACGTCGCGCGGCTGCACGTAGTCCATCACGTGGATCTCGCCCGCCTGCAGGCTCTGGAGCTTCACGGTGTCGTCCGGGATCGGGCGATAGCGGATCTGCTCGAGGTACGGGCCGCCCTGCTTGTTCCAGTAGCCGTCGTTGCGCCGGATCAGCAGGTGGTCGTCCTTGACCCACTCCACGAAGACGAAGGGCCCGGTGCCCGCGCCCTTGGCGTTGCGCTCGAGCTCGGCCCCGCGCTCCTGCGCGGTCTTGGGCGAGACCATCATGCCCGCGCGGTCGGTGAGCGTCGCGAGTAACGCCGCATCCGGGCGTCTGAGGTTGAGTTTGACCGTGTAAGTGTCGAGGATGTCCACCGTGTCGATGCTGGCCACCTCGCCCTTGCGCACCGACTTGGGCTCGGTCTTCATGCGGTTGAAGTTGAACTTCACCGCCTCCGCGTTGAAGTCGGTGCCGTCGTGGAACTTGACCCCGCGGCGCAGCTTGAACACGAGCGTCTTCGGATCCGGCTGCTGCCAGGACTCGGCCAGGCCGGGCTTCACCCCCAGGTTGGTGTCGAGGACGACCAGAGGCTCGAAGATGTTGTGGTAGACCTGCCGGTCGATCTTGCTGCCCGACATGTGCGGATCCATCGTGGCCGCCTCGATGTAGAAGGCGACCCGCAGCGTGCCGCCCTTCTTCGGGGTCTCCTGGGCCCACGCCCGGCCCGCCCCGCCCGCGGCGAGCGCCGCCGGGGCCACCGCGCCCGCGGCGAGCGTCGTCCGGAGAAAAGCGCGGCGTGAGAGGTCGCTCGGGGTCGCGTCGGGCTGGTGGGCCGCCATTCCGTCTCCTCCTGGTCGGGGGTCGGGGGTCAAGGATCCGTTCTCCGCACCGCCTAGAGCCGGCCCTCGTCGATCTTGAGGCCGAGCCAGTGGCGTCCGACCAGCTCGTAGTGGGACAGGCGCGCCTGTAGGTGCTGGCTGATCACGTGGACGTCCTGGAAGGAGCGCTGGATCGGGTTGCCGTCGTACACCGCGGTGGCCCCCGCCATGTTGTAGACCGCGTCCACCACCCGCACCGCGAGACGGATGCCGTGGGTGGTGGCCAGGCGGAGGTTCGCGCGCTGCTCGAGCGTGATGCCCGCGCCGCGGGTGAGCGAGTGCCAGATCTCTCCGACCGCGTCGACGAGATAGGCGCGCCCGGAGCGCACGTCCGCCTCCGCGTGGCCGACATCGTTCTGCACCATCGACTGGTCGCGCAGCAGGGCCTCCATCGCCCGCGGGGTCTTGGTGGTGGCGAGCTCCACGAAGGTGGCGAGGCAGCTCCGTGCGGTGCCGAGCGCCACCGCCGCGTCTCCCGAGGCGAACACGAGGGTGCGGGGGATCTGGTAGAGCGGACCGGTCTCGACCAGCGGCGCGGTCACCGACTTGACGGTGCGCTCCTCGGGCACGAAGACGTCGCTCACCGCGAAGTGGTGCGTCCCGGTTCCCCGCATCCCGCGCACCTTCCAGGTGTCGAGCAGCTCGGCCTGCGCCCGCGGCACGAAGCAGTAGCGGAGCTCCGGCTGCCCCTCGTCGAGCCGCGGCCGGCCCTGCTCGACCACGGTGGCGTGCGCGGCCAGCCAGGACGCGTGCCGGCAGCCAGTGCTGAAGCCCTGCCGGCCGGTGACCCGGTAGCCGCCGGGCACCACCACCGCCTCCGCGCTCGCCATCGGGGTGTTGGCCACCACGCTGCGGGGCGGGTCGATCCAGATCGCGCGCGCCGCCGCGTGCGGCATCCGCGCCGCGTAGGTGGCGAAGATCGCCACCTGGTTCGTGACCCAGCCGGTGCTCGCGTCGCTCTTGCCGATCTCCTCGATGACCTGGATGTAGCTCGGCAGGTCGAGCTCCGCCCCGCCGATCGCCCGCGGCAGCCCCAGCTGGAACAGCCCCGCGTCGGCCATCGCCTCGAAGAGCGGGCGCGGCAGCTCCCGCTGCGCGTCGGTCTCCGGGGCGGAGGCGCGGATGAGGGGCCCGAGGGCGCGGGCGGTGTCGAGCGGGGCGGCGCTCACCGGCGGGCGCTCACTGGATCACGGAGTGCGGAGTGGCGATGATGCGCGTCACCTTGATCTGCTCGCGGTCGATCATCTGCGGGACGCGCGGCGCGATCTCGTTCTTCCAGTAGTCGCTCTGGTAGACCGCGTCGTAGAGGCGCTTGCGCTCCGGCTCGCTCTCGAAGCGGCGGATCCAGACGTACACCGACGCGTCCTCCTCGCCCACGAAGCTGCCCAGGACGACCATGCCCATCTTGACCTGGAACGGGATGATCTCCTCCTCCATGCACTTCACCCACTTCTCCTGCTGCCCGGGACGGATGTGGTACTGCCGCAGCTCGAAGAACATCGTCATCTCCTCGGTTCGGGTGCACTGCCCGCCAGCCACTCCACCACCGTCACGCACCCGGGCTGATCCGGGCGCGCCCGGGCCAGCTCGAGCGCGGTATCGCCCTCCGCGTTGCGCCGCCCCGGATCGGCCCCCGCCTCCAGCAGGGCCTTCACCACCTCCAGGGCGCCCGCGTGCGCCGCCTCGTGCAGTGGCCCGCCGCGCGCGCTCTGCGCCTCCACCCGGCGCGGGTCCTCGGCCAGCCGCTGCCGCACCTTCGCGCCCCAGGCCACGCTGGCCGGGAAGCAGATGCCGAACGCCTCCGGCGTGCAGCCTAGCACGGGATCGCGGAGCGTGGGGTCCGCCCCCGCGGCCAGCAGGAGCGCCACCACCCGGGGCGCGCCCGCGAAGTAGGCCCAGTGCAGCGCGGTGCCGCCCGCGAAGGCTCGGAACCCGAGATCCGGCCCGTGCGTCAGCAGCTCCCGCGCGGTGCCCTCGTGGCCGGCGCGGCAGGCCATGTAGAGCGCGTCCGACACAACGTCGCGGTCGGTCGCGGGCGGGCACGGCAGCCGGGTGCCGTCCGGCGCGTAGCGCGAGCTGCCGGTGATGGAGGCGCGTGGCCGGAGCCGGCCCTCGGGGGTGAAGAACGCGGGCACCCGCTCCACCTCGCCAAGGCCGGCGGCGCAGAACAGGTCCGGCTCGACCCCGGCCTCCATGAGGGCGCGGGCGCAGTCATAGGCCTCGATCACCACCGCCCAGGAGAGCGGGGTGTGGGCCGAGTGGGCGTAGACCAGGTGCGGATCCCCGCCGCGGCGGAGCAGGAGCGGGATGAGCGCGGCCCGGTGCGCGTCGACCGCGGCGGACAGCGGGGTGCTACCCTCCTCGTCGCGCGCGTTGGCCAGCGTGGGATGGGCCGCGAGCAGACGGTCCACCGCCGTCCCGTCGCCGCGGCGGATCGCGGCGAAGAGCTGGACGACGGCGTCGGGCTCCGCGGCGGCGAGCCGACGATCCAGCTCGGCGCGCAGCGCGCGCCAGCTCGTGAAGCCCCGCTCGCGCGCGACCGCGAGCTGGGCCTGGGCGAGGGGGGCGGACGGGTCCGCGCGGCGCATCTCGGCGAGCCGGTCCTTGGCGAGCTTTCTCAGGAATTCGAGGCTGGGACGATCCGGCAGGGGCATGGCGCACCACCTTTCCATGTGCCCGGTGTCCGCGATATCGGGCGGAAGGTGGTTCCTTCGTCGCTACGGAGCAGGTGGGTTCGACCCTTCACGCGGACCGTGTGCCGCCTGGACGGCTGGGGCGAGTCTACGACTGGCCGCCGTCAAGTCAAGGCCTCGTGTAAAATCGCCGGAGATATGCCCCATCTCGTCTGTGGCTGCTGCCACGGGAGCACCGTCGCTCCGGTCGGACTGGTGTCGCCGCGCGGCTCCCGGCGACCCGCGGGCACGGCTCATGGGCGACCCGCCGCGGAGGCGCCGCGCGCCACCCCCAACCCCGGCGTGCAGGGCTACTCCCCGCCCCCGCCCCCGGTCAGCCCGATCAAGGGCCTGATCGACTTCCACACCCACGCCGCGCCCGACATCTTCGGTCGCGCGATCGACGACGACGAGCTGGCCGCGCTGGCCGCCTCGCGACAGATGGAAGCGATCGTGTTCAAGAACCACGTCACGCACACCGCCGACCGGGCCTGGCTCGTCCGCAAGCACGTCGCCGGCATCAAGGTCTTCGGCGGCATCACCCTCAACCGGGCGGTGGGCGGCCTCAATCCCCAGGCCGTCGAGTGGATGTGGCGCATGCAGGGCGGCTACGGCCGCGTGGTGTGGTTCCCCACCTTCGACGCCGACAACCACGTGCGCAAGGGCGGCACCGCGCCGTCGGGCCTCCGCGTCGTCGACGAGCGCGGCCGGGTGCTGCCCGAGGCGCGCGCCATCCTCAAGATCTGCGCCGCGCAGCGCCTGGTGGTGCAGACCGGCCACGCCTCCGCCGAGGAAGCGCTCGCCCTGATCGAGGCCGCGCGCGAGGAGAGCTGCGACCGGGTGGTGGTGACCCACGCCCAGTTCGACGTCGTCGACATGAGCCTCGCCCAGATGAAGAAGGCGGCCGCGATGGGCGGCAAGATGGAGCTCTGCGCCCTGCTCATGCTGACCGGCCACGACTCTCCGCTCGAGTGGATGCGCCACGCCCCGCGCATCCCCCTCGCCGACACCGCCGCGCGCATCAAGGCGGTGGGCGCGCAGCACTTCGTCCTCGGCACCGACCTCGGCCAGACCGGCAACCCCACCCCCGCCGACGGCCTCCAGATGTTCGTCACCGGCCTGCTCGCCCAGGGCATCACGCGAGAGCAGATCGAGACCATGGGCCGCGAGGTCCCCGGCGCGCTCTTGATGAGCTGACATGACGGCCGCCATCACCGTCATCGTCGCGGTTGTCCTTCTCGTCGCCACCCCGCTTGCCGCCGGGGCGCAGCAGGCGGCAAAGGTCTGGCGGATCGGCTATCTCTCGCTCACTTCCGATACGGAGTCGTACAGGCCCTGGCTCGCGGCCCTTCGGGACGGGCTGCGGGATCTGAGATACGTCGACGGCGAGAACATCATCATCGAGGCGCGATACGCGGCGGGTCAGGTCGAGCGGCTCTCCCCGCTCGCGGCCGAGCTCGTCCGGCTGAAGGTCGACGTCCTCGTCACCGCGCCGACCGGCAGCGCGCTGGCGGCCAGGACCGCCAGCCGTTCGATCCCCATCGTGTTCATCGGCGAACCCGATCCGGTCGGCACCGCGCTCGTGGCGAGCCTCGCCCATCCCGGGGGGAACGTCACGGGGCTGGCGGATGCTCACGCCGACCTCGTCCCGAAGAGGCTCGAGCTGCTCAAGCAGGTCGTCCCGTCGGCCACCCGGGTCGGCATCCTGTGGAGTCCCGCCAATCCGGGCACCGCGCCACAGGTGAGGATCGCCGAGGGCGCGGCTCCCGCACTGGGCCTGACCGTTCTCCCGGTCGCGGTCAAGGGCCCTCGACGTGACGACCTGGACCGGGCCTTCGCGACGATCGAAAGAGAGCGTCTCGGGAGTCTCTTCGTCATCGGTGACTCGACCCTCGGAGTTCAACGTGATCGGCTCGCGGAGCTCTCGCTGAAGCACCGCCTCCCGACGTCCGCCAGCCATAGCCGATGGGTCGAGGGAGGGCTCCTGATGTCGTACGGCACCGACTTCGTCGACCTGTTTCGCCGCAGCGCGAGCCTGGTGGACCGTGTCCTCAGAGGCGCCAAGCCGGCCGATCTCCCCGAACAGCCGACGAAGTTCGAGCTCGTCATCAACATGCACACCGCGAAGGCGCTCGGCCTGGCGATCTCGCCATCGTTGCTGTCGCGCGCGGATCGGGTCATCGAGTGAACGGAGGTGGAAGCGTGATGCGCATCGAGGTGATCTGCACCGGGGACGAGGTGCTGACCGGCAAGATCGTCAACACCAACTTCAGCTACATCACCCAGAAGCTGGAGGACGTGGGCCTGTCGGTCGACTGGGAGACCACGGTGGGCGACGATCGCGAGAACCTGCTGCGCGCCTTCCACCTGGCCGGCGAGCGCGCCGACGCGGTCATCGTCAACGGGGGCCTCGGCCCCACGGTGGACGATCTCTCCCAGGAGATCGCGGCCAAGGCGGCCGGGGTGGACCTCGCGCTCAACGAGGACTGGCTCAAGCGCATGGAGGAGTTCTTCCAGCGCCGGAGCCGGGTGATGCCGCCCAACAACCGCAAGCAGGCCATGCTCCCCACCACCGCCGAGGTGCTCGACAACCCGATCGGCACCGCGTGCGGCTTCGCGGTCGACATCGGCCGGGCCCGCTTCTACTTCACCCCCGGCGTCCCGCGCGAGCTACGCCGGATGCTCGAGGAGCAGATCGTCCCGCGCCTGCTCGCCAAGGCCGGCCTGCCCGGGGCCATCTTCCTCAAGCGCTTCCACTCCTACGGCCTGGGCGAGTCGCACGTGGACGCGCTCCTGACCGGGGTGGAGGCGCTGGTGCCGGACGGCAGCGTCAAGCTCGGCTTCCGCGCGCACTACCCGCAGCTCGAGACCAAGCTGACCGCGCGCGGGCGCGACATGGACGACATCCGGCGCAAGCTCGAGCCGGTGGAGCGCGAGGTGCGCAAGCGCGTGGGCAACTTCATCCTCGCCGAGGACGACCAGACCCTGGAGAGCGTGCTCCTGCGCGAGCTCGCGGGCCGTCAGGCCACGCTCTCCCTCGTCGAGACGTTCACGAGCGGGCAGATGGCGGCCCGTCTCGCCCACCTGCCCGGCGCGGAGGCGATCTTCCGTCGCGGGGTGATCGCGCGGACGCTGCCCGAGGTGTGGGCCGCGGTGGGGCTCGCGGGCGGCGCGCCGGACGGCCCGCTCACGCCCCCGGTGGCGGAGACGGTGGCCCGCGCCGCGCGCGCCCAGACCGGCGCCACCCACGCCCTCGCGGTGCTGATCGACCTCGACGACGGGCCCGACCGCATCGAGTTCGGCGGCACCATCTGCCTGGCCATCGCCACCGCGTCGGACGCGGCCTCCCGCAAGGCCCGCATCCTGGGCGGCCGCGAGTGGGTCCGCCTGGGCGCGGTCGAGATGGGCCTCGACTGCCTCCGCCGCTATCTCCAGGGCCTGCCGGTGTACGAGCGCATCGACTTCGAGAAGACGTGAGGGGCCCCCGAGCATGAAGACCGCCGCCCAGAAGGCCGCCAGCTTCCGCGCGCTCCACGAGCGCCCGGGCGCGTTCATCATTCCGAACCCGTGGGACGCGGGCACCGCCCGCCTCCTCGCCGCGCTCGGCTTCGAGGCCCTCGCCACCACGAGCCTCGGGCTCGCCAACGCGCTGGGCCGCGTGGATGGCACCAACGCGGTGAGCCGGGCCGAGGTGATCGAGAACTGCCGGGTGATCGCGGCCGCGACCGACCTGCCGGTGAACGCGGATCTGGAGAACGGCTACGCCGACGAGCCGCGGGCGGCGGCCGAGATCATCCGGCTCGCCGCGGAGGCCGGCATCTCGGGCGGCTCGATCGAGGACGCCACCGGCGATCCGGCCCGGCCCATCTACGACTTCGACCTGGCGGTCGAGCGCGTGCACGCCGCGGTCGAGGTCGCCCGCGCGCGGCCGGTGCCCTTCGTGCTGACCGCGCGCGCCGAGAACCTCCTGCACGGGCGCGATCTCGACGACGCCATCCGCCGCCTGCAGGCCTTCGAGCGGGTGGGCGCCGACGTGCTCTACGCCCCCGGCGTCCGCGACCTGACCGCCATCCGGGCGGTGGTCACCGCGGTCGGCCGGCCGGTCAACGTGGTGATGAGCGCGGCCGACCCCGACCTCACCGTGGCCCAGCTCGCGGAGGCCGGCGTGAAGCGCCTCAGCGTGGGCGGTGCGCTCTCCCGGCTGGCCCTCGCCGGCTTCCTGCGCGGCGCGCGGGAGATGGCCGACCGCGGCGGGTTCACCTGGATGCGCGATACCGTGCCCACCCGCGAGCTGAAGGCGGTGTTCAAGGAGTTCCCCGGAGGGAGCGGCCCGTGACGATCGCGGTGACCCGGCTCACCCCGAGCTTCGCCGCGCGCATCGACGGGGCCGACATCGGCCGTCCCCTCGACGCGGCCACCTGGTCCGCCATCCGCGCCGCCTTCGAGGAGCACTCGGTGCTGCTGTTCCGCGACCAGCCGCTCGACGACGCGGCCCAGATCGCGTTCAGCCGCCGCTTCGGCGAGCTCGAGGTCACCCGCAGCATGAACCCGGCCGCGGGCACGCCCTTCGCGCGCCAGTCCAACCTCGACATCAAGACCGGGGAGGTCATCCCGCCCGACGACCGGCGCATGGTCTACCAGCTCGCCAACATGCTCTGGCACAGCGACAGCTCGTTCAAGGCCGTCCCCTCGCTGTGCTCGCTGCTCTCCGGCCGCATCGTGCCGCCCACCGGCGGGGCCACCGAGTTCGCGAGCGCGCGCGCGGCCTACCCCTCGCTGTCGGAGCCGCTCCGGCGCCGCGTGGAGACCGCGGTCGCGGTGCACGACTTCTCGTGGTCGCGCGACCAGGTGCGGCCTGGCTTCTTCACCGCGGAGGAGCGCGCGGTGTACCCGCCGGTGCGTCATCCCCTCGTGCGGGTCAACCCGGTGAACGGCCGGCCCGCGCTCTTCCTCGGCGCGCACGCCTCCCACGTGGAGGGACTCCCGATCGAGGAGGGCCGCGCGCTGCTGCGGGCCCTGCTCGACCACGTCACCCAGCCCCGGTTCGTCTACCGGCACGAGTGGCAGGCTGGCGACCTGATCGTCTGGGACAACCGCTGCGTGCTCCACCGCGCGACGCCCTACGACACCACCAACCACAAGCGTCTCATGCAGCGGACCACCGTGTCCGGCGACCCGGCGGAGCCGATGCTCGCTCCGGTCCAGCCGGGGAGGTCTCGATGAACCACGCGATCCGGCTGATCACGGTGACGGTCCTGGCCCTCCTCGCGGTCACGCCTGCGGGGCGCGCCGCCGACTCCGGCCTCGAGCGGCTCTACGTGCTCGACTGCGGTCAGAACGTCGGGCGCGATCAGTCCCGCTGGTCGCCCGGGGTCAACGAGGGCAAGGCCATCGAGTTCTCCGACAACTGCTACCTGATCCGCCACGCGCGCGGCTGGCTCCTGTGGGACACCGGTATCCCGGACGCGGTCGCCGCGATGCCGGACGGCATGGTGGTGGCCAACGGGGCCATCACCTACCGCCGGGCCCGGACCCTCACCGCCCAGCTCGCCGCGATCGGGGTCACGCCGGCCGACGTCACCTTCGTGGCGCTGTCGCACACCCACGGCGACCACGTGGGCAACCTGGCCCTCTTCTCCGCCTCGACCATCCTGATCCAGGGCGCGGAGTACGAGTGGGCCATGGCCCAGCCGGTCAAGCCCGCCTTCGCGCCGGGCCAGAAGATCGAGAAGCTCGCGGGCGACCGGGACGTGTGGGGCGACGGCAGCGTGGTGATCCTCTCCACGCCGGGCCACACGCCGGGCCACCAGTCGCTGCTGGTGGTGCTGCCCCGGACCGGCGCGGTG
Organism: Verrucomicrobiia bacterium; assembly: GCA_035493135.1. Classification (GTDB taxonomy): domain Bacteria; phylum Methylomirabilota; class Methylomirabilia; order Rokubacteriales; family CSP1-6; genus CAMLFJ01. The sequence continues at coordinate 11,143 of DATJIR010000365.1, forward strand.
GTGCTGTCGGGCGATGCGGTCCACTTCCGGGATAACTGGGAGCAGCGCCGGGTCCCGTCGATGAACGCGAGCCGCGAGCAGACGCTCGCCTCCATGGATCGGATCGCGGCGGTGCTCGCGGAGCGCCGAGCCCAGCTCTGGATCAACCACGACCAGCCGCAGAGCCAGGGCCTCCGCCATGCCCCCGAGTCCTACGAGTAGGCCATGATCGACTACAAGCACCTCGTGCAGGACGATCGTATCCACGCCTCGCTCTACACCGACCCGCGCGTGTTCGGCGACGAGATGGAGCGCATCTTCCACCGCGGCTGGGTCTTCGTGGGCCACGCGAGCGAGGTCCCGCGGCCCGGCGACTACGTCACGCGCACCGTGGGCGCCGAGCCGGTCATCATGGTGCGGGCCGGCGACGGCACGATCTCGGTCCTGGTCAACCGCTGCCGCCACCGCGGCACGATGGTCTGCGCCGCCGACCGCGGACACGCCCGCACCCTCACCTGCCCGTACCACGGCTGGACCTACGACCTGCGCGGCGAGCTGCTCGGGGTGCCCTATCCGGGCGGCTATGCCGACTTCGACAAGGGCGCCAACGGCCTCCCGCGCGCGCCGCGGGTGTCGGAATATCGCGGCTTCGTCTTCGCGAGCCTGGCCGCCGACGGCATCTCGCTCGCCGAGCACCTGGGCCCGGCCACCCGGCTGATCGACCGCTCGTGCGACCTCTCGCCGGAAGGCGAGATCGAGCTGACCGCGGGCTGGGTCCGGCACCGCTGCGCGGCCAACTGGAAGATGCTGCCCGAGAACGACAGCGACGGCTACCACCTGGGCTTCGTGCACATGGCCCTCTTCCGGACGATCCAGTCCCAGTACCGACGAGTCGTCGGCGACGAGCGCTCGATCAAGGCGGTGGTGCGGGACTGGGGCCGCGGCCACATCGAGATCGACTGGTCCCCCGGCTACGAGGGCCTCTTCGAGTGGCTCGGGAGCGCGTCCGGCTCCTCGGTGGCGCGGTTCGTGGCCGAGATCGAGCGCCGCGACGGGCCCGAAGCGGCCCAGCGCCGTTTCCGGGAGGGCCCCGCGCACGCCCTGATCTTCCCCAACCTCTTCCTCGGGGAGACCAACATCGCGATCGTCCAGCCGGTCTCGGTGGAGGAGTGCGTGCACTGGCACACCCCGATGTTCTGGAAGGGGGTGCCGGAGTGGAACGGCCGGCTGCTCCGCATGGCCGAGGCGGGCATGGGCCCGGCGTCGTTCCTGATGCCGGACGACCTGATCATCGCGGGCCGCAACCAGCAGGGCCTGCGCGCGCGCACGAGCCCGTGGCTCCTCCTCGGCCGCGGGCTCAGCCGCGAGATCGTCGACGACGACGGCCGGATCGTCTCCCACGTCACCGACGAGACGACCAACCGCGGCTTCTGGCGGCACTTCCGCTCGGTGATGACGGAGGCGTGAGTACGAGCGGCGCCGACCACCGCGCGGTCGCCGACTTCCTCTACCGGGAAGCGCGCCTGGCCGACGAGGCCCGCTACGCCGAGTGGCTCGCGCTGTGGACCGACGACGGCGTGTACTGGGTGCCCGCCACCGCCGATCCCGGCGCGGACCCCGAGCGGCACCTCTCGCACATCTACGACAACCGGGCGCGCATCGAGACCCGGGTCAAGCTGCTCCAGACCGGCGTCCGCCACAGCCAGGAGCCGGCGTCGCTCATGCGGCGGCTCATCTCGAACATCGAGGTCGAGGCCGCTCCGGACGGCGAGCTGGTCACGGGGTCGAACTTCATCCTCGCCGAGCTGGCGGTGCAGGCGAAGCGCGAGCTACACTGGTGGGCGGGCCGCGCGACCCACCGCCTCCGCCGCGTCGGGGGCGAGCTGCGGATGAGCCGCAAGACGGTCGTGCTCGTGAACGCGGCCGAGCCCCTTCCGAACCTCGCCTTCCTGATCTGAGGCCCTCAATGAAGCAGGTCCTGCTCGAGCGGTACGGCGCCCCCGAGGACGCGGTGCGCTGCGTGGAGGTCCCGGACCCGGGCGCGCCGGCCGCGGGTGAGGTGGTCTTCGACGTGCTCGCCTTCCCGGTCAACCCGGCCGACCTCTCGATGTGCCGCGGGACCTATCGCCTGCGGCCCGCGGTCCCGGCCGGCATCGGCGCCGAGTGCGTGGGGCGCGTCACCGCGGTGGGCGGCGGGGTCGCCCACGTCAAGCCGGGCGACCTCGTCATCAACCTGCAGCGGGAGAACTGGACCCAGCGGCGGCGCGTGGCGGGCGACGACGTGATCCCGGTGCCGCCGGGCCTCGACCTGCTCCAGGCCGCCATGCTCCGCATCAACCCGCCCACCGCGCTGCTGCTGCTCACCGACGTGGTGGAGCTGCGGCCGGGCGACTGGATCATCCAGAACGTGGCCAACTCCGCGGTGGGCCGCTTCGTGATCCGCCTCGGGCACGCGCGCGGTGTCCGCACCGTGAACGTGGTACGGCGCGAGGCGCTGTTCGCGGAGCTCGCCCCGCTCGGCGCGGACGTCTGCGTGGTCGACGGCCCCGACCTGGCCGAGCGGGTGCGGGCCGCGACCGGCGGCGCCGCGATCCGCCTCGGGCTCGACGCGGTGTCCGGCCAGGCCACCGCCCGCCTCTCGGCCTGTGCGGGCGAGGGCGGCGTGATCTGCAACTACGGCTCGATGAGCGGCGAGGATCCGGTCATGCCGCGGAGCAAGCTGATCGGGGACGGGCAGAGCCTGGTCGGCTTCATCCTGGGCCGCGCCCTGGCCCCGCGCTCGCGCGCGCAGGTCCGCGAGATCTACTCGGAGCTGGCCGCGCAGGTGCGCGCGGGCCTGCTCACCGCGCCGGTGGAGCGGATCTACCCGATCGAGGAGATCCGCGCCGCGGTGGCCCACGCCGAACGGGGCCAGCGCCACGGCAAGATCCTGGTGACGCCGAACGGGCCGCTCGCGGCCTAGCCGCTTCCCCGGCGGCACGCCACCAGGAGGAAGGGCGGGCGCTGCCGCTCGTTGACCCACTCGGGGTGCGCCGCGATCTGGTCCTCGCTCGGTCCCCACTCGTCGAGGTGCGAGATGGCGAGCCCTTCGTCGATCAGCCGGTCGACGTACGTCGCGATCGTGCGGTGCTGCTTGATCACGCCCTTCGCGAGCCAGTCGGTGGATCGCGGCCCCTCGTCGAGGTAGCCGGCGACCGGCCATACGCTGCGTCCCGCGGCGTCGACCGACCAGCCGGGGCTCGCGGGCGCGGTGTAGATCGGGTGCTCGACCGAGAAGACCAGCGCCCCGCCCGGCGCCAGCGCCGCGTGGACGCGGGCCAGGAGCCCCGCCAGGTCCTTCACGTAGTGGAAGGCCAGGGCGCTGTAGACGAGATCGAAGGCGCCGGCGACGTCGAGCCGCTCGAGGTCGGCCCGGACGTAGGTGATCGCGGGATCGGGGCTCTCCGCCCTCGCGCGGGCGAGCATCCGCTCGGACACGTCCACGCCGAGCACGTCGGCCGCGCCCTGCTCGCGCGCCCAGCGGCAGAACCACCCGAAGCCGCATCCCAGGTCCAGCACGCGGCGGCCCTCGAGCGCGGGGAGGAGGGCGCGGAGCGCGGGCCACTCCGGCGCGCCGTCGAGGCCGTGGATCGAGCGGGGGAGCCGGGAGTACGCCTCGAAGAACGCCGCGTCGTCGTAGATGTTCTGGGTCAACGCATCAGCGCGGCCAGGGCGTCGAGGCGCGGCAGGATCTTGTCGCGCGGCTCGGGCGCCAGGCCGAAGATCGCGCGCGACACCCCCGCCGCCGCGAGCGTGTCGAGCGCCTCGCGCCGGGGCGGCGCGAAGAAGATCGACACCGGCACGCTCTTCGGATCGCGCCCGGCCTTCCGCAGCCGCTCGTGGAGCGCCGGGATCTTCTCGACCGGGTTGGTGTGCGGCCGGAGGATCGGCATCCAGCCGTCGCCGAACTCGACCACCCGATCGAAGGTCTTCTCTCCGTCCCCGCCGATGATGACCGGCGGATGCGGCTTCTGCAGCGGCTTCGGCTCGGACCAGATCCGGTCGAAGCGCACGAAGTCTCCCTGGTAGCTCGCTTCCCGCTGGGTCCAGATCGCCTTCATGGCCAGCACCCGCTCGCGTAGGAGGCGCCACCGGCTCTTCCAGGCGGTGCCGTGGTTGGCCATCTCCTCGGCGTTCCAGCCGCCGCCGATGCCGAAGAGCACGCGCCCGCCCGACAGGCGATCGAGCGTGGCGATCTCCTTGGCGGTGACGATCGGATCACGCTCGATCACCAGGCAGATGCCGGTGCCGAGCCGGAGCCGCTTCGTCGCCCCCGCCGCCGCCATCAAGGCCACGAATGGGTCGTAGGCCGACCAGTACTCGCGCGGCAGGTCGCCGCCGCCGGGCCAGGAGCTCTTGCGGCTCGCCGGGATGTGGGTGTGCTCGGGGAACCACACCGATTCGAAGCCCCGCTCCTCGAGGGCGCGGGCGAACTCGTCGGGGGTGATCGAGTACTCGGTCGGGAACATCACGACGCCGTGGTCCATGGTCGGGAATTGTACTACCCTGTGCGGCGAACCGGCCATGAGCTCTTCCCGTCACGTCATCGTCTGCGGCGCGGGCGTCGTGGGCGCCTCGGTGGCCTACTTCCTGGCCCGCCGCGGGGTCCGGGTCACCGTGGTCGAGCGCACCGGGGTGGCCTGCGCCGCGTCCGGCAAGTCCGGCGGGTTCCTCGCCCTGGACTGGTGCGACAACACACCGGTCGAGGAGCTCGCCCGCGCGAGCTTCGCCCTCCACGCGACGCTCTCCCGCGAGCTCGACGCGGACTACGGCTACCGTCGCATGGACACCTACATGCTGGCCGCGCGCGAGACGGGACGGCTCGCGGGCGGCCACCGGGTGCCCGCGCCCGCCTGGATCGACGGCCCCGCGGTCGTGGCGGGGGCCATCGGCACCACCGAGACGACGGCCCAGGTGCACCCGGCGCGCTTCACCGAGGCGCTGGTCGAGGCGGCCCGGGCGAGCGGCGCGGTCCTGCGGCTCGGCGTGGTGGAGGCGGTGGCGGTGCGCGACGGTGCCGCGCGCGGCGTGGTGGTCGACGGCGAGACCCTCGACGCGGACGCGGTGGTGCTCGCGATGGGCCCATGGACCGGGCGCGTCGGCGGCGTGCGCCTGCCCCGCATCCACGGGCTCAAGGGCTACAGCGTCACGCTCGCCGCGGCGGACGTGCCCGCGCACGCGCTCTTCATGGACTACCGCACCGCGGACGGCGCCGCGCTCGAGCCCGAGATCATCCCGCGGCCCGACGGCACGGTGTACGTCTGCGGCATGGCCGATCGGCAGCCGCTACCCGAGTCGGCGGAGGGCGTGGAGGTCAGCGAGGCGGGCTGCGCGGTCCTGGCCCGCGCGGCCGGGCGGGTCTCCACCGCGCTGGCCACCGCGGCCGTCACGCGTCGGCAGGCCTGCTACCGGCCGGTCGCCGACGACGGCCTGCCGGTGATCGGCCCGGTGCCGGGCGCGACCTCCGCCTACGTGGCCACCGGCCACGGGCCCTGGGGCATGCTCAACGCGCCGGCCACCGGCCTGGCGCTGGCCGAGCTCATCACCGACGGCGCCGCGAAGACGGTCGACCTGGAGCCGTTCGACCCCGGTCGGCTGACCGCGGCCCGGATGCGTCACTAACCGTCCGAACGGACCGGAGGCGTCATGCGACGACTTGCCCTCACCGTTCTGCTGCTGTCCGCCCTCGCCCTGATCCCGTCCCCCGCGGCGGCCGCGCCCGAGGGCACGATGACGTGGGGCCTCCACGTGACGCTGGCCGCCAAGTGGCTCGATCCGGCCGAGACCGAGGCCTTCATCAACCCGTTCATGGTGCTGTACGCGGTGCACGACGCGCTCGTGAAGCCGATGCCGGGGGGCGACAACACCCCGAGCCTGGCCGAGTCGTGGACGCAGTCGAAGGACGGCCTCGTCTACGAGTTCGTCCTGCGGAAGAACGTGAAGTTCCACAACGGCGACCCGGTGACCGCGGAGGACGTGAAGTTCACGTTCGACCGGTACAAGGGGGCCGCGGCCAAGCTGCTCCACGACCGGGTCCGCGAGGTGCAGATCGTCGATCCCGGCCGGGTGCGCTTCCACCTCAAGGAGCCGTGGCCGGACTTCATGACGTTCTACGGGACCTCCGCCACCGGCGCCGCGTGGATCGTGCCCAAGAGGTACGTGGAGAAGGTGGGGGACGACGGCTTCAAGAAGGCCCCGATCGGCGCGGGTCCGTACCGGGTCGTGAGCTTCACGCCCGGAGTGGAGCTGGTGATGGAGGCCTTCGATGGCTACTGGCGGAAGGCCCCGGCGGTGAAGCGCCTCGTCTTCCGCAGCATGCCCGACGAGACCACGCGCGCCGCCGCGCTCAAGGCGGGCGACGTCGACATCGTCTACCTGCTGAGCGGGCCCACCGCGGAGGAGGTCAAGCGCACGCCGGGGCTCAAGCTCGCCGCCGCGATGCCGCCCGGCGTGGTCTTCCTCGATCTGCCCGAGCAGTGGGATCCGAAGTCGCCGTGGCACGACCTGCGGGTGCGCCAGGCCGCCGGCTTCGCGCTGGACCGGGCCGGGCTCAACCAGGCCGAGACGCTCGGCCTCTCGCGGCCGACCGGCGGCCTGATCCCGCGCGTGCTCGACTTCGCGCGCGCCTACGACCCGCCCGCCTACGACCCGGCGCGGGCCAAGCGCCTGCTCGCGGAGGCCGGCTACCCCAGCGGCTTCGACGCGGGCGATCTCACCCCGTTCCCGCCGTTCTTCTCGCTGGCGGAGGCGATCGGCAACTACCTCCAGGCGGTCGGCATCCGCACGCGCCTGCGCACGATGGAGCGCGCGACGTTCCTCACGTCGTGGCGCGAGCACAAGCTGCGGGGCGTGATCATGGGCCTGGGCGCGCCGGCCGGCAACGCGGCGACCCGCATCGAGGTGTACGCGACCAAGGGCGGCATCTACGCGTCCGGCGAGGTGCCGGAGATCGAGACGCTGTTCCAGCGCCAGGCCCGCGAGCTCGACCGGAAGAAGCGCGAGGGCATGCTGCACCGGATCCAGCAGATCATGTACGATCGCGCGATGTACGTGCCCGTGTATGAGCTCGCCTTCCTCTGGGGGGTAGGTCCCAGGGTCGAGGAGGCGTGCGTGGATCACATCAAGGGCTTCTCGTACTCCGCCCCGTACGAGGACCTGCGCCTCAAGGCGCCGCGATAGGAGGCCGACCGACCATGGACATCGTCGATTCGCAGGTGCACCTCTGGGCCGCGGAGAGCCCGACCCGCCCGTGGCCGCCCGGCCGGGCGCCGGAGGCGCAGAAGCCGTATCAGATCCTCAAGGAGACGCTGCTCTTCCAGATGGACCTGGCCAAGGTGCGCCGGATGGTCCTGGTGCCGCCCTCCTGGGAGGGAGATCGCAACGACATGGCGCTCGAGGCGGCGCGCACCTACCCCGACCGCTTCGCGGTGATGGGCCGGCTCGCGCTCGGCGATCCGGCGAGCCGCGCGCTGGTCGCCGACTGGCGCAAGCAGCCCGGCATGCTCGGCATGCGCGTCACGTTCCACAACGAGCACTACCGCCACTTCCTCACCGACGGCACCGCGGACTGGCTCTGGCCGGCCGCGGAGAAGGCGGGGGTGCCGCTCATGGTCCTGGTGCCCGGGGCGCTCGATCACCTCGACCGCATCGCGGGCCGACATCCGGGCCTCAAGCTCGTGATCGACCACGTCGGCATCAGCGTGCGGGGCAAGGCGCCCAAGGTCTTCGAGGAGCTGCCCGCAGTGTGCGCGCTGGCGAAGCATCCGAACGTCGCGGTGAAGGCCTCGGGGATGCCGTCGCTCTCCGCCGAGCCCTATCCGTTCCGCGACCTGCACGGCGCCATCCGCCAGATGGTGGACGCCTTCGGGCCGCGCCGGGTCTTCTGGGGCACGGATCTCACCCGCATGCCGTGCACCTACTACGAGTGCATCACGCTGTTCACCGAGCACCTGCCCTGGCTCAAGGGCCCAGACCTCGAGTGGGTGATGGGGCGCGGCGTCAGCGAGTGGCTGGGCTGGCCGCTGGCGCGGGCTTGATCGACGGCGCGCCCCAGGCGCCGGTGGGCTCGAGGCGGAAGATCCGGCCGCGGGGCTCGTCGGTCAGGAGGTAGAGGAGGCCGTCCGGCCCCTGCCGGACGTTCCGGATGCGCTCGCCGAGCGCCTCGAGGTAGCGCTCCTCGAGGACGACCCGGTCGCCCGCGAGGCGGAGTCGCACGAGGCCGCCGGGTCGGAGGGAGCCCACCAAGAGATCGCCTCGCCACTCCGGAAATGCCGGTCCGGTGTAGAAGACCGCGCCGGACGGGGCGATGACCGGGTCCCAGTAGTAGACCGGCTGCTCCATCCCCTCCTTCGCGGTGCCGATGCCGATGCGGGCCCCCGAGTAGTCGAGCCCGTAGGTGATCACCGGCCAGCCGTAGTTCTTGCCCGCCTCGGGGCGATTCAGCTCGTCGCCGCCCATCGCCCCGTGCTCCACCGTCCACAGCCGCCCCTGCGGGTCCAGCGCGGCGGCCTGGACATTGCGATGGCCGTAGGACCAGATCTCGGGCAGCACCCCCAGGCGGCCGACGAACGGATTGTCGGCCGGGATCGAGCCGTCGGGACCGATCCGCACGATCTTGCCGAGCGTCGTCGAGAGGTCCTGCGCGCGCTCCCGGTAGGCGAAGCGCTCGCCGAGCGTGACGAAGAGGGTGCCGTCGGGCCGGAAGACCAGGCGCGATCCCCAGTGGTTCGGCCCCTCCACCTTGGGCTGCTGCCGCCAGATCACCTGCGTGCCCTCGAGCCCGCGCGGACCCAGCCGGCCGCGGGCCACCGCGGTGGAGGCGCCCCCCGCGCCCGGCTCCGCGAACGACAGGTAGACGAGGTGGTCCTGATCGAAGGTCGGGCCGAGCGCGACGTCGAGGAGGCCGCCCTGCCCCCGTGCGAACACGATCGGCACGCCGGCGAGCGGCGCCGACAGCACGCCCCCGGTCACGAGGCGCAGCCGGCCCGGCCGCTCGGTCACGAGCAGGCGCCCGTCGGGCAGGAACGCGAGGCCCCAGGGTCGCTCGAGCCCGCGCGCCACGTCGACCACCCGCGCGGCCAGCGGCACCGACGGCGGGGTGGGCGAGCGCGGCGCCTCCTGACCCCACGCGGGGGCGCGCGCGGCCCCGTCCAGGAGGAGCAGGGCGACGAGGGCGAGCCCGCGCGCGCTCAGAACGCGACCGGCAGCGACACGAGCCCCCGCAGCGTGAGGCTCTGCCGGTGCTCCGGCCGCTGGCCGGCCAGCGCCAGCTTGGGCAGCCGCCGGAGCAGGGTGTTGATCGCGATCTGCCCTTCCATGCGCGCGAGCGGAGCGCCCAGGCAGAAGTGGATGCCCATGCCGAAGGCGATGTGCCGGTTGTCGGCGCGGGTGATGTCGAGGCGGTCCGGATCCGGGAACTGGGCCGGGTCGCGATTGGCCGCGCCCAGGAAGGGCATCACCATCTCGCCCTTGGGGATGGTGCGCCCGCCGATCGTGATGTCCTCGCTCGGGATGCGCGCGGTGCGCTGCACCGGCCCGTCGTAGCGCAGCAGCTCCTCGACCGCGCTGCCGATGAGCGCGGGGTCCTCGCGGAGGCGACGGAGCTGCTCGGGGTGGCGCAGGAGCGCGAGCGTGCCGTTGCCGATCAGGTTCACGGTGGTCTCGTGCCCGGCGACCAGGAGCAGGATGCAGGTGGCCAGCAGCTCATCCTCGTCGAGCTTGTCCCCCGCCTCTTCGGCCGCGATGAGCGCCGAGAGCATGTCCTCTCGCGGGGCGGCCCGGCGCTCCGTGATCAGCTCGCGGAAGTACTCCGCGAGAGCTCGGCGACCGGTGATGCTGCGCTTGCCCACCTCGGAGTCGGGCGGCAGCATGATCGCGTCGAGCCCGCGGGCGATGTCGAGCCCCCACTGCTTGAACCGCTCGTGGTCGCGCACCGGAACCCCGAGCATCTCGCAGATCACGATCACCGGGAGCGGGTACGCGAACTCCTCGATCAGGTCCATCTCCCCCCGGCTCTCGATCTGGTCGAGTAGCCCGTCCACGATCTGCTGGATGCGCGGGCGCAGGCTCTCCAGCGCCTTCGGGGTGAAGGCCTTGCTGACCAGGCCCCGCAGCCGGGTGTGGTCCGGCGGGTCCCGGTCGAGCATGGAGAGGCCGAGCCCGGCGGGCACCGCCATCCCGAAGCGCGCGGCCACGAAGGCCGCGATGGGCTCCTTGATCAGGCGAGGGTCGCGCAGCGTGGCGATCACGTCCGCGTACCGGGTGAGCACCCAGAAGCCGAGCGGGCTGTGGTGGACCGGATCCTGGCTGCGCAGCACGTGGTAGGTCGGGTACGGATCCTCCACGAACGCCGGATCCATCGGGTTGAACTGAACGTCGGCCATGTCGGGGCCCTCCCGCGGCCATTCTACATCTGCTACAGTCTCGACACCCCCGGAGCAGAGTCGAGGAAAAGGAGAGGTCATGGCCACGATCACCGGCTCGGAAGTGCTGGCGCAGGCGCTCAGGTCCCAGGGTGTCGACACGATGTTCTACTTGATGGGCGGGCCGATGCTGGAGACCGAGGCCGCCTGCATCAAGCTGGGCATCCGGGCCATCGACACCCGCCACGAGCAGGCCGCGGCCCTCGCCGCGCACGCCTGGACGCGGGTGACGCGGCGCCCCGGGGTGGCCATGGGCTGCTCGGGCCCCGGCGCCATCAACCTGGCCACCGGCGTGGCCAACGCCTTCACCGACTGCGCCCCGCTGGTCGCCATCGGCGGGTCGAGCCCGCGGGTCTACCTGGGCATGGAGGCTTTCCAGGAGATCGACCAGGTCGCGCTCATGAAGCCGATCACCAAGTGGACCGAGCGCATCTACGACGCCCGGCGCATCCCGGACGTGGTGGACACCGCGTTCCGCCAGGCGACCTCCGGGCGCCCCGGTCCGGTCTACATCGACATGCCGGGCGACATCCTGGGCGAGAAGATCGAGGAGGAGCAGCTCCACTACCCCGGCCCCTGGAAGCCGGCGCCCCGCACGCTCGGCGACCCCGGCGCGGTGCGCGAGGCCGTCGCGCTGCTCGCGAAGGCGGAGCGACCGGTGATCATCGCGGGCAGCGGCGTGTGGTGGTCCGACGGCGCCGCCGCGCTCCAGGCCTTCGTGGAGGCCACCGGCATCCCGTTCTACACCACCCCGATCTCGCGCGGCCTGATCCCGGAGGATCACGAGCTGGCGTTCCTCAACGCGCGGAGCAAGGCCTTCACCGAGGCCGACGTGGTGCTGGCGGTGGGCACGCGCTTCAACTGGGTGATCCAGTTCGGCCGCCCGCCGCGCTTCGCCGCCGATCTCAAGGTGATTCACGTCGACATCAATCCCACCCAGCTCGGCCACAACCGCGCGGTGGACGTGCCGATCGCGGGCGACGCGCGCGCGGTGCTCGAGCAGCTGCGCGCGGAGGCCGCCGGCAAGCTCGGCCCGAAGCGCTACGCGGCCTGGACGGGCAAGCTGCGCACGCTCGACGCCGAGAAGGGCGCCGAGCAGGACAAGGCGATGAGCCGGGAGGAGACCCCGATCCACCCCCTGCGCCTCTGCAAGGAGATCCGCGACTTCGTGCGGCGCGACTCCATCCTGGTGGTGGACGGCCAGGAGATCCTGAACTTCGGCCGCCAGGCCATCCCGACCTACGTGGCGGGCCACCGGCTCAACTCCGGGGCGTTCGGGACCATGGGCGTGGGCCTGCCCTTCGGCGTGGGCGCGAAGGTCGCCAAGCCCGACGCGCAGGTGCTGGTGCTGCACGGCGACGGCTCCTACGGCATCAATGCCATGGAGATCGACACCGCGGTGCGGCACAAGATCCCGGTGGTGGTGGTGATCAGCAACAACGGCGGCTGGACCGCCGACGCCCCGTGGACGCGACCGCTGCCCAAGCCCGGGCGTAACCTCGGTCACACCCGCTACGACCGGGTGGCGCAGGAGCTGGGCGCGCACGGCGAGTTCGTGGAGAAGCCGCACGACATCCGCCCCGCCCTCGAGCGCGCGTTCGCCTCGGGCAAGCCGGCGGTGGTCAACGTCATCACCGACTCGAAGGCGCGGGCGCAGACCGTCCGCTTCTCGGCCTACACCACGTAGGGGAGGCTTCGACCATGGCCCAGGCCCTCGCGGGGATCCGCGTCCTCGACCTCACCCAGTACGAAGCCGGCCCGTCCGCCACCCAGATGCTGGCGTGGCTCGGCGCGGACGTCATCAAGATCGAGCCGCCCACCGGCGAGCCCTGCCGCACCGCGCTCTCCGACAAGCGGGGCGAGGACGCGTGGTTCTTCCTGCTGCTCAACTCGGGCAAGAAGGGCGTCACCCTCAATCTCAAGTCGGAGCGCGGTCGTGCCATGTTTCTCGAGATGGTCAAGGGCGCGGACGTGCTGGTCGAGAACATGGGCCCGGGCGCGATGGAGCGCCTGGGCCTCGGCTGGGAGACGCTCAGCCGGCTGAACCCGCGGCTGATCGCGGCCTCCGTGAAGGGCTTCGGCGGCGGCGGGCCCTATGCGGAGTACAAGAGCTTCGAGTGGATCGCCCAGGCCATGGCCGGGGCGATGAGCATGACCGGCTCGCCCGACGGCCCGCCCACCAAGGCCATCGGCGGGCTCGCCGATACCGGCGCGGGGCTGCACACCGCCATCGGCATCCTGGCCGCCATCATCCAGCGCCAGGCCACCGGGAAGGGCCAGCAGGTCGAGGTCGCCCAGCAGGAGGCGGTGGTGAACCTGCTGCGCATCCACCTGCGCGAGAGCTACGCCACCGGCAAGCCCGCCCCGCGGCAGGGCAACCGCTCCGCGGCCGCCGCGCCGTCCAACATCTACCGCTGCAGCCCGGGCGGGCCCAACGATTACGTCTTCATCCACTGCGCCACCGTGGACATGTGGAAGGCGCTGACGAGGATCGTGGGACGCCCCGAGATGGGCGACGACGCGCGCTACCACGACCGGCGCGACCGCGTGGCGATCGTCGACGAGGTCGACGCGATGATCGAGGCGTGGACCGAGAAGCGGAACAAGCACGAGGTCATGGAGATCATGGCGGGCGCCGGCGTCCCCTGCGGCGCGGTGCTCGACTCCACCGAGGTGCTGGCCGACCCGCATCTCCGCAAGCGCCGCTTCGTCGTGGACCTCGAGCACCCGCGCCGCGGCCCCTACCCGATGCCCGGCAACCCGGTGCGCCTCTCGGACTCGCCCACCGACGTGACGCGCTCCCCGCTGCTGGGCGAGCACAACACCGAGGTCTACAGCCGCCTGCTCGGCTACAACCCCGAGCAGATCGACCAGCTCAAGCGCGACGGCGTCATCTGAGGAGAACGAGATGAGCGACAACCAGGCCGTAGTCGTCGACCCCGCCGCGCCGGGCCGCCTCGTCATCCGCCCGGTACCCGCCCCCACCCCCGACCGCGGCGAAGCGATCGTCCACGTCCGCGCCATCTCGCTGAACCGCGGCGAGGTCCGTCGCTCGACGATGGCCCCCGCGGGCTGGCGCCCGGGCTGGGACCTGGCCGGCACCGTCGAGCGCGCCGCCTCCGACGGCTCCGGCCCCAAGGTCGGCGCGCGCGTGGTCGGCTTCCTGCCGGAGGGCGCGTGGACCGAGCGCGCCGCGGTGCCGACCCACGCCCTGGCCGAGCTGCCCGACAAGGTCACGTTCTCCCAGGCCGCGACGTTCCCGGTGGCGGGCCTCACCGCGCTCCACGCCCTCGGCAAGAACGGGACGATCCTGGGCAAGCGGGTGCTGGTCACCGGCGCCACCGGCGGCGTGGGCGACTTCGCGGTCCAGCTCGCGCGCCTGGGCGGCGCCCACGTCACCGCCGCGGTGCGCCGGGCCGACCAGTCCGCCGCGGTCCGCCAGCTCGGCGCTCACGAGGTCACGGTCGGCGACGACATCCCGCCCGCGCCCAAGTACGACCTGGTGGTCGAGTCGGTCGGCGGTCGCACGCTCGGCACCGCGCTCGCCGCGCTCGAGCGGGGCGGGGTCTGCGTGACCCTCGGCGTCTCCGCCTCCGCCGACGTGACGTTCGACGCGCGCACCTTCTTCGCCACCGGCCGCACGCAGCTCTACGGCTTCTACCTCTTCACCGAGCTCGGCAACGAGCCCGCCGCGATCGGCCTGCGCCGCCTCGCCGACCTGGTGGCCGCGGGCCAGCTCGCGCCCCACGTCAGCGTGGAGCGGCCGTGGACCGACATTGCCCAGGTCGCGGCGGACCTGATTGCCCGCAAGTACCCGGGCAAGGCGGTGCTGACCCTCGGCTGACCGAGGCCCCGCCTCGGCCGGTTGCCCTTTGTGCTATCATCGGCCCATGCCTCGAATTAGTCCGTCAGCCATGAGCGCGGAGATCCATGTGAGCTGACGGTCACCAGTACCACTTTCACGTATCCCACGGCCGTCAGGGTTCCTGGCGGCCGTTTCGTTTCTCGTCGCCGGAACCCGGGCCACTCGAGGCCAGACAAGGGGGAGGCGGGCATGTTCACCACGCCGGGGTCGCTCGATTTCGTCGCCGTTGCGACCGACACGCTGCAGCTCTGGGAACGCGAGCGAGTCTTTTCCCGTCTCGTGGCCCGGAACCGCGGGGGACGACGGTTCTCCTTCCTCGACGGGCCGATCACCGCAAACAATCCCATGGGGATCCACCACGCGTGGGGTCGCACGTTCAAGGACGTCGTCCAGCGCTACCGCGCGCTGTGCGGCTACGAGCAACGGTTCCAGAACGGCTTCGACTGCCAGGGGCTCTGGGTGGAAGTCGAGGTCGAGAAGGCACTGGGGTTCGACTCGAAGCGGGAGATCGAGGCGTTCGGTCTCGAGCGCTTCTCCCGTGCCTGCCGCGAGCGGGTGATGCATTTCGCGGCGGTCCAGACCGAGCAGTCCAAGAGGCTGGGCCAGTGGATGGACTGGCCGAGCTCCTACTTCACGATGTCCGACAGCAACATCGAGTACAACTGGGCGTTCCTGAAGCGCTGCCACGAGCGCGGCTGGCTGTACACGGGCCATCGCCCGATGCCGTGGTGTACGCGGTGCGGCACCTCGATCTCGCAGCACGAGATGCTGGATGCCTATGCCGAGCTCACGCACGAGTCGGTGACCATCGCGCTGCCGTTACCGGACCGTCCGGACCACCGGCTGCTCGTGTGGACGACGACGCCGTGGACGCTGCCGGCCAACGTCGCGGTGGCCGTTCACCCGGACCTGGACTATGCCGAATGCGCGGGGGCGAACGCGATCTACTACGTCGCCGCCGCGGTGGCCGGGCGCTACCCGGCGCTCGGGCCGCCGAGGCGAATCCTCAAGGGGGCCGAGCTCGTCGGGCTGCCCTACGCCGGACTGTTCGACGATCTGCCCGCTCAGCGGGGCGTGGACCACCGGGTGATCCCCTGGGAGGAGCTGTCCGCCGAGGAAGGCACCGGGCTCGTCCACATCGCGCCCGGCTGCGGCCTCGAGGACTTCGACCTCGGTCGCCGCCACCGGCTCCCCGTCATTGCGCCCGTGGATCCCGAGGGACGCTACCTCGATGGCTTCGGGAACCTCTCGGGGAGAGCGGTCGCCGACTCCGCCGCCGTCATCGCGAGCCTGCTCAAGGAGCGCCGCCTGCTCTTCGCGCGGGCCACGTACCGGCATCGCTATCCCACCTGCTGGCGGTGTGGCCAGGAGCTGATCTTCCGGGTTGCCGACGAATGGTTCCTCAGCGCCACCGACATCCGACCGCTGGCCCGGGCCGCCAACGAGCGCGTCACCTGGCTCCCGGGCTACATGGAGCGGCGCATGGACGACTGGCTCGCCAACATGGGCGACTGGTGCATCTCGCGCAAGCGATACTGGGGCCTGCCGCTGCCGTTCTACTCGTGCGGGTGCGGGCGCCTCACCGTGATCGGCTCGCGCCGGGAGCTCCGAGAGCTGGCGCTCGATCCCGGGGCCGTCGACGCGCTGCCCGAGCTGCACCGCCCGTGGCTCGACGCCATCGTCATCCGCTGCCCCGCCTGTGCGCGGCCGGTATCGCGCGTCTCCGAGGTCGGCGACTGCTGGCTCGACGCCGGCATCGTGCCCTTCTCGACCCTGGGCTACCTCGAGGATCGCCGGCAATGGGAGCGCTGGTTCCCGGCCGACTTCATCGTCGAGGCGGTGGGCCAGCTCCGCGGATGGTTCTACGCACTGCTCTTCATGTCCACCGCAATGGAGGGCACGAGCCCCTACCGGACGGTGCTGGCGCACGAGCGGGTGCTCGCCGGCGACGGCCGCGAGATGCACAAGAGCTGGGGCAACGCGGTCTGGCTCGACGACGCGCTCGAGAAGATGGGCCCCGACGTGATCCGCCACATGTTCGCGTCGCAGACCATCAGCGAGCCGATCCGCTTCAGCTTCGAGGCGGCCCGGGACGTCAAGCGGCGGTTCCTGACGTTCTGGAACGTCTACAGCCTGTTCGTGACCTACGCGAACATCGACCGGCCCCCGCTCCACGGACCGGACCGCGTACCAGTCGATGTGGCGCCGATCGAGCGATGGCTGCTGAGCCGGCTCCAGGCCGTGATCGGGGAGGTGCGCCTGGCCCTCGATACTTATCAGATGCGGCGCGCCCTCGCCGCGGTCGATACGTTCATCCGCGACGATCTGTCGAACTGGTATGTGCGGCGGCGGCGGCGCGAGTTCTGGAAGGGCACCCTCGACCACGAGAAGCAGGCCGCCTTCCAGGTCCTCTACCACGTGCTGGTGCGGGTGTGCCAGCTCCTCGCTCCGGTCATGCCGTTCATCACCGAACACGTCTACCAGAACCTCGTGCGCGCAGTATCTCCAGACGCGCCCGTCAGCCTCCACCTCGCTCCGTTCCCGGAGCCCGACCCCGCGCGCGCCCAGCCCGCCCTCGAAGCCCAGGTGGAGGCGGCCCGACGAGTCCTCAGCGTGGGGCTCGCGGCCCGCAACGCCGCCGGCCTCAAGGTTCGGAAGCCCCTCGGGCGGGCCCTCCTGTTGGCGTCCCCCGATGTGGAGCGCGCGGTCCGGGCCTTCGAGCGGGACGTCCTCGACGAGCTGAACGTCGAACACCTCGAGACCGTGGCGAGCCTCGACGAGCGGGTCGCCATCTCGGTGGAGCTCGACATGGACGACACCTCGACGCTGCCGCCGAATTCCGTCCCCACCCTCCGCGCGGCCCTGGCGGCGCGGCCGGCCCGCATCGTCCGCGACGCGCTGCTCGCCACCGGCGCCATCACCCTCGCGGCGGGTGACGTCGAGGTCAGGCTCGGGTGGACAGATCTCCGCTTCACCATGGAGGGCCGGGACGGCTTTGCGGCCGCCGCCGACCGAGACGTGATGGTCGCCCTCGATACCACGATGACGCCCGACCTCCAGCGGAAGGCGCTGGCCCGCCAGCTCGTCCATCAGATCCAATTGATGCGCAAGGACGCCAGGCTCGACGTCGACGATCGCATCCGCATCCGGGTGGATGCCCACGGTGAGGTCGCGGAGGCCATCGAGGAGCACTCGCGCTACATCTGCGGCGAGACCCTCGCGGTGGAGCTACACTGCGGGCCCCCGTCCGCGGGCGGGACGACCCGCGAGGTCGACCTCGAGGGGGCGCGCGTCTCGGTGACGCTGGAGCGCGTTTGACCCCGGGGCCGCTTACTCCGCTAGCCACACCGTGTCGAGCTGGCAGTTCAGGAAGTGGCTCGGCGTGATCGACCAGCCTCGCACTCTCGAGAGATACGGCACGATGCGGTTCCACTGGAAGGTCATGATGTAGTGCACCTCGTCGTCGTAGAGCCTCTTCTCGAAGGTGCGCAGCAGCTTGCGACGCTCCTCCGGGTCGGTGGCGCGGGACTGGCGCTGGTAGAGATCGTCCATCACCGTGTCCTTGTGGCGGCTGAAGTTCACCGGTGAGGTGGTCAGGAACCAGTGCAGGTCCATGTCGGGCTCGACGATGGAGTTGCACGGGGCGTTGGTGGACACCTCGAAGTCGCCCGCCTTCTGGGCCTGCAGCCACGCGGCGGATTCGAGGGTCACCTGCTTGACGTTGAGGCCGACCTGCCGCCACTGGTCGATGAGCCAGATGCCGACCGGCTCGTAGGGCTGCGGGACCCCGCGGTTGGTCAGGGTGAAGGAGAGCCCCTCCGCGCCGGCCTCCTTCAGGAGGCGCCGGGCCTCGGCGCGGGAAGCGTTGATGTCGGGGCCATAGCCGGCCAGCTTGGCGAGCTCCTCCGGCGGCGTGGCCCACGGCGTCCCCGGCACCTGGATGCCGGCCACGTCCTTCACGATCGCGATGCGCGAGAGGGCCTTCGAGCCCGCGTAGCGGTCCAGCGCCAGCGAGAGGGCGCGGCGCACCCGCTTGTCGCCGAAGGGCTTCTTCTCCTGGTTCATCGCCACCTGGATCGAGCAGTTCCAGGCGCTCTCCTGCACCGTGATCTTGTTGCCGAGCGCCTGGACGAGGCCGTCGCGCTGCGACGGGGTGAAGCCGCGGAACTGGATCATGGCGCGCTCGCCGCGGATGGCCGCCACCTGCGCGCCCGCGTCCTGGATGAAGATGGCGCGGTAGCCGTCGAGGTAGGGCTTGCCCTTGTCCCAGTAGTCCGGGTTCCTCTTGCCCACCCAGTGCGAGCCGCGCACGTACTCCACGAACTTGAAGGGGCCGGTGCCCATGATGTTCTTCTCGTACCAGTGGGGATCCTTGGCGAGGATCTCGGCCTTGTAGATGTAGTTCCACGGCGACGACACGTTGGCGATGAAGGAGGCCTCGGGGGCCCTGAGGCGGAAGACCACGGTGTCCGCGTTCGGGGCCTCCACCGACTCCACTCCGCGGTAGGCGGCCTTGCGGCTCGAGACCACGCCGGGCGGCGGGAAGATGATGTGGTCGTAGGAGGCCTTCACATCGGCCGCGGTCATCAGGCTGCCGTCGTGGAACTTCACGCCGCGCCGGACCTTGAAGGTGTAGGTGCGCTTGTCCGCCGAGACCGTCCACGACTCGGCCAGGTCGCCCACGAACTTGGTGCCGGTCCGGTCGGTGGGATCCACCCGCATCAGGGTGTTGTAGTGCGGCGCGGTCGGATGGAGCATCGCGAAGGTCTCCTCGCGGTGCCCGTCGAAGCCGGGCGGCTCGGCCGCGACCACGAAGATCAGCTCGCCACCCGCGCGGGGCTGCTCCTGGGCCGAGGCCGGCCCGAGAGCTCCGAGCGTGAGGGTGAAAGCGAAGCCGAGGATCGTCAGTGATCGCAGGAACCGGGTCATGTCCGACCTCCGATGAGGGGTTGGGAGCGGGTCGAGCGGCAGTCTATCAGAAGGCGCCCGTGGTAGTCTCATGCCGTCCCACCCTTGATGAGAGATGGCAGGAGGCGCCCATGACCCGTGCGCTCCGACCGCTCGTCCCCCTCGTCGCGCTCGCGCTGCTCGGCGCCGCGGTCGCCGCGGCCCAGCCGAGCGCCACCGTCACCGTCGCGGCCCACATCACGCTGGCGACCCGGTGGCTCGATCCCGCGGAGACCGACGCCGAGATCACTCCCTTCATGATCCTGTACGCGCTCCACGACGCCCTGGTGAAGCCGATGCCCGCCGCGCTCAACGCCCCGAGCCTCGCCGAGTCGTGGTCCATGTCGAAGGACGGGCGGACCTGGGAGTTCGTGCTCCGCAAGGGCGCGCGCTTCCACAACGGCGATCCGGTCACCGCCGAGGACGTGAAGTTCTCCTTCGAGCGCTACCGTGGCGCGGCCGCGCCGATCCTCAAGGACCGCGTGCGCGACGTGCAGGTGGTGGACCCGGGCCGCGTCCGGTTCCATCTGAGGGATCCCTGGCCGGACTTCATGACCTTCTACGGCACGAGCGCGTCCGGGGCCGCCTGGATCGTGCCGAAGAAGTACCTCGAGAAGGTGGGCGAGGATGGCTTCCGGCGGGCCCCCGTCGGGGCCGGCCCGTACCGCTTCGTGAGCTTCCAGCCCGGCATCGAGTTGACCCTCGAGGCGTTCGACGGCTACTGGCGGAAGATTCCCAGCGTGAAGCGGCTGATCATGCGCAGCATCCCGGAGGAGTCGACCCGCGCGGCCGCCCTCAAGCGCGGCGAGGTCGACATCGCCTACTTCCTCAACGGGCCCATCGCCGAGGATGTCCGGCGCACGCCCGGCCTCACCCTCACCGCGATGCGCACCAACGGAGTGCTCTTCCTGATGTTCCCCGAGCAGTGGGTGGCCGGGTCGCCGTGGGCGGACCGGCGCGTCCGCCTGGCCGCGAGCCTCGCGATCGACCGCCAGGCCATCAACGAGGCCGAGTCGCTCGGCTTCTCCGGACCCACCGGCAACATCGTGCCCCGCCACCAGGAATTCGCGCTGCCGATCCCGCCCGATCCCTACGACCCGAAGCGCGCGAAAGCGCTGCTCGCGGAAGCGGGGTTCCCTCATGGCGTGGACGCGGGCGACCTCACGCCCTTCCCGCCCTACAACTCGATGGGCGAGGCCATCGCCAGCTATCTGGGCGCGGTCGGCATCCGGACGCGCGTGCGCACGATGGAGCGCGCGGCGCTCCTCTCGGCCTGGCGGGACAAGAAGGTCAGGAACCTCTTCGTCGGGGCAACCGGGAACGCGGGCAATGCCTCGACCCGGCTCGAGGCCTTCGCGACCGGCAAGGGCGTGCTCTCCTACGGCTCCATCCCGGAGATCGAGACGCTCTTCCAGGCTCAGATCCAGGAGATGGATCGCAAGAAGCGCGAGGAGATGCTCCACCAGATCCAGCGCATCGTCCAGGAGCGCGTGGTCTTCGCGCCGATCTGGGAGAACGGGTTTATCCGCGCGTACGGGCCGCGCATGGAAGAGGCCGCGCTGAGCCTGATTCCCTCCTTCCCCTATGCGGGGCCGCTGGAGGAGCTGAGGCTGAAGGCGAAGTAGGTCCCGGACGAGGGTCTAGCGAAGGCGCGGCAGGAGCTTGGTGGCCGCCTCGTCGACCTGCGCGAGCTGGTCGCCGCCCGCGAACCGCAGGGCCAGGTGCCGGGCCCCCGCGTCGATCCAGCGCTGCAGCCACTCCACGCAGCCCTCCACCGGCCCCGCGTAGGTGGCCTGCCGCGCCATCATCGCGGCGGCGGGCGCCGAGTAGTACGACTCGAGGAACTGCCGCAGGCGTTGCTCGGCCGCGGCCCGGCTCGGGTCGAGGGCCAGCGTGACGTAGGCCGCGCCGCCGACCGCGTCCGCCGGGCGCCCCGCCGCGCGGGCCGCGGCCTGGATGCGCGGGAAGTGCTCGACGAAGAACTCCACGGTCGGGCCGGTCGGGAACCACGCGTCGAAGCGCGCGGCCTCGCGGAAGGCGGTGGGGCCGCTGCCGCCGATCCAGATCGGCGGGCCGCCGGGCCGGTGCGGCTTGGGCTCGACGGTCGCGCCCTCGAGCGTGAAGTGCTTGCCCGAGAACGCGACCCCGTCGCGGGTCCAGAGCGCGCGGCAGATCTCGAGCGTTTCGAGGAAGCGGCTCACTCGCCGGTCCCACGGCACGCCGCAGGCCGCGAATTCCTTGCGAATGGCGGGGCCGTCGGCCGCGATGCCCACCCCCAGGATCACGCGGCCCTCGGCCACCCGGTCCACGGTGGCGATCAGGTGCGCGAGCACCACCGGGTTGCGGAGCGCGGGCAGCAGCACGCCGGTGCCCAGGCGCACCCGCCGGGCGCGGGCCGCGATGGCGGCCATCAGGGTGAGCGGCTCGTGGCGGGGCCGCGCGGTGATCGAGTCGCCGATCCAGACCGAGTCGAAGCCGGCCGCCTCCGCGCGCTCCGCCATCGCGATCAGGGGACCGGTCTCGGGGCGGCCGGACATGATGCTCTCACGGGTGGGAATGAGGACGCCGAGCTCGACCGCCATGGCTACCTCCCGATCAGGGTTTCGACTTCGCGAATGAGCGGCGATGACTCGAGCCCAGCCCGAAGACCGGGATCCCGCGTGGTTGCTCGCAGCCTCGTGATGATAGCCCACGCGCCGCGGTACCGCGCCCTCGAGTGGTCCCGCCGCCCCCGCGCCGCGTCGAGCCGGCCGAGCGCGACGTGGCTCAGCCAGGTCTGGCGCGG
Source organism: Verrucomicrobiia bacterium (assembly GCA_035493135.1). GTDB lineage: Bacteria > Methylomirabilota > Methylomirabilia > Rokubacteriales > CSP1-6 > CAMLFJ01. The sequence goes on from DATJIR010000365.1 coordinate 33,179, forward strand.
CTGGCCGATCGCCTCCGCCAGAGCCAGTGAGCGCCGCAGCGCGTCGTCCGCCTCGTCCCACGCCCGCCGGGCGGTAGCGCTCTCGCCCTTGATGCGCCACGCCCAGGCCTCGAACTTGCGCGACCGCCTCGGCACGCCGAGCTCGAGGCTCTGCTCGGCGAGCCGGCGCGCGCGGTCGGGATCGCCCTGCAGCAGCGCGAGCTGGCCCTGGCTCGCATAACAGTGAGTCGCATAGCGCCACGTCATCCAGCGGGACGGCGGCGGATGCCGGACGATGTGGCTGGACTCCGCCAGCGCGTCGGCCGCGCTGGCGAGGTCGCCGCGGATCATCCAGGCGTCGGCCTCGTTGTTCCGGATGAAGGCCCGGCGCTCGGCTCCGGTCCCGTGCCCGGCCCGCGACGAGCGGCCGGTCACCTCGTAGGACTGCTCGGACAGCTCCATGCCCCGGCCGAGATCAC
>DATJIR010000366.1:0-5513 GCA_035493135.1 Verrucomicrobiia bacterium
GACTTCGAGGTGCTGCCCTACGCGTTCGTGGTGGTCATCGTGGGCGGGCTCGGCAGCCTGCCCGGCGCGGTGGCGGGCAGCTTGCTGGTGGGCCTGCTCGACAACTTCGGCAAGGCGCTCTTCCCCGAGCTCTCCTACTTCACGCTCTTCGCGCCCATGGCGCTCATCCTCGCCATCCGACCGACGGGCCTCTTCGGCCGCTCATGATCGGGCGCCGGGCGCTGCTCGCCGCGGCCGCGGTCGTGGTCCTGGCGGTGGCGGCGCCGCTGCTGCCGGCCTACCCGCTCACCCTGCTCACCCAGGCGCTCATCGTGGGCATCCTGGCCATGAGCCTCGACGTGATGCTGGGCTACACCGGGCTCTCCTCGCTCGGCCACGCGGCCTACTTCGGCGTGGGCGCCTACGCGGTCGCGATCATGACCACCGAGCGGCAGGCCGGGCTGGTGGCGTGCCTGGTGGTGGGGGTGCTGCTGGCCGCGGCCACCGCCGCCGTCTTCGGCCTGCTGGCCATCCGCGCCACCGGCACCTACTTCCTCATGATCACGCTCGCGCTCGGCATGGTGATCTGGGGGCTCGCGTTCCGCTGGGTCTCGCTCACCAAGGGCGACAACGGTATCGCGGGTGTGCCGCGGCCGTCGCTCGGGCCGCTCGACCTGAGCGGGCCGGTGCCCTTCTTCTACTTCTGCCTGGTGTCGGCCGCGCTGGCGTGGGCCCTGATGGGCCTGCTGGTCATCTCGCCCTTCGGCCTCGGCCTCCGCGGCATCCGCGGCAGCGAGACCCGCATGCAGGCGCTGGGCTACAACGTGTGGCTGCACAAGTACGCGGCCTTCGTCATCTCCGGCGTGTTCGCCGGCTTCGGCGGCACGCTCTGGGCCTACTACAACGGCTTCGTCAGCCCCAACGACGTGCAGCTCGTCACCTCGGTGGAGACGCTCTTGATGGTCGCGCTCGGCGGCCCCGGCACCCTGATCGGGCCCGCGCTCGGCGCCGGCATCATCGTGTTCCTCAAGAACTTCGTCAGCGTGTACACCAAGCGGTGGCTGCTCATCCTGGGCGGCGTGTACATCGGCGTGATCCTCTTCGCCCCCAACGGCATTGTCGGCGCCCTCCGAGGCCGCCGCCGATGACCGCCGGCGCCCCCGCCCTCCGCCTCGACAACCTCTGCCGCGCCTTCGGCGGCCTGCAGGCCGTCGACGGCGTCACCCTCGAGGTGCGCCCGGGCGAGCGCCGCGCCCTCATCGGTCCCAACGGCGCGGGCAAGACGACGCTCTTCAACCTGATCTCGGGCGCGCTCCCGCCGACCTCGGGCCGCATCTCCCTCTTCGGCCAGGACGTCACCGACGCCCCCGCCCACCGCCGCGCGGCCTTCGGCCTCGCCCGCACGTTCCAGATCACCAACCTCTTTCCCGACCTCACGGTGCTGGAGAACTGCCTGCTCGCGGTGCAGGCCCACACCCCGACGCGTTTCTCGATGCTGCGCCCGGTACGCGGCTACCCCGGCCTGCTCGACCGGGCGCGCGCCACCCTCGCCTCGCTCGAGCTGGGGACCCTGGGCGACGCGGTGGTGAAGAACCTCTCGCACGGCGAGCAGCGGCAGCTCGAGATCGCGCTGGCCCTGGCCGGCCAGCCGAAGGTGCTGCTGCTCGACGAGCCCACCGCCGGGCTCTCCCCCGCGGAGTCGCGCCTCATGGCCGGGCTGCTGCGCCGGCTCGATCCCGCGATCACGGTGCTGATGATCGAGCACGACATGGATATCGCGCTCGAGCTCTCCGAGATGGTCGCGGTGCTGCACTACGGCCGCGTCATCGCCGACGGCCCGCGCGAGCGGGTGAAGGCCGATCCGCAGGTGAAGGAGATCTACCTTGGCGCTTGAGGTGGAGGGCATCCACACCTACTACGGCGAGAGCCACGTGCTGCACGGCATCTCGCTGCGGGTGGACCCGGGTGAGGTGCTCGCCATCCTCGGGCGCAACGGCATGGGCAAGACCACGCTGGTGCGCTCCATCGTGGGCTTCACCCCGCCGCGCGCCGGCCACGTCCGCTACAAGGGCGCCGAGATCACGCGGCTGCCGTCGTTCCGCATGGTGGAGCTCGGCATGGCCCTGGTGCCGCAGGGCCGGCGGGTGTTTCCGTCGCTGAGCGTGCGCGAGAACCTCGAGGTGGCCCGGCGCGGCGCCGGGCGGTGGACCCTCGAGCAGGTGTATGCTTTGTTTCCGCGGCTGCGGGAGCGGGCGGCCAACCGGGCCAACAAGCTCTCCGGCGGCGAGCAGCAGATGCTGGCCATCGGCCGGGCGCTGATGTCGAACCCCGAGCTGCTGCTGCTGGACGAGCCGACCGAGGGGCTGGCCCCGCTGCTGGTGCGCGAGGTCGGCCGGGTGATCGCCGAGCTCAAGCGGAGCGGGCTGTCGATCCTGCTGGTGGAGCAGAACCTGGCCCTCGCGCTCTCGGTGGCCGATCGGGTGCACGTGCTGAGCCGCGGGCAGATCGTGCACACCGGCACGCCGGGCGAGCTGATGGGCAACGAGGACGTGAAGACTCGGTACCTGGGGGTCGCGTGATGCGCTTCGGCACCTACTTCTTCCTGCAGGCTCCGCCCGGCCACCGCCACGCCGACATCATCCAGCGCGAGCTGGACCAGATGGTCCTCTCGGAGACGCTGGGCTTCGACGAGGTGTGGCTTACCGAGCACCACTTCATCGACTACGGCCTCTCGGTGGACCCGGCCACGCTGGCCTCGGCGCTGGCCTCGCGCACGTCGCGGGTGCGCATCGGCCTGGCCGCCGCGATCCTGCCCTTCCACGACCCGATCCGGCTGGCCGAGCAGCTCGCGCTGGTGGACATCATCTCGCGCGGCCGGCTCGACGTGGGCGTGGGGCGCGGCAACCGCCCCTCGGAATTCATCGGCTACCGGGTGCCGCAGGTGGAGAGCCGCGAGCGCTTCGACGAGGCGGTGCAGATACTCCAGCGCGCGTGGACCGAGGAGCGCTTCTCGTACGACGGCCGCTACTTCCAGATCCCCGATGTGCGGGTGATCCCGAAGCCGCTGCAGCGCCCCCACCCGCCGCTGTACCAGGTGTGCGTGTCGCCCGACTCCATCGAGGGCACCGCGCTGCGCGGCTGGCCCATGCTCAACTCGCTGCTCTTCGGCGGTCTGGAGCAGCTGGTGGCCGCGCGCGACCGCTACGTGGCCACCCTGCAGAAGGCCGGGCGCACCGCGGCGGAGATCACCACGCTGCTCGGCCTCTGGGGCGTCTCGCGCCAGATCTACGTGGCGCCCACCGACGCCCAGGCACTGGCCGAGGCCCGCGACGCGGAGATGTGGTACCAGGAGTCGTTCCGCAAGTTTCTCATCCCCGAGCGCATCGAGGAGAGCCACCCGACGCTGCAGCCCGGCTTCCGCGCCATGGCCGAGCGGCTCTCGAAGATCACGTGGGAGGGGCTCGTGGCCGAGACGCTCGCCTTCGGCTCGCCCGAGACGGTGGCGCGCCACATCGAGCAGATGCGCCAGCTCGGCGTGGGCCAGGTGATGTGCTGGATGAACTTCGGGGGCCTGGGCGAGGAAAAGGTGCGCCGCTCCATGGAGCTCTTCGCCCGCGAGGTCATGCCGCGATTCAAGTAGGAGGAGCGGTCCCTCCTTATATCCCTCTCCCCTCAGGGGAGAGGACAGGGTGAGGGGTGGTCTCAAGAGTGCGTATGAAGACGCCCCCCAACCTCTACGACCAGATCGGCGTCGGCTACACGGCCCACCGCCAGCCCGACCCCCGCATCGCCGCCGCCATCGTCGACGCCCTCGGCCCCGCGCGCTCGGTCCTGAATGTCGGTGCCGGCGCCGGCTCCTACGAGCCCACCGACCGCCGTGTGCTCGCGGTCGAGCCCTCGCCCGAGATGATCCGCCAGCGCCCGCCTGATAGCGCTCCGGTGGTCCAGGCCTCCGCCACCGCCCTGCCGTTCCGCGACGGCGCCTTCGACGCGACGCTGGCCGTGCTCACCGTGCACCACTGGCCCGATCGCCCGCGAGGCCTGGCCGAGCTCCGGCGCGTGGCGCGCGATCGCGCGGTCATCCTCACGTGGGAGCCGGACGCGGCGCCGTTCTGGCTGGTCGACGACTACTTCCCGGACCTGGTCACGCTCGACCGCGCGATCTTCGAGCCGCTCGACGCCCTCCGGCGCCTGCTCGGCCCGATCGAGGTGCGGCCGGTCCCGATCCCCCACGACTGCGTGGACGGCTTCCTCGGCGCCTACTGGCGGCGCCCCGAGGCGTACCTGGACGCGGGCGTGCGCGGCGCGATCTCCACCTTCACCAAGGTGCCCGACGTGGAGCCAGGCCTCGTCCGCCTGCGGCAGGATCTCTCGGACGGCACCTGGCAGCGCCGGAACGCGGCGCTCCTCGGCCGACCCACACTCGATCTCGGCTACCGCCTCCTGATCGCCCCCTCTCCCTCAGGGGAGAGGGCAGGGTGAGGGGCGGCGGGTGAAGGGCGATGGCCCACGTCACCTCCCCGCAAGCCGCTCCACCACCGGCGCGAGCGCCTCCAGGTCCCGGTCGAACACGGTGAGGTACGAGATCCCGTAACGCTCGCGCCGGTCCCGGAGCGACGCGCAGATCTCCTCGACCGTGCCGATGAGCACGTAGGGCGTCTCGAGCACCAGCTCGCGCGCGACCCCGAAGCGAGTGGCGAGCTGCTCCGCCGCCGCGACTCGCTGATCGCTCACCACCACCGCCTGGATCAGCGCGTGCAGCTCGAGCGAGTCGAAGCGGGCCCCTGCGGCGGCGCGCACCCACTCGATCTTCTGCCGGAGCGCGCCGTCGCCGAGGTCGGCCCGGTCCAGGCCACCGCCGTCCCGGCGCGCCCGCGGCACGAGGCCCACGATCGAGGCTTCGCGGGCCGCGAGCGAGAGCGTGCGCTGGCCCCCGCCGCCGATCAGGATCGGCGGATGCGGCCGCTGGACCGGGCGCGGCCGCCCCTCGAGCCCCGCGATCGCGTAGTGCCGGCCGGTGAGCGTCACCCGCTCGCCGGCGAGCAGCCCCTTGACGATGGCGACGGCCTCCGCGAGCCGCTCGATCCGGGTCCCCGGCGCGTCGAAGACGATGCCGGCCTGGTCGTACTCCTCGCGCAGCCAGCCGGATCCGAGGCCCAGCTCGAAGCGCCCGCCCGAGAGCACGTCGAGGGTGGCGGCCTCCTTGGCGAGCACCACCGGATGGCGAAAGTCGTTGGAGAACACCAGCGAGCCCACGCGGAGCCGCGTGGTGGCCATCGCGGCCGCGGTCAGTGCGGCGACCGGTGCGAGCTGATCGCGGAAGTGGTCGGGCACGTGGACGGTCGAGTAGCCGAGCTGCTCGATCTGCCGGACGCGCTCCGCCCAGGCGGGGCCCGACCGGACGGTCGGGGCGGTGACGCCGAAGCGGAAGGGGCGGAGCGCCACGCCTCACACCACCTTGTAGACGTTCACTTCCTCGGCGCGGCCCTTGACGCGCACCGCGGGCAGCTGCTCGACCGCCGCCGCGGGGTCGA
>DATJIR010000367.1:0-2435 GCA_035493135.1 Verrucomicrobiia bacterium
TTCGCGCGGATCTTCGACGAGCGGCGGCGGGTGATGGTGGACGGCCTGCGGTCGATCGGGCTCGGGGTCGGCGCCCCACCCACCGGCGCGTTCTACGTCCTGGCCAACGCGCGCCGCTTCACGAGCGACTCCCTCGCGTTCGCCTTCGAGATCCTGGAGCGCGCACACGTGGGCGTCACCCCCGGGGTGGACTTCGGCCGCAACGCGGAGGGCTACCTCCGCTTCTCCTACGCGCAGTCGACCGAGCGGATCCAGGAGGCGATGGGCCGCATCGGCCGGTTCCTGTCCGGGCGTCGGTGACCGACGCCGGCTGCGTGATGTGCGGCAAGTACGGGGCGCCCGGCCCGCTGCTCATCGCCGAGCTCGAGACCGCGCGCGCCTTCCTCCACGAGGACCAGTTCTTCCCGGGCTACGTGCTCCTGGTCCTGCGCCGCCACGCCACCGAGCTCTACGAGCTCGAGGCGGGGGAGCGGCGGGCGCACCTGGAGGAGGTGAGTCGCGTGGCCCAGGCGCTGGCTCGCGCGTTCCAGCCGGTGAAGATGAACTACGAGCTGCTCGGCAACCAGGTGCCGCACATCCACTGGCACCTCGTTCCGCGCCTCGCCACCGATCCGGACCTGCGCTCGCCCATCTGGCGCGTCGACCATCGGCCGGCCCCGCTCGCTCCCGCGGCGGCCCGCGAGCGGATCGAGCTCGTCCGGCGCGCCCTCGCCGCGTCCGTCTGACGCCATGGACCCGCGGTACGCCGCGGTGCACGCGGAGGAGGACCGGACCCACTGGTGGTTCCAGGGGCGGCGCGCGGTGCTCCTCTCCGAGCTCGCCCGCCGCCTGCCGGAGGGACCGCGCCGGCTGGCCGAGATCGGCTGCGGCAGCGGCGGGATGCTCGAGTCCCTGGCCCGCTTCGGCACCGCGGTCGGCGTCGAGACCGACGCGGCCCTGCGCGAGCACGCGCGGGCGCGGGGCCTCGACGTGCGGGCCGGCAGGCTCCCGGACGACGTGCCGCTCGAGGCCGGCGGCTGGGACGCGGTCTGCCTCTTCGACGTGCTCGAGCACGTCGCGGACGACGCGGGCGCGCTGCGCGCGTGCCGCCGCCTCCTGGCGCCGGGAGGCCGCCTGATCGTCACGGTGCCCGCCTACGCCTGGCTCTGGAGTCGCCACGACGAGCTGCTGGGCCACCGGCGGCGCTACACGGTCCGCTCGCTCCGGGCCGTCGCCCAGGCCGCGGGCTTCACGGTGGAGCGGCTCACCTACTTCAACACCCTGCTCGCGCCGCCGATCATGGCGGTGCGCATCGCGCGGACGGCCCTGCGCCGTCCCGGCCACGACCTCGACCGGCCCGCTCCGCTCGTGAATCGGCTGCTGGCCCGGGGCTTCGCCGCCGAGGCGCGCCTCCTGCGCTGGGTCTCGCTGCCGTTCGGCATCTCGGTGCTGCTGATCGCGCGCGTCGCCCCCGCCGCCACCGGCCGATGACCGGCCGTCCCGCGGTGGCGGTGACCGCCCTGCTGGCGGGGCTCGGGATCGTCATGGCGGTGTGGCTCTCCCTCGATCGCCGCCCGCCCGAGTGGGACCACGCCAATCACCTGGAGCGCGCGGTGCTCTGCCAGCGGAGCCTCACCGAGCCGGCGCGGGAGGCGCTCCAGGAGATCATCGCGGAGTCGAGCTTCTACCCGCCGATCGTGACGTGCACCGCCGGCGTGCTCGGCTTCGTGCTGCCCCCGCTCGCCGCGGCGCACGCGGTGATGTGGGCGGCCCTCGTCGTGGGCAGCCTCGCGGTGCTCGGGCTCGGTCGCCGTCTCCTCGATCCCGCGGCCGGGCTCCTGGCCGCCTTCCTCTTCGCGACCGCGCCCTTCGTGGTCTTCTCCCTCATGAACTTCCAGCTCGATCTGCCGCTCGCCGCCGTGGTGGCCCTTGCCCTCTACGCGCTCGTGCGCAGCGGGGCGCTCGCCGACTGGCGGTGGTCTCTCGGCCTGGGCGCGGTCATGGGGCTCGGCATGCTGACCAAGCCCCCGTTCGCGGCGTACATGTCGGGCGCGCTCCTGTGGGCCGCCGCGAGGGCGGTCCGCGCCCCGGACCGGCGCGACCGCCTCGCGCGCCTCCTGGCTGCCCTCGGGGTGGCGGCCCTGATCGCGCTGCCGTGGTACGGTCCGCGCCTGGTCGGGCTGCCGATGCAGGTCCTCAATCGCTCGTTCAAGCAGGCCGCCGAGTCGGGCCACGCCCCCGCGCTCACCTCCGGGGCGCTGCTCTTCTACCCGCGGTGGATCGTCCCCCAGCTCGGGCTGCTCGCCACCCTGCTGCTGCTCGGGGGCGTGGTGGCGCTCGCCCGCCGCGAGCGGGCCCGGGGCCTGGTGTGGGCCGCGCTGGCCCCGGCCGTGATCTTCTTCCTGATCCAGAACAAGAACCTGCGCTACACGCTGCCGCTCCTGCCCGCCGCCGCG
>DATJIR010000368.1:0-5693 GCA_035493135.1 Verrucomicrobiia bacterium
CCCAGCACACCCTGTAGCGCGATGCCGATGCCGAGTCCGGCCACCCCGATGCCGGCCACCAGCGGGGCTACCTGGAAGCCGAACTTGTCGAGCGCGACCACGAGGGTGAAGACCAGCACCACCACCCGCACGGCCTTGACCATGAGGCTGCGCACCGGCGGCTCGAGGGCGCGCCGCTCGAGCCAGCGGCCGGTCAGGTTGCCCACGTAGCGGGCCAGGATCAGGCCGACGCCCAGGATGACCAGGGCGCCCAGGATCTGGAAGCCGTATCGAATCAGCAGATCGGTCGTGAGCTCCTTGGCGGACAGCAACGGCATGGGAGTCCTCCTCGTCGGATCGAATGACGTCCGGTGGGAGGATCAAACCACGACTGCGGGGGCCGCGCGAGAGGCGCGGGCCTAGGCGGCGGGCTACTCCGAGAGGAACTGGCGGGGATCCACGGCCTGGCCGTGGACCTGGATCTCGTAGTGCAGGTGCGGGCCCGAGCTGCGGCCGGTGCTGCCGGTCAGCGCGATGATCTGACCGCGCTCGATGTGCTCGCCTTGCTTCACGCGGGTCTCCTGGAGATGCCCGTAGAGTGAGCGCAGGTCGTGACCGTGGTCGAGGATGACGGTCGTCCCGTACTCGCCGCCATTGCCCGCGAAGAACACGGTGCCGGTGGCGGGAGCCAGGACCGGCGTCCCCCGGTGGGCGCTGATGTCGAGCCCGCGGTGGAACTCCTGCTCGCCGCTCCACGGGGACGGACGCATCCCGAACCGGGAGTTGAGCGGCCCGCGCACCGGCCAGCGCATCGGCAGCGACAGGAGCATCGGGCGCGTACGCTCCATGAAGCGACCGAGCGCGCGGAGACTCTGGCCGCTCTCACTCACGCTGCTCGACAGGAGGGCCAGCGCCTGCGGCAGGGCCGGCGTCTCGGTGGCGAAGACCAGCGGCAGCACCGCCATCGCCCCGCCCATGCCTGCCCCACCCATGCCGGCCCCCTTCGCCGCGCTGCCGGGCGCCGGCCCGAACGTGCTCCACACCCGCAGGTGCGCGGTCTGCCAGCCACCCACCTCGCGGTTGAGGTCGGCCACCCGCTGCTCGACCGACTCCAGCATCACCCGCTGCTCCTCGACCCGGCGCTCGACGCTGGCGGCCTGGATCTGGGCCCGCTTCAGCGCGAAGTAGTCCCACCACGTCCCCGTGAGGAGCGCCACGAACGCGAAGACGGTGAGGACGATGCTCCGGAAGAGCCACCGCGGACAGCCCACGTGCACGATGCGGCTGCCGCCGCCGTGCACCAGGACCAGGGTGAAGCCGCCGCGCGGCTGGCTCATGAGCGCTTGAGCGGCATCACCGCCACGTCGCGGACCGAGTCCACCGCGCCCGGCTTGGGCATGCGGCAGTGGCCCTCGAACATGACCCCTTCTTCCAGCACCAGGATCGGGGACTCGACGTCTCCCAGCACCCGCGCCTTGCCGGAGAGCTCGACGCGCTCGCTCGCGTACGCGTTGCCGACGAGCTCGCCGTTGACGACCAGCGTGCCCGCCCGGACGGTCGCGTTGACCACGCCCCGCTCCCCGATGATCAGGGTGTCGGGCGACGCGATCTCACCCTGGAACTTCCCGTTGAGGAGAACGGTACCGGTGAAGGTGTACTTGCCCTCGATCTCGGAGCCCTCGTCGAGGAAGGCCGTGAGCTTCTTGCGACTGGCGGCGGCGGCGCGGCGACTCCAGGGCCACATGGGGTGAGCCCGCTACTTCTGCGCGCCGAGGCGCTTGCCCTCGACCCGGGACTGCTGGTCGACGATCGCGAGCAGCGCCGCGGAGGCAGTGAGGGTCGGCTCCTCGGGCCGGGTGACGGCCTCGCTCCTGGCCGGCCGGGCGGGGCGACCCTTGGCACCGTTGCGTCCGAACATCCCGGCCTCCTGGCGACTGCTGGCGTTGTGGAAAGCGAACTACTGCCACGCAATCGCCCTGCCACCAGGGAACGGCAGCTAACTAGCTGAAAGACGGAATCTATTCAGCTGGAGTCCTCGGAGGGAGGCGCAGGGCAGACGTTGAGGGGACGGACGACTGTCAGATGGGAAACAGGGTGCTACTGAGGCAAGGGCTGGATCAGGGTGGGCAACTCGCCGGGAGGCTGGAGAATCCACCCGTCCCCGTCCTTGTCCTTGATGAACAGGGTGGCGGGGCCGTCGGCCCGGAGGACGTTCCATCCGGTGCCGTCCTTCCGCCGGGCGATGAACGACGCGGACTCGCCGGGGCGCTGAACGACGAAGCCGTCCTTCTTGTCCGAGATCAGGTAGATCGGCGCCTCGCCCGGGGCATAGATCACATACCCTTCGCCCCAGGCCGCGAAGTACACGTCGATCGGGAATCGGCCTGGCGCCGTCACCTTGAAGTGCTGGGCCGCGGCCGGGGGCTGCGGAGGCGGGAACTCGGCGTCCGCCTGGAGATCACCGCTCGCGCACCCGGCCAGGGCCGCCGCGGCGAGCCCGATCGCCGTCACCGCTCGCCTCACCCGTGCTGTCCTCATCCGGCCGTGACCCGCGCCCCTCAGAGCCCGAAGCGCCGCGTCGTCTCGGCGTGGGCCTTCCAAATCGCCGCCGGCATCCGATCACCGAACTGCTCGTAGAACTCGCGCAGCTCGTCGAGCGCCTGGCGCCACTCGTCCCGGTCGACCCGCAGTGCCGCCTCGAGCGCGCCGGGGGCCAGCGCCAGGCCCGTCTCGTCGAGGCTTCCGGGCGCCGGCACGTGGCCGATCGGCGTCTCGACCGCGCGGCCGCCGCCCCGGATGCGCTCGACGATCCACTTGAGGATGCGCACGTTCTCGCCGTAGCCCGGCCACAGGAAGCGGCCCTCACCGTCGCGCCGGAACCAGTTCACCCGGAAGATCTTGGGCGGGTTCTTGAGTTTGGGCCCGAAGGACAGCCAGTGGGCGAAGTAGTCGGCCATGTTGTAGCCGCAGAACGGGATCATGGCCATCGGATCGCGCCGCACCACTCCGACCTGTCCGGTGATCGCGGCGGTCGTCTCGGTGCCCATCGCGGAGCCCAGGAACACGCCGTGCTCCCAGTCGAACGCCTCGAAGACCAGCGGCACCACGCGCGCCCGCCGCGACCCGAAGATGAAGCCGGACAGCGGCACCCCCTCGGGGTCCTCCCAGTTGGGCGCGATCGACGGGCACTGCTGCGCCGGCACCGTGAAGCGCGAGTTGGGATGGGCGGCCGGGCCCGCCCCGGGCGTCCACGGCTTGCCCTGCCAATCGAGCAGGCCCGCCGGCGGCTCCGGCCCCATCCCCTCCCACCACGGCTCGTTGGACGGGGTCAGAGCCACGTTGGTGAAGATCGTGTTTGATCGAACCATCTGGATGCCGTTCGGATTGGTCGCCGCGCTCGTGTTGGGGGCGACCCCGAAGAACCCGCGCTCCGGATTGGTGGCCCGGAGCTGGCCGTGCTTGTCCACGTGGATCCACGCGATGTCGTCACCGACCGTCCACACTCGGTAGCCCGGCAGGCTCGACACCACCATGGCCAGGTTCGTCTTGCCGGAGGCGCTCGGCATCGCGGCCGCGAGATAGCTGACGCGCCCCTCGGGATCCTCCAGGCCGAGGATCAGCATGTGCTCGGCCATCCACCCCTCGGTGCGTGCCTGGTAGGACGCGATGCGAAGCGCGTGGCACTTCTTGCCGAGCAGCGCGTTGCCGCCGTACCCGGAGCCCACGCTCCAGATGAGCCGCTCCTCGGGGAAGTGCATGATGAACCGCCGATCGGGTGAGAGGTCGCCAAGCGAGTGCAGGCCGCGAACGAAGTCGTCGCCGTCCCGCATGTGCTCGAGCGCCACCGCGCCGACGCGGGTCATGATGTGCATGCTGGCCACCACGTACGCGCTGTCGGTGACCATGACCCCCACCCGGCTCATCGCGGAGCCGGCGGGCCCCATGAGGTACGGGATCACCCACATCGGGCGGCCGCGCATGCTGCCGCGGAACAGCCCCTCGAGCCGCGCCTTGCCCTCCGCTGGGGCCATCCAGTTGTTGGTGGGCCCGGCTTCCTCGCGCGTGCGGGTACAAATGAAGGTGAGCTGCTCGGTCCGGGCCACGTCGGACGGGTGGCTGCGATGCAGGTAGCAGTTCGGATACGTGCGCGAGTTCAGGGGCAGCAGCGTCCCGTCGCGCAGCATGTCGTCGACGAGGCGATCGTACTCCGCCTTCGACCCGTCCGCCCACGCGACCTTTGCCGGGCCGGTCAGCGCGGCGACCTCATCCACCCACTTCTCGACCTGACTCGTGAGGCTCATGGATGACGTCCTCCCGGTGAGAGGCACCACGTTCGGGTCCCGGCGGGCCCGCGTCCCGGCTCGGGCGCGTACCGGGAAATTCTCACCGCAGCGCGTGCTCCTGTCAACGACCGGATATGTCGGGTCAGGCCCGGTCGACCCGGGCGCTGCGCCGGGCGAGCGCGTCGCGGACCATCAGGGCCAGGTCCCGACGCGGGAAGGGCTTGATCAGGTAGCCAAAGGCGCCCCGCCGCAGCGCCTCGTTGAGGGTGGCGAGCGATGCGAAGGCGGTGATCATGACGACCTCGATCCGCTCGTCGAAGGTCTTGATGTACTGGAGCGTGTCGAGCCCGCTCATGCTGGGCAGGAGCTTGACGTCGAGAAGCACGAGGTCCGGCTGAAACCGCGGGAGCTCCTCGATCGCCTCTTCCCCGCTCGCCACGCTCGAGATCCGGTACTCGCGATCGAGCAGGGCGCGCAGGCTCATGCGTACTCCCTCCTCGTCGTCGACCAGGAGCACGCGGGCTTTCTCTTGCGCTTCGAGCATGGGTTCGGTCATTGAGAAAGTTCTGCGCGGGGCACCCGATACGATCGAGAGTGCAACGCGAGTGCCAGTGCGAGCCCGGGGAAAAAGCCTTTGAACTCTCGCGCATCGCCGCTCTCTGACGCGCAACGCGCGCCAGAGAGCGGACAAAAATTGGCGTCGCGATCCTCCCCGGACGGAGACGTCTACCGCCGACGGCTCCGGTCACCGGGTCAGGAGCGCGGCGTCCCGGCGCCGGGGCGCAGCCGTTGCGCGATCTCGTTGACGAGGTGGTTGAGGCGCTCCGCCGCGTCCTCCCGTTCCTTCTGGTGCCGCTCGTTCTCGACCCGCAGCTCGCCCATGCTCTGCCGCAGGTGCTCCGCCTGACGTTCGGAGGTCTCGAGCCGGTTGCGCAGCTGCTCGTTCTCGTAGGTTACCCCGCGTAGCCGCTCGTTCTCGCGCTCCGACGCTTCCACCCGCTCCCGCAGGCGATCGTGCTCGTGCAGCAGCTCGAGCAGCGAGGCCAGCTGGGTCTGCCCAGCCTCGAGCCAGCGCCGCACCTCGTCGCCATCGCGCACCTGCTTGGACTCGACGCTCATCATCCGATCCTCTCCTTTCGTACGATTGAGTGGAGTGTAATCCAGCCCCGGGCGGGACGTGTGGCCGATCGCCACCGTCGGGCCCCCGGCCGGGCCGGGAACGCGCGGCCGGCGCCGATCCGCGCGCCGACGCTCCGGCTCCTTCCCCACCGCCGCGCTCCGCCGCTCGCCGCGGCGACGGTCCAGCATCACCTCGACCTGCTCGGGATCCTCCGCGAAGAGCCGCTGCATGCGCTCGACCAGCGCGGGGCGGTCTGGACGCACGAAGACCTGCAGACGTCCTCGCGTCGGGCTACTCCAGACCCACAGGGA
>DATJIR010000369.1:0-7929 GCA_035493135.1 Verrucomicrobiia bacterium
CGCCGGTGCCGCACTTCTACGTCACCTCCGAGGTCGACATGGACGCGGCGTGGGCCCTCCGCGAGCAGCTCAACGGCCTCGACGGCCAGCCGAAGATCTCGGTGACCGACATGGTCATCAAGGCCGCGGCGCTGGCCCTGCTCAAGAACCCCGGGGTGAACGCCCAGCTCAACGGCCAGGCGATCCGGGTGCACCACCGCGCCCACATCGGCATCGCGGTCGCGCTCGAGCAGGGGCTCATCACCCCGGTGCTGCGCGACTGCGACGTGAAGGCGCTCGGGCGCATCGCGGTGGAGTCGCGCGACCTGGCCGACCGCGCCCGCGGGGGCAAGCTGCGAGCGCAAGAAATGTCCGGGGCCACGTTCTCGGTCTCCAACCTCGGCATGTTCGACGTGGAGGAGTTCTCGGCCATCATCAATCCGCCGGAGGGCGCGATCCTGGCGGTCGGCTCCGTGCTCGAGAAGCCGGTGGCGGACGGGGGTGAGATCCGGATCGGGCGGCGCATGAAGGTGACCATCTCCTGCGACCACCGGGTGATGGACGGGGCGATGGGCGCCCGCTACCTCCAGGATCTCAAGCGGCTGCTGGAAGAGCCCCTGCGCCTGCTGGTGTAGCCGGTGGCGACCCAGGCGTTCGACGTGGTGGTGGTCGGCACCGGGCCCGGCGGCTACGTGTCCGCCATCCGCTGCGCCCAGCTCGGGTTGAGCGTCGCGACCGTGGAGGACGACCGCCCGGGCGGCGTCTGCCTCAACTGGGGCTGCATTCCCACCAAGGCCCTGCTCCGCAACGCGGAGGTGGTCGGGCTCTTCCAGCGCGCCCAGGAGTTCGGGATCGCGGTGGGGGAGTGGAAGGCCGACTACGCGCAGGCGGTCCAGCGCTCGCGCCGGGTGGCCGACCGCATGGCCAAGGGCGTCGAGTTCCTGTTCCGCAAGAACAAGATCACGCTGTTCCCCGGGAAGGGCACGCTCAAGAGTGCCCGGGTCGTGGAGGTCGCGGGCAAGGAGTCGGCCCAGACCCTCGAGGCGCGCCGGGCGGTGATCCTCGCCACCGGATCCGAGCCCCGCTCGCTGCCCGGCGTGACCATCGACGAGAAGCGGATCATCTCCTCGACCGGTGCGGTCACCAACGAGAACCGGCCCGGCTCGCTCGTGGTGATCGGGGCGGGCGCGGTGGGCATCGAGTTCGCCGACGTGTACGCGGCCTACGGGGCATCGGTGACGGTGCTCGAGGCCCTGCCGCGGGTGCTGCCGATCGAGGACGAGGAGGTCTCGGCCCAGATCGCGCGGCTCTTCTCCCGCCGGGGCATCACGATCCGCACCGGGGTGCGGGTGAAGGGGGTGACCCCGGGGCCCTCCTCCGTCGCGGTGGCGGTGGAGGCGGAGGGCAAGGCCGAGACGCTCGAGACCGACCAGGTGCTGATGGCGGTGGGGCGGGCCGCCCGCACCCGCGGGCTCGGGCTCGAGCCGCTCTCGGTCGCCACCGAGAAGGGCTTCGTGACCGTGTCCGCCACCATGGAGACCTCGGTGAAGGGGATCTACGCCATCGGCGACATGGCGGGCCACCAGATGCTGGCGCACAAGGCGATGGCCGAGGCCGTGGTCGCGGCGGAGGCCATCGCGGGGCAGACGCCGCGCCCGGTGGACTACGGCAACGTCCCGTCCTGCACCTACTGCCGTCCCCAGGTGGCCTCGATCGGCGTGTCGGAGGCGGTGGCCCGCGGCGGCGGGCGCGAGATCGCGGTCGGGAAGTTCCCGTTCACCGCCAGCGGCAAGGCGGTCGCGCTCGGCGACACCGAGGGCTTCGTCAAGGTGGTGGCCGACAAGGGCACCGGCGAGATCCTGGGCGTGCACATCGTGGGCCCCGAGGCCACCGAGCTCATCCACGAGTTCGCGGTGGGCCGCACGCTCGAGGCGACGCTGGAGGAGATCGTCCACACCATCCACGCCCACCCCACGCTCTCCGAGGCCGCGCTCGAGGCGACGCTGGCCGCCCTCGGCCACCCCATCCACATATGATCTCCCTCTCCCCGGAAGGGGAGAGGGCAGGGTGAGGGGCGGTCATGGACTTTCGACTCACCGCCGAGCAGGAAGCGCTCCGACTCCGTGCCCGCGAGCTCGCCGACGGAACGTTCCGCGAGCGCGCCGCGCGCTGGGACGCGCACGAGCAGTACCCCTGGGACAACGTGAAGGACCTGGTGCGGGCCGGCTTCATGGGCCTCACCATTCCCCGGGAGTACGGAGGAGCCTCCGCTTCAATCCTAGACGTCCTCCTCGTGGTCGAGGAGGTTGCCCGGGTATGCGGGGTCACCGCGCGCATCGTGGTCGAGGGGAGCCTGGGCGTGGTGGGCGCGCTCGCGGCCTACGGGAGCGAAGCGCAGAAGCGCCGCTACTTCCCCTGGGTGCTCGACGGCGACAAGCCGGCCATCGCGATCACCGAGCCCGAGGCGGGATCGGCGGCCACCGACCTGGCGACCCGCGCGGACGAGGCGCCGGAGGGCTACGCGCTCACCGGCGAGAAGCGCTGGATCACCGGGGCCGGGACCTCGCGCCTCTACCTCGTGTACTGTCGCATGAGCCGCGCGCCGGGGGCCGCCGGGATCGGCGGCATCTTCGTCGAGCGCGACACCCCGGGGTTCCGCATCGGCGACCGCGACCACACGATGGGCCTGCGCGGCATCCCCGAGGGCCGGCTGCACTTCGACGGCTGCCGCGTGCCGAGGGATCACGTGCTGGTGGCCCCGCCGGAGGGCTTCAAGCAGCTGATGCAGGCCTACAACGGCCAGCGGCTGGGCGCGGCCACCGTCGCGCTGGGGCTGGCCCAGGGCGCGTACGAGCTGGCGCTCGCCTACGCGGCGGAGCGCCGGCAGTTCGGGCGGGCCATCGGAGAGTTCCAGGGTATTCGCTGGAAGCTCGCCGACATGGCGATCCGGATCGACGCGGCCCGGCTCCTGATCCATCGGGCGGCCGCCAACGCGCACCACGGGTTCCCGGACGCGCTCGAGGCGGCGAAGGCCAAGACCTTCGCGGCCGAGATGGCGCAGGAGGTGACCGGCCAGGCGCTACAGGTTCACGGCGCCGCCGGGTACGGGCGTGGGCTACCGCTCGAGCGGATGGTCCGTGACGCCCGGATGTTCGCGATCGGCGGCGGGACGGTGGAGATGATGCGGAACCTCATCGCGGACCGGCTGCTGCCGACGCGGGCCGATTTTCGGCGGTAGATCTACTCGCCCCGCGGTTCTCGCTTCGATCCCGCGCCACCGCTGGGCCCCTCACCTCACATCCCCTCACCCTGCCCTCTTCCCAGGGGGGAGAGGGAGAGAGAAGGCGGTCAGTGGTGGCCGCCGCCGTGCATGAAGGGGAGCTGGAAGAGCATGAAGTAGCCGTTGACGGTGAGGATCGCGCCGATCACCGCGAGGGCGAGGCTGAACGAGAAGATCACCCGGGAGCGGGCCAGGATCGAGACCGACGACATCACGATGGCGATCTGGAGCAGCGCCTCCGCGACCAGGAAGTACGGATCGCGCGCCGCGAAGCCGTCCCGCTGGTGCTCGAGCGCCTTCGCCGCTTTCTCGATGTCCTTCTTCTCGACGTTGTAGCGCTTCTCCTCCTCGTCGAGCTTGGCGAGCAGGTCCTCGAGCTTCTTCCGGGCCTCCGGCTTGAGGCTGGCGTCGCGCTCGACGAGATCGGCCTCGAGCCGGAGCTTCTGGCCGCGGTAGAGGTGCTCGCGGATGACCTTGGCCTGGTAGAAGGCCCACTGGTCGGAGGACTGCTGCTGGGACAGCAGCATCTCCTTCATGGCGTGGTTGCCGCCGAGGGCCGCGATGGCCAGGACCACCGCGAAGACGGCCGTGACCAGCGCGACCCGGCGACTGAACTGATTCTCGGCGTGCTCGTGCAGCTCCTCGGGCTTGGGCAGCTCGACCTCGGCCATGCGCTCGGCGGCGGCCGGTCAGTTGGAGCGGCCGCGCGTGATCTCCTCTTTCATGGCCGAGCGTCCCGCCTCAAAGGCGGAGGTCAGCCGCTGGGCCTGCTCCTCGAAGTACTCGCGCCCCTTGTCGAAGAGGTCGCCGGCCCGACCCTGCGCCTGGCCGGCCGCCTCCTGGGCCCGCTTGAACAGGTCGCCGCTCTGCTCGGCGAGCAGCTCGCGGGTCTCGCGCCCGGTCTTGGGCGTCAGCAGCACCGCGGCGGCCGCGCCCGCGATCGCCCCGAGGAAGAACCAGCCCAGATAGCCCGCCGCGTCGCTTCCACGCTCTTCGCTCATGGTCTTCTCCTTTTCGCGGGTCGATCGATCCCCGCGGTCAGTGGTGCCGGTCCTTGAGCCGGTTGAGGAAGACCTCGAATCCGCGCTTGACCCCGGCCGCGACCCCGGCGTACTGGCCGATCCGCGTGAGCCCGCCCACCACGCCGACCACCCGGGCCGCGGTCACCGAGATGTCCTCGACGCGCTCGACCACCGCGCCGATGCGGTCGAGGCTGTCGTTGGCCTTGTGGGTCAGCTTCTGCAGCTCCGCGGTCAGGTTTTCCAGTTCGGTCGTCATGGGACGGATCTCGCGCTCCACGATGGCCAGCACACCCTCGGCCCGCTGGGCGGCCCGCTTGAAGGACAGCAGCATGGAGATGAGCACGATCGTGAGAGCCACGATGCAGGCGAGGATCACGCCGACCGCCAGCGGGGTCATCGGGTTCCGAGTATGGCAGGCGCCTCGGAGCAAGTCAAACAAACCAGGCGAGAACCGCGTGCATTCATTGACTTTCCGCTTTCGGGACCCCTATACTCCTCCAGCAGAGGTCTTCCCGCCATGTCCCTCCACGATCGCTTCGACGAGCTCCGGCGCCGCAACGAGGCGGCCGATCTCGCCGGAGGGCCGGATCGCATCGCCCGCCAGCACAAGGCGGGCAAGAAGACGGCGCGCGAGCGGATCGAGCTCCTGCTCGACAAGGGCTCGTTCGCCGAGATGGACCGTCTCGTCGTCCACCAGAGCCGTGACTTCGGCATGGACGAGCAGCGGATCCCCGGCGACGGGGTCGTGACCGGCAGCGGGCGCATCCACGGCCGGCCGATATTCGTGTTCGCCCAGGACTTCACGGTCTTCGGCGGCTCGCTGTCGGAGGCCTACGCGCGAAAGATCTGCAAGATCATGGACCTGGCGATGAAGACGGGCACCCCGATCATCGGGCTCAACGACTCGGGCGGGGCCCGCATCCAGGAAGGCGTGGTCTCGCTGGCCGGCTACGCGGACATCTTCCTGCGCAACACGCTCGCCTCGGGCGTGGTGCCGCAGATCTCGGCCATCATGGGGCCGTGCGCGGGGGGCGCGGTGTACTCGCCGGCCATCACCGACTTCGTGTTCATGGTCAAGCACACCTCCTACATGTTCGTGACCGGGCCGGACGTGATCCGGGCGGTCACCCACGAGGAGGTCTCGTTCGAGGAGCTGGGCGGCGCCGCCACCCACGGGGGCACCTCGGGGGTGGCCCACTTCGCGGCCGAGAACGAGGAGGAGTGCCTCGCCCTCATCCGCGAGCTCCTCGCGTTCCTGCCCCAGAACAATTCGGAAGACCCACCCGTTCGCGCGAGCCTCGACCCGGTCGATCGCGTCGACGAGGAGCTGCAGACGGTGGTGCCCGAGCAGCCGAACCGGCCCTACGACATCAAGGACATCGTGCGACCGGTCCTCGACGACCGGTACTTCTTCGAGGTCCAGGCCGACTACGCGCCGAACCTGGTCATCGGGTTCGGGCGGCTCGGGGGCCGGCCGGTCGGGATCGTCGCCAACCAGCCCGCGCACCTGGCCGGCTGCCTCGACATCAACGCCTCGCTGAAGGGCGCCCGCTTCGTGCGCTTCTGCGACTGCTTCAACATTCCGATCGTCACCTTCGAGGACGTGCCCGGCTTCCTGCCCGGCACCGCCCAGGAGTTCGGCGGCATCATCAAGCACGGGGCCAAGCTGCTCTTCGCCTTCTGCGAGGCGACGGTGCCGAAGCTCACCGTGATCACCCGGAAGGCCTACGGCGGCGCCTACTGCGTCATGTCCTCCAAGCACATCCGGGGCGACGCCAACTTCGCGTTCCCCACCGCGGAGATCGCGGTGATGGGCCCGGACGGGGCGGTGAACATCCTCTACCGGCGCGACGTGGAGGCGGCGCCGGACCCGGCCGTGCTGAAGGAGGAGAAGGTGCGCGAGTACCGGGAGAAGTTCGCGAATCCCTACGCGGCGGCGGAGCGCGGGTACATCGACGAGGTCATCGAGCCGCGGGACACGCGCCGGCGGCTGATCCAGGCCCTCGAGGTGCTCCACACCAAGCGGGACAGCAACCCGCCCAAGAAGCACGGGAATATTCCGCTGTGACCCCGGAAGAGCGCGCCCGCTTCGAGGAGGCCCGCCGGGAGTGGGAGGAGCGCACCCTCAAGCCCGCGCTCGGTCGGGCATCCGATCGCCCGGGATCGTTCGCGGACTCGAGCGGCGCCCCGGTCGAGCGCCTGCACACCCCCGCCGACGTCGATCGCATGGACTACCTGCGCGACCTCGGCTTCCCGGGGGAGTTCCCGTACACCCGCGGCGTGCAGCCCACCATGTACCGGGGGCGGCTCTGGACGATGCGGCAGTACGCGGGCTTCGGCTCGGCCGCGGAGACCAACCGCCGCTTCCGCTACCTGCTCGAGCAGGGGCAGAGCGGGCTCAGCGTGGCCTTCGACCTGCCCACCCAGATGGGCTACGACGCCGACCACGAGATCGCCCGCAGCGAGGTCGGCAAGGTCGGGGTCGCGATCTCGAGCGTGGAGGACATGGGCGCGCTCTTCGAGGCCATCCCGCTCGACCGCGTCTCCACCTCGATGACCATCAACGCCACCGCCTCCATCCTGCTGTGCCTCTACATGGCGGTGGCGGAGCGGCAGGGCGTGCCCTCGGCGCGGCTCTCCGGCACCGTCCAGAACGACATCCTCAAGGAGTACGTGGCCCGCGGCACCTACGTGTTCCCGCCCGTCCCCTCGATGCGGCTCATCACCGACACCTTCGCGTTCTGCCGCGAGCGGGTGCCGCGCTGGAACACCATCTCGATCTCGGGCTACCACATCCGCGAGGCGGGCTCCACCGCCGCCCAGGAGGTGGCGTTCACCCTGGCCAACGGCATCGCCTACGTGACCGCGGCCCAGGAGGCCGGCCTCAAGGTCGACGAGTTCGCGCCCCAGCTCTCGTTCTTCTTCAACGCCCACAACAACCTGATCGAGGAGGTGGCGAAGTACCGGGCCGCCCGCCGGCTGTGGGCCCGCATCATGCGCGAGCGGTTCGGGGCCCGGGACCCGCGCTCCCAGATGCTGCGCTTCCACGCCCAGACCGCCGGCAGCATGCTCACCGCGCAGCAGCCGGAGAACAACATCGTCCGGGTCGCGGTGCAGGCCCTGGCCGCGGTGCTGGGCGGCTGCCAGTCGCTGCACACCAACTCGATGGACGAGGCGCTCTCCCTGCCGAGCGAGCAGGCGGTCCGCATCGCGCTCCGAACCCAGCAGGTGCTGGCCCACGAGTCCGGGGTGGCCGACGTCGTGGATCCGCTCGGGGGCTCCTACACCATCGAGCGGATCACCCGGCGGCTCGAAGAGGAGGCCGAGAGCTACATCGCCAAGATCGACGGCCTCGGGGGCTCGGTGCACGCGATCCCGTTCATGCAGCGGGAGATCCAGGAGGCGGCCTACCGCTACCAGCAGGAGGTCGAGGGCAAGCAGCGGGTGGTGGTGGGCGTCAACGAGTTCGTGATGGACGAGCCTCCGCCCGCGAACCTGTTCCAGGTCGATCCCGCGGTGGGCGAGGCGCTGGCCGAGCGCCTGGCCCGGATACGCCGGACCCGCGACGCGGACCCCGCCGCGCGAGCGCTGGACGCGGTGGACCGGGCCGCGCGCGGCCGCGACAATCTGCTGCCGCCGATCCTGACC
>DATJIR010000370.1:0-16103 GCA_035493135.1 Verrucomicrobiia bacterium
GGATACGTCTGGGTGCCGGGCGGCTGGACGCCGCACGAGGGCGGGTACGTCTGGGTCGAGGGCCACTGGCGCGCGCGCTGAGCGCGCCGTGGTCACGGCCTCACGGCAGGAGGACCTTCCCCTCCGCGGAGGGTAGCGACAGATCGAGACGACGCGCGAGAGTCGTCGCGATATCCCGCATGTCGATGAGCCCGAGCGAGCGGCCCGCCGGCACGCCGGGGCCGACCAGGAAGAACGACGCCCGCATGTCGGGGAGATCCGGCAGGTGACCGTGCATGCCGCCCACTCCGGCCTTGGCGGTGAGCGGGCCGTTCAGGCCGGAGCCGGACTGCCAGTCGGGCTTGAGCCCGACGACGAAGGCCGCGCCCGGGAATCCGCCGCGGTCGCGCAGGGCCGCCGCGTCGAGCACCCGGTCGACGCCGTTGGCCGGATCCGCGGCGATGCGATCGAGCAGCTCGCGCACCTTCGCGAGCGTGGCCGCGTCCGCGGGATCCTTGAGCATCACCGCGATCGAGCCCCCGGCGGTCCACGGCATCGCCCGCCAGTCGGTGACCTTGCCCTGGGGGCTCACCGTGAAGAGACCGGCCCGGCGGAACTCCCCGGTCAGGTTGAGCTGCATCGTGGTGCGCGCGAAGCCGTGGTCGGAGACGATGGCGACGTAGGCGCGGCCGGGCGCCACCGTCTCCGCGAGAGTGCGCAGGGTGCCGACCACCGCGTCGAGGCGCTCGAGCGTCGCGAGGCTCTCCGCGCTGCCGGGCCCGCTCCCGTGCTCGGCATGATCGAGGGCGATGAGATGGAGGGTGAGCAGGTTCGGCCGCTTCCTCTCGAGGATGCGGGCCGCGTAGCGCCCGCGCTGCTCGTCCGATTCCACCGTGAGCGCGCGCGGGTACGGGCCCAGGTCCGGCTCGAGCTCGGCGAGGAGCCCCGGGGTCGAGACCGCGCGCAGGAGCTTCGCGTCGTCCGCGCTGCCCGCGCGCCAGAACTCCGGGATGTTCCAGGTCACGCGCGCGCCGACGCTCGCCGGCCACTGCACGCTCGCGGTGCTGAGCCCGGCCCGGGCCGCGGCGTCCCAGAGGGTGGGCACCCGGATGTCCTCCGCGTACCAGTACCAGCCGCTCTGGTTCTCGCGCAGCGGATCGAACACCACGTTGGCGAGGATGCCGTGCCGCGCCGGCCACGCGCCGGTGATCAGCGTGGTGTGGCTCGGATAGGTCACGGTGGGAATGACCCCCTGCACCCCTTCGGCGTAGGCGCCCTCGGCGAGGAATCGGCGCAGGTTCGGGATCTTGAGCCCGAGGGCGTCGGCCGCGGTCACGTGATCGGGGCGGAGGCCGTCGATCGAGATCATGAGCAGCACCGGGGTCTGCACCGGCGGCTGGGCCGCCGCGCCGGCCACCACCGCGAGGACGAGCAGCGCCAGGACCAGCCGGAACGCGAGGCGGACCGGGCGCCGACGGTCGGGTATCATGGCGGAGACAGCATATAGCACGACCCGGGAGATGACCATGAAGACGCGGGCGACGGCGATGGGACTGGCGGGGGTGCTGT
Organism: Verrucomicrobiia bacterium; assembly: GCA_035493135.1. Classification (GTDB taxonomy): domain Bacteria; phylum Methylomirabilota; class Methylomirabilia; order Rokubacteriales; family CSP1-6; genus CAMLFJ01. Next base: position 1,549 of record DATJIR010000370.1, read on the forward strand.
TGATGTGGGGCGCGCCACTCGCGCCCGGCGCGCGCGCGCAGGACCTCGAGAAGATCGCGATGGCGCGCGTGCGGCTCACGACCGACCCCGGGCTCACCCACGGCTGCGGCCGCATCGGCTCGGTGCACGACGACTCGGTCAAGGACCTGCGGCGGAAGATCGTGAAGATGGGCGGCAACACCGCGCTCCTGACCTTCGGCGGCGCCGAGGACCTGTCGACCGTCTACGCGGACGTGTTCCGCTGCTCGGGCCCGCCCGCGAGCGCGCCCGGCACCGCCCCGGCGCGGATCCCGGCGCCCCCGGCCGGGCCGCCCCCGCCGCCTCCGCCGCCCGCGCCTCCGGCCCCTCCCGCTCCGACGCGCTGAGCGGAGCTCAGGAGGCGGCGAAGAGGCCCTTCTTGATGATGGCGTGGACGCCCCAGTTGCCGTCCACGACCTGGGTGACGCCGAAGTCCACGCCCACCGAGAGGAGCGAGATCGCCTCGTCCTCGCTGAGCCCGCGGGTGGTCATGAGGAAGCGCCGCGCCTTGCGGAAGGCGTCGCGCATCGCCAGGTCCACCGACGAGCGCGCGAAGACGGCGTCCTGCGCGTCCGGCCCCAGGTCGGTGAGAAAGCGCGGGAAGCTGAAGCCGTGGACGACCCACTCCTCCGCGGTCTCGAGCAGCGGATAGTCGAGCCCCTGCAGGGGCGTGCCGCCCAGGCGGTCGCGCTTGTGCAGGACCAGCTCGAAGGTGCCGGTGAGGGAGCACTCGATCGCGGTGCCGCACAGCTCGGAGTCGCCCTGCGAGGCGTGCGGATCGCCCGCGGAGAGCAGCGCGCCCGGCACCGCCACCGGGTAGTACATCCGGGCGCCCCGCCCGATGCGCCAGTCGTCGATGTTACCGCCCACGTAGTGGGGCGGGATCGTGTTGACGTAGTCGGCCTCGGCCGGCGCCAGGCCGATCACCCCGAAGTGCGGCCGTACCGGCACCCGCACTCCGCGGAGCACGCCGTGCCGCTCCAGCACGGTGCGGTGGTCCACCGGCACCCCCGGGTAGTCGATGGTCGGGTGCACGATGCCGTCCGGGTCGACCTGCGGCGTCCAGCGGAAGCTGTAGACCGCCTCGGCCCAGCCGCGCGCGCCGGAGACGTCCATCTCGTAGATCGTGACCACCTCGCGCGGCTTCGGCTCCTCGAGCAGATCCGAATAGTGGAAGCCCCACCACGCGGCCGCGTTGCTACCGAAAGCGCGGCCCGGGAACCGCGGGTTCGCGCAGGGGCGGAACGCCACGTCGACGACGTGGACCTCGAGCACGTCGCCCGGCTCGGCCCCGCGCACCGCCACCGGTCCGGTGCAGATGTGCACGCCGAGCCCCTCGCCCGCGCCGCGGCGGAAGCGCCCGGGCTCGATGGGCCCGGCCCCGCGGCGGTCCACCGCCTTGCCGCGGCGGTCCCAGCGGTAGACGCTCTCCGCGCCCAGGTCGTCCTGGATCATGCGGGCCGCGTCGTCGTTGGCGTGGTGGGTCAGGGTCTCGATGGTCACGCGATCGCCCGAGCTGACCTCGAGCACCGGCGACAGGAGCCGGCTCCAGTAGCCCCAGTGCACCGTCTTGTCGCTGGCCGCGAGGTGGTGGATCGCCATGGCCGGCTCCCCGTCTAGTCCTGGACGAGCTTGAGGAACTGCTGGGTGCGGGCCTCGCGCGGGTGCTCGAGGACCTCCTCCGGGGTGCCCTCCTCGACGATGCGCCCGTCGGCCATGAACACGATGCGGTCGGCCACCTCGCGGGCGAAGCGCAGCTCGTGGGTGACCACGATCATGGTCATGCCCGCCTCGGCGAGGCGCCGGATCACCGACAGGACCTCCGCCACCAGCTCCGGGTCGAGCGCGGAGGTCGGCTCGTCGAAGAGCATGACCCGCGGCGAGATGGCGAGGGCGCGCGCGATCGCCACCCGCTGCTGCTGCCCGCCGGAGAGCCGCGCCGGGAGGTGATCGGCGTGATGGGCGAGCCCCACGCTCGAGAGCAGCGTGGCGGCGCGGGCGCGGGCTACCTCCGGCCGCTCGCCGTGCACGCGCACCGGCGCCTCGCAGATGTTCTCGAGCGCGGTCAGGTGCTCGAAGAGGTTGAACTGCTGGAAGACCATGCCGATGCGCGCCCGGGCCCGCTCGCGCGCCACGTGACGCGAGGGCCGGAGCGTCCCGTCCACGCGCTCGTACCCGACCAGGGCGCCGTCCACCGTGATCTCGCCCCGGTCCATCGGCTCGAGGTGGGCGATCAGGCGAAGCAGCGTGCTCTTGCCCGAGCCGCTCGGCCCCATCAGGGTCACCACGTCGCCGCGGTGCACCGTGAAGTTCACCCCTTGCAGGATCGCCCGGTGCCCGTACGATTTCCACACGTCGGCGCAGCGCACGAACGGCCCCGCGACGTCGACGCCGGTGCGCGCGGCTCGCCCGCCCACCAGCTCCACCAGGTCGACGCGCGCGGCCGGCGGGGCGGCGCGCCCGGCGATCGGCGCGGCCGCCACCGCGACCGGCTCCGCCTCCGGAGGCCGCCCGCGGAAGCCGAAGAGCCGGCCCAGCGCGGTCTCGCTCCGGGGCTTCCGGCTTCGATCCACGTCGGGGCTCGCCCGCCGCTCGAGCACGAACTGGATCGCCGCGATCAGGGTGGTGACAGTCAGGTACATCACGCCGGCCGCCGCGAACACCGGGAAGAACTTGAAGTTCTGGGCCACGATCTGCTGGCTGCGCAGGGTCAGCTCGTTGACCGCGATCACCGAGGCGAGCGAGGTGCCCTTGAGCACGCTGATCGCGTCGTTGCCCACCGCGGGCAGGATCGCGCGCATCGCCTGCGGGAGCACGATGCGGCGCAGGGTGAGGAGCGGGCCCATGCCGAGCGAGGCGGCGGCCAGGGTCTGGTTGCGGCTCACCGACAGGATGCCGCCCCGGATGATCTCGCCCGCGAAGGCGGCCTCGTTGAGCGAGAACCCGATGATCGCGGTGGTCACCGGGGGCATCACGATGCCGATGAACGGCAGCGCGTCGAACAGGAACACGAGCTGGAGCAGCACCGGCGTGCCGCGCACCAGCCACACGTAGGTCCAGGCCAGGCCCGCGAGCAGCCGGTACGGGGACAGCCGCATCAGCGCGATCACCAGGCCGAGCGCGAGTCCTCCCGCCATCGAGGCGAGGAAGATCCGCAGTGTGAGCCACATCCCCTCCAGCAGAAAGGGGAAGGTCAGGTACTGGAGGAAGGCCTCCATGCCCCCGGGCCCGCGCTCGGCCGGCCGCTCGCGACGGCCGCGCTAGCGGCCGATCTCGACCGGGATCGCCAGCGTCGGGTCGATCCCGTTCTTCTGCATCAGCGCCTTCTGGGTGCCGTTGGCCTGCAGTTCGGTGATCGCGTCCTTGACCGCGGTCACCAGCTCCTCGTTGCCCTTCTTCACCGCCACCCCGATCTTGATGCCGCTGCGGAAGTAGTACGCCCGCTCGAACTTGTCGGGATTCGTCCGCACCACCTGGTCGACGAGGACCACGTCGTACATCGAGACGTCGGCCCGGTCGTTCTCGATGGCGCGCGACGTCGCGGGCGCGTTCGGGTACGGGGTGATCTCGATGGCGGGCTTGCCGGCGGCCACGCACTTGGCGCTCGCGTCCTGGAAGCCCTTGTCCTCGACGGTGCCCAGGATCGGCGCGGCCCGCTTCCCGCAGACGTCCTCGATGGTCTTGATGTTCTTCGGGTTGCCCTTCTTGACGATCCCGGCGGTGCCGGTGGTCGCGTAGTTCACGAAGTCGGCGGCCTGCGCCCGCGCCGGCGTGTAGTAGATGTTCGACCAGATCAGCTGGATCTGCCCGGCCTGGAGCGTGGGCACGAGCGTCCCGAAGTCGAGGCCCACCAGCTCGTACTTGAGCCCGAGGCACTTCATGGCCGCCTCGACCATGTCGGGGTCCTGGCCGATGATCTTGCTCGGGTTGTTCGGATCGCGATACATGATGGGCGGCAGCGTCGGATCGAGCCCGACCTTGAGCGTCTTGCCGGCCAGGCCCGGATACTTCGTCGCCACCTTGTCCGGCTCGCACGCCGCCTGCGCGGGACCCGCCGTCCCGAAGCCCACCGCCGCCGCCACCAGTCCCGCCAGAAGCGCCCCCGCCCAGTCCCTCATGCCCCGGCCTCCATTCCTCACGAGAAGCAGTGCACTGCAGTGACGGGCGACTAGGCGCCCGTGCTCGGCCGGCGGCGGAGCAGGTGCCGCCCGCGCCCGGCCTGGCTCACGAGCTGGCCCTGCCGCGCGACCACCTCGCCGCGCGAGAGCGTCAGCGTCGGCAGCCCGTGTAGCGCGAAGCCGTTGAACGGGTCGTAGCCGGCCCGCGAGTGGAGCTGCCGCTCGTCGACCACACCCTTGCCCGCCGGATCGAAGAGCACCAGGTCCGCGTCGCTGCCCACCGCGATCGTCCCCTTCTGCGGATAGAGCCCGAAGATGCGCGCGGGATTGGTCGAGAACGCGGCCACGAAGGTCTGCAGCGAGATCCGGGCCTGGCTCACGCCCTCCGAGTAGATCACCGGCATCTCGGTCTCGAGCCCCGGCACCCCGTACGGCACCCGGGTGAAGTCCCGGGCCCCCGCCGCCTTCTGCTCCACCGTCCACGAGGTGTTGTCGCTGCCGATGGCCTGGATGTCGCCCGAGCGCAGGCCCTCCCACAGCGCGGCCTGGTCGCGCGCGGTGCGCAGCGGCGGGGCGCCCACGAACTTGGCCGCCTCGGCCCCACCGGCCGCGTAGCGCTCCTCGGTGAGCACGAGGTAGATGGGCCGCGTCTCCGCCCACACCCGCACCCCGCGCCGGCGCGCCGCGCTCACCGCCTCGAGCGCGTCGGCGCACGAGAGATGGACGATGTAGATCTCGGCGTCGACCAGCGCCGCGTAGTCGATGGCCCGACGGGTGGCCTCGGCCTCCGCGAGGGGCGGCCGGCTCGCCGCGTAGTACCGCGGGTCACGGCGCCCCGCGGCCAGCAGGTTGCGCGTGCAGTGGTCGAGCATGTCGCCGTTCTCGGCGTGCACGTTGACCACGACCCCGACCTTCCGCGCCGCGTCCAGCACGCGGACCATCGCCTGGTCGCCGATGCCGAACTCGTTGATCATGAAGACCTTGAGGCTCGGGTAGCCGATGTCGACCAGGCGGGGGATCTCGGCCAGCGTGCGGTCGCTCGCGTCGCTCACGATGACGTGGAACCCGTAGTCGACGTGGGCGCGGCCCACCGCCTTGGTCTTCCAGGCCTCCACCGCGGCGGTCAGCGACTGCCCGCGCGCCTGCCACGCGTAGTCGCAGATGGTGGTGACGCCGCCGCAGGCGGCGGCCGCGGTGCCCGACTCGAAGTCGTCGACGCTCCGCACCCCGCCCACCTCCGCGTCGAGATGGGTGTGCACGTCCACCCCACCGGGCAGGACGAGCAGGCCGGTCGCGTCGATCTCCCGCCGGCCGGTAGGCAGCGACGGGGCCAGCGCGGTGACCCGGCCGCCGTCGACGCCCACGTCGGTCCGCCCCGACTCGGTGGCGGTCACCACGGTGCCGCCGCGCACCACCAGCTCGTGGCTCATCGCGTCTCCGGGTCGGGCGCGGCGTCGACCGGCAGGAGCGGCGCGAGGTAGTCGTAGAAGCGCAGGAGATGGGCGCGGATCTTCTGCTCGACCGCCTCCAGGTCGCGCGCGCGGAGCAAGGCCACCATCTCGGCGTGCTCGTCGAGGGCCCGCACGTCGCGGCCGAGGCGGGCGAAGGCGAAATGCTGGTAGCGGGTCTGGTGGCGCTTGAGGTTCTCGTGCAGCTGGACCACCTTGCGGTTGCCGCAGGCCCCCACGAGCAGGTCGTGGAACTCGAGCCCCAGGTCGAAGTTCGCCTGCAGGTCGACCTGGTAGCCCGGAGCGCGCGCCCGCTCCACCTGCTCCTGCATCGCCTGCAGCGCCCGATCGTCGAGCCGCTCGATGAACAGCCGCGCCGCGAAGCTCTCAAGCATGATCCGCACGTGCAGCATGTCGTGCAGGTCGGTGGCGCTCAGCTCGCTGACCCGGGCCCCGCGGTAGGCCAGGGACGTGATCAGCCCCTCGGTCTCCAGGATGCGGATGGCCTCCCGCAGCGGCGAGCGGCTCACGCCCAGCAGCGAGACCAGCTCGCGCTCCCGGATGCGCTCGCCCGGCTTCAGCCGGCCGGCGATGATGGCGTCGCGGAGCGCGTCGACCACCCGGTCTCGAATCAGACCGGGGTCGGTGAATCGGATTCGTGACGCTGCGTCCTGGCTCACGAGTGGTCGATTGTATACCAAACGTGTCACGGACGGTCAAGGCGCCCCGCGAGCGACCGCTTGAGGTATTCTTCCGGGCGTGGCGTGGGACCCCGCTCAGTACCTGAAGTTCGCCGACCACCGGCTCCGGCCGGCCGTCGACCTCCTGAACCGCATCGATCTGGACCGTCCGAGGGAGATCTACGACCTCGGCGCGGGCGCCGGCAACGTGACACGCCTCATCAAGGAGCGCTGGCCGGACGCTCGCGTGACCGGCGTGGACGACTCGGAGGCGATGCTGGCCAAGGCCGCGGCCACCGCCCCCGCGATCGCGTGGACGCAGGCGGACCTGGCCACGTGGCGGCCGACGCAGCCGGCCGACCTCATCTACTCCAACGCCGCGCTCCACTGGCTGCCCGGGCACGAGCGCCTCTTCCCGTCGCTGCTGGGCGGTCTCGGGCCGGGCGGCGTGCTCGCGGTGCAGATGCCGCGCAACTTCGGCGCCCGCTCGCACACCGCCATCGCCGAGGCCGCGCGGGCCGGCCCGTGGCGCGCCACGCTCGAGCCGCTGCTGCGACCGGCCCCGGTGGCCGATCCCGACTTCTACTACGGCGTCCTCTCCCCGGTCGCGGCCACGCTCGACATCTGGGAGACCGAGTACCTGCAGGTGCTGGAAGGCGCGGACCCGGTGAAGGAGTGGACGAAGGGGACCTGGCTCAAGCCGCTGCTCGACGCCCTCGTCGAGCCGGAGCGCGGACGCTTCGAAGCGGCCTACGCGGCGCTGGTGGCGCGGGCCTACCCGCCACGGCCGGACGGGCGCACCCTGTTTCCGTTCCGGCGCCTGTTCATCGTGGCCCGGGCCCGCTAGACTCGAGGCCGGCTCATGAGGATCGACGCGATCGACGTCTACTGGGTGCGGGTGCCGCTCGCCTTCGTGTGGAAGACCTCCTACGCGGACCAGCACTACACCGACACCATCCTCGTGCGCATGGAGGGCGGCGGCCACCACGCCTGGGGCGAGAGCTGCCCGCCCTTCATCCCGGCCTATTCCGCCGAGCACACCCTCGGCACCTTCCACACCCTGTGCGAGCACATGGCCCCGCGCATCGTGGGCCAGGACATCGAGACCGCCCACGACCTGCTGGAGCGGCTGGCCTTCATCAAGGGCAACCAGTTCGCCCGCGCCGCGCTCGACATCACCTGGTGGGTGCTCGACGCCAAGCGCCGCGGGCTGCCCCTGCACCGCGCCCTGGGCGGCACCGCCGACCGGGTGGCGGTCGGGGCCGACTTCGGGATCCAGGACTCGCTCGACCTCCTGATGGAGAAGATCCAGGGCGCGGTCGACGCGGGCTTCCCGCGGGTGAAGCTCAAGTTCCGTCCCGGGTGGGACCTGTTCATGGTGGAGGCGGTCCGCAAGACGTTCCCGGACCTGACCATCCACGTGGACTGCAACGCGGCCTACTCGCCGGCGGACACGCCGATCTTCAAGGCGCTCGACCGCTTCGGCCTGGCCATGATCGAGCAGCTGCTCGCCGACGACGGCATGAGCCTCGTCAATCACGCGGCCCTGCAGCGGCAGATCGCGACGCCGGTCTGCCTCGACGAGAGCGTCCAGAGCCTGGCGCACGTGGAGGCGGCCATCGCGCTCGGGAGCTGCCGCGTGGTGAACATCAAGATGGCGCGGGTGGGTGGGCTCACCGAGTCGCGGATGATCCAGTCGCGGTGCGCCGAGCGCGGCATTCCGTGCTGGGTGGGCGGCATGCTCGAGACCGCGGTGGGCGGGGCCATCTGCGCCGAGCTGGCCACCCTGCCGAACTTCACCTACCCCGGCGACATCTTCCCCTCGTCCTACTTCTACACCGACGACCCCGGCAAGCCCGAGATCGTGCTCAGCGGCCGCGGCGAGGTGGCGACGTCCCGCGTGCCCGGCATCGCGCAGGAGCCCGATCCCGCGCTGCTCGTGCGGTGGACCGCCCAGCACGCCACGTTCCGCGCTCCCGCCCGGTAGGCCGCCGCGCCGTCACGGACTCTTCACGCCCCCGCCATCCTCGCGTCGCAGCCCGGGGCTATGGTCTCCGTAACAACGGAGGCCGGTCATGAACCTTCGCGCGAGGGCCGTGGCGATCGCCAACCAGTTCGAGGGCCGGTGCAGCTGCACGACGATGGACGGAGGCGTGGAGTGCCGCTGGTGCCAGGTCTTCCGCGAGCTGCTCCGGACCCACCCCCTGGACCCGTGGCCGACGGGGCGCACGCCGGCGCCCGCCGCGAGCCTGTCGACGAGCTAGCCGGGTAGCCGCTGCCGCGGCTGACGGCTCGACTGCAGGTGCCGCTGGAGGAACGGGATCAGCTTCTCCCACGCGTCCCGGGCGGGCCCCTCCCGGTAGGTGACCGGGTTGGAGAAGTTCAGGAAGGCGTGGCCCGCGCCGTCGTAGCGGTGGAACTCGTGGGCCTTGCGGTACTTGTCGAGCTGGGTCGAGATCCGATCCACGTCGGCCGGTGAGGGATTCGCGTCCTCGTTGCCGAAGAAGCCGACGATCGGGCAATGCACGTAGGGTGTGAGGTCGAACGGGGTGGGTCCGTCGCCCCAGGCCTTCATGATGTTGCCCCCGTAGAACACGCCCGCGGCCTTGAAGACCGGCTTGGACGCGGCCATCAGGTAGGCGACGCGGCCCCCCATGCAGAAGCCGATGACCCCCACGTCCCCGAGCTGGGTGTCCTTGAGCCGCCGCGCGTAGTTCACCGCGGCGCTGACGTCGTTGACCACCTCGGGATCCCGCAGCCGCCCGATGCGGGTCATCATGTCGCCGTCGTCGGGCTGGCGGTGGTACAGATCGGGGGCGATCGCGAGGTAGCCGTGCTGCTCCGACAGCGTCTCGACGCGGTCCTGGATGAAGCGGTCCACTCCGGGGCCGTGCTGGATGACGATCACCGCGGGGAACGCCCGGCCGAGACTCGGCATGCCCACGTACAGACGCATCGGCGAGCCATCCACGTCGATCTGATCCCACTGCGCCATGCCGCGCCTCCTCCGACGAACGCCCGTGAGAAAAAACGGCCCGGAGGCGGAACCGGTGAACCGCCTGCCGGGCCTCGGTTTCTCGCGCGCAGGATCACGATCCTGCGGCATGTCCCGACGATGAGCCGGGATCTCGTGTCGTCCTAGTGAGCTTCGCGCGTCATCAGGCCGGAGCCACGCCCGATGACGCGCCGTACGAGCCGGGTGGCGTGTTGTCCATCCTGATCTCTCCCTGTCTGGTTCACCGCACGACGTCGGGCGGCGCCTCACCCTCCGTCGCTCTCCAGCAGACCGCCGCGCGGCCCTCCTTGTCAAGCGGCAGTGCGTCGAGCAGTGGCGGCACGCCCGGGCCGAGCGTAGACTACGGCCATGCGTTGCGTGGCCCTGCTGGCGGTGATCCTGATCGGCGCGCTCGCCCCGCTGGGCGCCTCCGCCCAGGACATCCGGGGCGGCGCCGGCATGCGCCCGGACGGCACGGGCACCGATCGTCCCCCCTCGCAACGGCCGCGCCCCCCGTTCGGCCCCCGGCCCGGCTTCCCGTGTTGCGTGGGGTGGTCGTACCTGCCCGCGGAGCCCCCGCCGCCGGTCATCGTGGTGCCGCCCCCGCCGATCGTGTACGTGGTGCCGTCGCCCCCGACCCTGGCCTACGTCGCCCCCGCGCGGGTCGAGCCGGCGCCCGAGATCCAGATGTCGACCGGCCGCTGGGAGCGGCACGGCAACGGCAAGGAGTATCCCTACACGTGGGTGTGGGTGGGCGCCCCGGGCACCCGCTGAGCGGCGTCACCGACTCGATCCACCGGCTCCACGCCCCGGTCATCGCGGGCCGGGGTGACGATATTCAGGGAGCGGGCAGGCGACCGACGAGCGTCTCCAGCGCCAGCCCGATGCCGAGGAGCCGCCGATCGCTGCCGGCGGGGCCGTCGAGCTCGAGGCCGACGGGCAGGCCCGCCGTGGTGCGGCCGATGGGCACGCTCAGACCGGGGATACCCGCGTTGCTGCCCGGATCGGTGTTCTGGATGAACGTGGGGAAGGTCGGGACCTCGACCCCGTTGAGCAGCGTCTTCTCGTCGTCGCCGACCGGCGCGGCGGGCAGCGGCGTGGTGGGAAACACCAGGGCCGCGATGGCGTGCTTCCGGAAGGTCTCCGCGTAGAGCTGCTGGAGCAGCGGCCGCGCGGCGAGCGCATCCAGGTAGACCTTCTCGGGGATCGCGTCCTTGGCCCCGGGCACGATCGCGCCGGCGAAGAGCCCTTTCACGTCCGGGCTCGCGATGCGCCCGGCGAGGGTGGCGAGATCGAGCGCGGGGCGGTAGCGCTTGAGGTAGCGGGTGAGGTCGGCGCGGGCCTCGTAGAGCGCGACCGGGAAGCTGATCTTTCCGTTGAGATCGACGAGCCCCGGCATGTCGACGTCGACGAGCTCTGCCCCCGCGGCCCGCAGGCGATCGAGTGTGGCGTCGGCGAGCTGCTCGGTCGCGGGGTCGAGGCTCCGGAAGAAGAGGGCCCGGCAGACGCCCAGGCGCAGGCCCTTGAGCGGAGTGGGCGTGACGCGATCGCGCGCGCCGGTGATGATGGTGTCGAGCAGCACCAGGTCGGCGACCTCGCGGGCCATCGGTCCCGCGGTGTCCCGGGTGTGGGCGATCGGGGTGATGCCGTCCTGGGAGTAGCGGCCGAGCGTCGGGCGGAGGCCCGCGATGCCGTTGAGCGCGGCCGGGATGCGGACCGAGCCGCCGGTATCGGTGCCCAGGCCCGCCGCGGCCATGCGGGCCGCGATCGCGTTGGCGGTGCCGCCCGAGGAGCCGCCCGCGATGCGGCCCGGATCGTAGGCGTTGCGCGCCGGCCCGAAGGCCGCGTTGTTGCTCGTGATGCCGAAGGCCAGCTCGTGCATGTTGGTCTTGCCGAGCACGATCGCCCCCGCGCGGATCAGCTTCTCGGCCACCACCGCGTTGCGGGTCGGCACGAAGTCGCGGAGCGCGGGGGTGCCCGCCGAGTTGGGCAGCCCGGCCACGTGGATGTTGTCCTTCACCACGATCGGCACGCCGTGCAGCGGCCCCGCGAAGGTCTTGCGGGCCGCGAGGGCATCCGCCTTGTGCGCGGAGGCGATCGCGCGCTCGCGGTCGAACGTGATGAACGCGTTGAGGTCGCGCTTCCGCTCGATCACGTCGACGAGGGCCCGGACCAGGTCCTCGCTCTTGAGCGTGCCGGCCCGGATGCGCGCCGCCGCCTCGGTGGCCGACAGCTCGGTCAGCTCCTGGGCTCCCGCCCCCGCCGGCATCGCGAGCAGCACCATCCCCATGACCCACCGCCATGCCATGGTACGCATGGCGCGATTCTGTCATACTCGGGCGCGATGACGCGAGCCAGGCTGAACGGCATCGAGATCGACTACCAGGCCAGCGGCGCCGGCCCCGCGGTGCTGCTGAGCCACGGCTACTCGGCCACCCGCCGGATGTGGGACGCCCAGCACGCGGCGCTCGGCGAGACCCACCGGGTCATCTCCTGGAGCATGCGCGGCCACGGCGAGACCGAGAGCCCGGCGGACCCGGCCCAGTACTCCGCGGATCTCACGGTGGCCGACATGCGCGCGCTGCTCGGTCACGTGGGGGTCGAGCGCGCGGTGATCGGCGGTCTCTCCCTGGGCGGCTACGTCTCGCTCGCCTTCTACCTGGCGCATCCCGAGATGGTCCGCGCGCTGGTCATCTGCGACTCCGGCCCCGGCTACCGCAGCGCGGACGCGCGGGCGGCGTGGAACCAGCGCGCCCAGGAGCGGGCCGTCTCGCTCGAGACGCGCGGCCTCGAGGCGCTCGGCAAGAGCCGCGAGGTGCGGGAGTCGGCGAGCCTGCACCGCTCGGCGCAGGGCCTCGCCCACGCCGCGCGCGGGATGCTGGCCCAGGAGGGCTCGCGGGTGATCGACGGGCTCGCCGGGATCACAGTGCCGACGCTCATCATCGTCGGCGATCAGGACCAGCCCTTCCTGGCTCCCTGCGAGTACATGGCCAAGAAGATCCCCGGGGCGAGGCTCGAGGTCATCCGGGGCGCCGGACACTCCTCGAACCTCGACCAGCCCGAGGCCTTCAACCGCGTGCTGCTCGACTTCCTGGGGGGCCTCCCCGCCTAGCAGGCTGCAGCAGCCTGCTACTGAACCGGCGAGAAGGCGGAGGGCAGCATGATCTTGTTGGCCATGGTGAGCAGGGTGTCGCTCCCGCCCGGAGGCGGCCACACGCCCATCTCGCGCGCCTTGTTGCGGATCGCGGTCCGCTCGTCGAGGCTCTTGTAGGCCCAGATGTGGATGAAGCGGTTGGCCTCCCCGTGCTCGACGTGGCCGGCCAGCGCGATCGGCGACATCTTGATCCGCTCCTCGATCTTCGACTCCCAGCGCTTGATCAGGTCCGGGAGCGTGCCCGCCCGGAGCGCGTAGTAGCGCATCTCGAAGTAGGGGCCCATCTTGCCGGGCTTGAGGTCGGGCAGGAACGCGAACGGCACCACGATCTCCGACTGCATGGTCTCGATGAACTCCGCGATCTTGGGCGGCCAGCTGCCCGCCTTGACCGCCTCGGCCCGGAGGCGGTTGCGCTCGCTGATGTTCTCGTAGGGCCACACGTGGATGATCTCGTTCAGCGGCCCGATCTCGGTGTGCCAGAAGGCGGCGAGCGGCGAGATCTTCTTGCGGTTCTCGTAGGCCTCGCCGAAGCGCTTCTCGACCTCGGGCAGGCTGCCGACCTTGACACGATACGTCCGGATCTCGTAGATCATGCGCGACTCCTCTCGGTTGGGTGCTATTGGGGCCGTCGGGCTACTGGGCGGTCCAGCCTCCGTCGATGACCAGCTCGCTGCCGGTGACGAACGCGGCCTCGTCGGAGGCGAGATAGAGGACGCCGTAGGCGACCTCGTCGGGCTCGCCGTACCGGCCGAGCGGGATGCGCGACACCATGTACTCGTAGTGGCCGGGATCACCACGGCGGGCCTCGGTCATGGGCGTCACCACCGGGCCGGGGTGCACCGAGTTGGCCCGGATGCGCTCGCGCGCGTACTGCACCGCGGTGAGCTTGGTGAGGGTGCGCACCGCGCCCTTCGAGGCCTGGTACTGCGGGCTGCTGCGCTCCATCCCGACCAGGCCGAGCTGGGAGGAGATGTTGACGATGGAGCCGCCCCCGGCCCGGCGCATCGCGGGGATCGCGGCCTTGGTTCCGAGAAACACCCCCTTGGCGTTGACGTCCATGCCGTGGTCCCACTGCTCCGCGGTGGTGTCCTCGAGCCGGCTGCCGCCGCCCACTCCCGCGTTGTTCACCAGGATGTCGAGCCGGCCGAAGCGGGACAGGGCGGTGGCGACGGCGCGCTCCCAGTCCGCCTCGCTCGTCACGTCGAGGTGCACGTAGACCGCCTGGCCCCCCGCGCCCGCGATCGCGGCCTCCACCTGCTTGCCCTCCGCGTCAAGGATGTCGCCGATGACCACCCGCGCTCCCTCGTGGGTGAACAAGCGGGCCTCCGCCGCGCCCATGCCGCGGGCGCCGCCGCTGATCAGCGCGACCTTGCCCGCGAGCCTCATCGGGTGCCGAAGAGCCGGTCGCCCGCGTCGCCCAGGCCGGGAACGATGTAGCCGTGCTCGTTGAGGTGGCTGTCGATGGCCGCGGTGTAGACCGGCACGTCCGGGTGCGCACGGTGGAACGCGGCGAGACCCTCCGGACAGGTGAGCAGGCACACGAAGCGGATCGAGCGCGGCCGGGTGGCCCGGACCCGGCTCACCGCCGCCACCGCGGAGTTCCCGGTCGCGAGCATGGGGTCGAGCAGCACCACGTCGCGCTCCGCCATCTCGTGCGGCAGCTTGAAGTAGTACTCGACCGCCTGCAGCGTGGCCGGGTCGCGGTAGAGCCCCACGTGGCCCACCCGCGCGCTCGGCAGGATGCGGAGCATGCCGTCGAGGAGACCGTTGCCCGCGCGCAGGATCGACACCAGCACGATCTTCTTGCCGTCGAGGAGCCGGATCGTGGTGGAGGCCACCGGCGTCTCCGCCGCCACCTCGTGGGTCGGCAGGTCGCGGGTGACCTCGTAGGCGAGCAGCATGCTGATCTCGGCGAGGAGGCTGCGGAACTCGGACGTGCTGGTGTCCTTCTTCCGCATGAGACCGAGCTTGTGCTGCACGAGGGGGTGGCGGATCTCGACCACCTGGCCCGCCATCGACACGTCCCTCCGCTCCGCCGCCGTGGGCACCGGGGACCGGCGCGGCCGCGGGCTAGACCAGCTCGAGCTGCGCGCGACCCCAGGCCACGTCTTCCGCCCGCGCGGGACCGATCGCGGCCGGCGC
>DATJIR010000371.1:0-9768 GCA_035493135.1 Verrucomicrobiia bacterium
GGTCCGCTCGCGGTCCGGCGGCGTCGGCATCTGGGGCGGGCTCGTGCAGATCAGGTCGAACGCGAGCCCGCGCACCGGCTCGAAGACGTCGCCGAGCCGGACGTCCACCCGGTCCGCCACCCCGTTGAGCACCGCGTTCTCCCGCGCGCACCGCACCGCGGCCTCCACCACGTCGGTGGCGATCACGTGGGCACCCGCCCGCGCGGCCCGCACCGCGGCCAGGCCGATGCCGGTGCCGATCTCGAGCACGCGCTCGCCCGGACGCGGGTGGAGGTGGCGGCAGAACAGGAGCGAGCCCGCCTTGGGGGGCTGCGCCCCGTCGGCCACCTTGAAGATGGCGCCCTCGTACACGAAGAGGAGCACGCCGCGGTCGTCGCTCACTTGCCCATCACCCGCCGGAAGTAGAGGCGGAGCGCCTCCTTGAGCTGGGCGCGGGCCCCCGCGCCGGTCTGCGCATCCTCGAGCTGCTCGATGTCGATCGCGAGCGGCACGCCTTCCTTCTTCACCCCGTCGAGCTCGGCGGTGAGCCCGCAGCGCTCGTCGGACTCGGTGAACACCACCCGCGCGCGGGTGAAGCTCCGGTCCTCCTGGGCCAGCTGCTCGATGGTGTCGGTGAGCAGGCGGCGGATCGCCTCCTGTTCGGGCGCGGGCACCGTGGAGAATGCCGCGGTCAGGCTGATCTCGGCCATGACGTCTCCTACTCCGGCCAGACCTTCAGGATGTCGGCGTGGGTCTTGGCGGCGTTGGCCCGGATGGCGAAGCTGATCGCCTCGCGCAGCTCGTCCTCGGTCGCCCCGGCGGCCCTGGCACCTGCCAGGTCGCGCTTCGCTCAGTGGGTGTTCCCCGCGGCCAGGTTGGCGGCCAGATAGCAGAGGCTCGCGGTCTTGGCGTCCAGCACACCCTTCTTGAACTTCCACGAGGCGATGACGCGCTCCTCGATCATCCGGGTATCCTCCTGTGATGTGATGCCGGGTCAGACGCCGGCCGCGGCGGCCGCGCAGAGGTGGTCGAGGCCGGCCTCGAGTCCGCGCTTGCCGATCCGGATGGCCACCGGCCGGGCGAAGTAGAGGGTGCCGTAGCTCTGGTGCTTGGGCACCACGTCGTGGCCCATCCGGCGGAGCGCGGCCAGCGACCGCTCGCCCACGCGGTCGTCGACCCAGAGCTCGCCGCCCTCGGTGTGCAGCCGTGGGGCCTCGATCGCCCGCTGGGGCGTGTCGCCCGCGTCGGCGATGTTTGCGATCACCTGCGGGATGGCGGAGACGATCTTGCGGCCGCCGGGCGCGCCGACGGTGAGATAGGGCGCGCCCTGCCGGAAGCCCAGGGCCGGCACCATGTTCACCACCGGGCGCTTGCCCGCGGCCACCGAGTTGGCGCGGCCCGGCTCCGGATCGAACCAGAGCATGCCGTTCTGGAGCAGGATGCCGGTGCCCGGCACGACCATCCGCGAGCCGAACAGGGACACCGCGGTGTTGGTGAGCGAGACCATGTTGCGCTGGCGGTCCACCGAGCAGATGTGGGTGGTGCAGTCGCCGCCCTCGGTGGCCACGCGGCGCCGGGCGCGCGGCGCGGCCACCTTGCCCCGAGCGAGGCCGCCCACCGCGAGATCGTGCGCCCACGCGTCCGGCAGCTTGGCCTCGCTGCGCGGGCCGGCGACACGGAGGCCCGCCGCCACCTCGGCGGCGTGCTCGCGCGAGGCGAGCCCGCGCCACGGCACGCGCGCCGCGAGCGGGTCGGCCAGGTGGCGCAGGCGATCGAGGAACGCATAGCGCACCGCCTCCGCGCGCAGGTGCAGCCCGCCCGGCGTCTCGTGGCCCACCTTCGCGGAGGGGAACTGGGCGAGCACGTTGAGCATCTCGACCGCGGTCGGCCCGCCGGTGGCTCCGGGCGAGAACACGAGGTCGAGCCCGCGGTACTTCACGGTCAGGGGCTCGACCACGCGGGCTTCGTAGTGCTCGAGATCGCTCCGGCGGAGAAAGCCGCCGGCCCGTCGCATCTCCTCGTCGATCGCCTGCGCGATCGCCCCCCGGTAGAAGGCGGCCGGGCCGTCCTTGGCGACGAGGCGCAGGCTCCGCCCGAGATCCGGCTGGCGCAGCACGTCGGCGGCAGCGAGCGCGGCGGGGCGGTAGACGTAGTGGCCGTCGCGCAGGTAGGCGCGGGCGGTCTCGGGAAAGGCGGCCAGCTCCTGGCAGTGCGGGGCGATGGAGAGCGTCACGTACCAGTCCACCGGAAAGCCGTCCTCGGCGAGACGGATCGCGGGGGCGATCACGTCGGCCAGGTCCATGGTGCCGAAGCGCTCCAGGGCCAGGCACAGGCCGGCCACCGAGCCCGGGATCGCCACCGACTTCGGTCCGAAGTTGTTGGCGTCGTCCACCACCCGCCGCCACGGGAAGAGCGCCTGCGCGATGCCGTCGGCCAGGTCGAAGCACCCCTCGTGGCAGGCGGCGGGCGCCTGCACGTTGAAGTCGAGCGCGACCGTCTCGCCGCGCTTGGCCAGGTGCACGAGCATGGTGCCCCCGCCCGCGAGCGACGACATGAAGGGCTCGACCACCGTCATCGCGAACGCGGTGGCCACCGCCGCGTCCACCGCGTTGCCGCCGCGGGCCAGGATGCCCGCGCCCACCTCGGCCCCGAGGGGATGCTCGGCCGCGACGAGGGCCCGGGCGGTCGACGGCGTCTGCTTGGTCACCGAGAGCGTGGAGCGGATCATGCGGGCGTCTCCTTCGCGAACTCGAACGGGTGGAGCCGGCAGGTCCAGATCCCGGCGTCGTTGTGGATGAGGAAGCACACGCGCACCGCGGAACCCCGCTGCGCGGTCCAGAAGAAGACCCCCGCGTCGCTGGCCTCCCCGCACTCGTCGCACACCCACGCGGTGGCGAACTGCTCGGGCTCGCGCCGGGCCGCCGCGTGGGCCTCCGCGGTCACGTAGAGCGGCCCGGCCGGCATGAACGCGTTGATGTCGTCGAGGTAGGGCAGCGCCGGCACGTCCGGAGCCTCACGCCAGGCGTCGAGCACCGGCAGCACCGGCGCCTCGTCCGCCACCGCGAGGTATTGCATCTCGTCGACGAGCGCGCCCTGGGCAATGCGGCAGTGCGCGAGGAACGCCCGCAAGTCGTCGAGGCTCACCTGCCCCCGGTAGAGCCGGGGCGCGAAGGTCTCGGCCTCCACGGGGGCCAGCAGGAAGTAGGGCGTGGCAGGCGGCTGCTCGAGCGCGGGGCCGGAGACGGCGTAGAGCCGCCCCCCGCCGGGTCCGGTCGCGGTCGCACCGTGCCAGATCAGGGTGGCGCTCGCTCCCGGCTCGATCCACGTCAGCGCGGTACTCGGCATGGGCGTCGTGACGACGCCCAAGTCTAGCACGCGGCTATTCGTCGCGAACGTCGAGCGGGGAGACCTTGCGGAGCATGTCGACGACCGCGCCCTTGTCGTCGAAGTACACCACCCAGCCGAGCGGGTACACCCACGCTTCCTTCGCGGTGGGGCGCAGCGCCACCCAGTGCTGCTCGCCCAGGGCGCCCATCAGCGCCGGGTCGATGGTCTGCTCGCGGGGCTCGCCCAGGAGCACCTTCACCTCGCCCGGGGTGCTGCCCGGCGCGACCTGGCGCCAGAAGCGGAACTCGCTGTAGCGCGACGTCGACTCGAGCTCCGGGTGCTCGCGCAGGTACTTGAAGACCTTCTCGTCCATCTGGTCCTGCCACACCCGCTTCTCGTCGAACGAGGGCGGCCGTCCGTTGGACGCGTAGGACTGCTGGATGAAGAACTCCTCCGCGTTCGGGCCCCGGGTCGTGCGCTCGAGGGTGGGCTGGGTCATCGACGTGCACGCGGCGGTGAGGAGCGCCGCCGCGGCTAGGCCGGAGGATCTGGTCAGCCATCGCATGGCCACCATTATATCGCCGCGCTCTTGCCGGCCCCTCAAATGAGAGCGGACTCCAGCACGATCCCGCGGTCGATGACCCGGGCGGCCCGGGCGAGCAGGCCGGCGAGCGCGGGCTCCACCTCGGGCGACTCCGCGAGCTGACGCAGCACGTCGATCAGCCGTCGCATGGCCCGGATCAGGTCGCCCTCGTGGCCGCCGAACGACTCCTCCACGATCGCCCCCCAGTCGTCCTCCCCGGAGGCCCAGCGGAACACGGAGGGCATGAAGCCGGTGGAGACCGAGACCGGCATCGGCAGCTGGTGGCGGCGCTGGACCTCGAGCACGGTGTTGGCCACCGACTCCATCTCCTGGAGCTTGCGCTTGAGCTTCGGACGCTTCTTGAGGAAGAGCCGCGCCACCGCCGCGTCGCCGGAGCGCGATTCCTCGATCAGCCCGGAGCAGAGGGTGGCCGCCTCCGCGAGCGTGGTGTCGGCGAGGATCCCGCGGTCCACCACCTCGGCCACCAGGAGCTCGTTGTCGTGGCGCAGCCCCGCGATGAGCTGGCCCTTGGCCAGGAGCTTGGCGTTCTGCACCGCGCCGAACCGCTCGAGGACCTCGACCACCCGGAGGAACTCCTGCCAGTACGCGTTGCGGAAGGCGTCGAGCATCTCCCGCTTCTGGGCGAGCTGCCGCTCGACGCCCTCGAGCCCCTTCCAGGCCTGCTCGCAGCGGTTCTGCGAGCCCCACGGGCAGCGGTGGCACTCGATGGCCGCGAGCGCGCCCTCCGGGCCGTGGCTCCGCTCCCGCTCGATCAGCTCGGGCACCGACAGCCGCTCCATCTGCTCGGTGAGCCCGCGGGTCCGCTGCTCCCAGTCGCGCGGCACGTGCAGCGGCGGGGTCTGCCAGAACACCCGCTTGACGTTGCCTTCCTTCATCGCGACCGTGCCGCCGTGGGGCAGCATCACCTGGATCAGGTTGCGATGCCGGCGCCGGTCCACCCCCACGATGAGGCCCAGGCTGGCCCCGCTCTTCCGCCGCACCAGGGCCAGGCGACCGGGCTCGGCCTCCGACGCGGAGCGGCCCCGCCGCCCGCTCTTGCCGCGGGCCATGCGGGCCACCTCCACCTCGGAGCGCACCGTCCGGTAGCGCCCGATGCGGGAGAAGTCGCCGCACGGCGCCTCGAACCCGCGGCCGTCGGTCACCGCCATCTCGAGGCTCGCCACGTCGCTCTCGAGCGAGCGGATGCGCTTCATGTTCTGGTACTGGCCGAACGAGGACTCGACCACGCGCCGGATGGTGGGGAGATCGCTCCCGGTCGACAGCAGCAGCGCGACGGAGCCGTAGCCCAGCTTGAACTGGCTCACCACCGGCTCCGGCGGCCCGTCCACCACGCGCTTCATGTCGTCGAAGCCGTCGCGCACGTCGAGGGCCATCACGCACTTGCCCTCGGGATCGATGCCCCGCCGGCCCGCCCGGCCCGCCATCTGGGTGAGCTCGTTGTGGGTCAGACTGCGGAAGCCGCGGTCGGTGCGCTTGGTCAGCGACTGCAAGACCACGCTCTTGGCCGGCATGTGGATGCCGAGCGACATGGTCTCGGTGGCGAAGACCACCTTGCAGAGGCCGCGCTCGAACAGGAGCTCGGTGAAGCGCTTCACGGTGGGCAGGATGCCCGCGTGGTGGAGGCCCACGCCCATGCCGAGGGCCTGGAAGATCGTTTGGTTGAGCGGCGACTCCGCGATGGTCGGGTTCTCGCTGATCTGCTCCCGGATGGCCTCGTCTACCTGGCGCTGCTGCTCGCGGGTCAGCAGCGGCTTGCCCTCCGCGAGCACCGTCTCCATCGCGCGCTCGCAGCCGGCGCGGCTGAAGATGAAGTAGATCGAGGGCAGCCAGCCGCGGCTCTCGAGCTCGTCGAGCATCACGGTGGGATCCACCACCCGGCGGGTGTACCAGCGCCCGCGGTCGTTGTAGCCGCCCTCGCGCTCCTCGCCGAGCAGGCGCACCTTGCCCTGGCGGACCACGTCGTAGGTGTGGATCTCCCCCGAGAGGTCGGCGACCAGGTACTGCAGCGGCACCGGCCGATGCGGATGGGTCACGGCCACGATCGGCCGGTGCACGAGGCTGATCCAGTCCGCGATCTCGTTGACGTTGCGCACGGTGGCCGAGAGGGCCACGAGGGCCACGTCCTTGGGACAGTTGACGATGATCTCCTCCCACACTGTCCCCCGCCCCTCGTCGCCCATGTAGTGGCACTCGTCGAGCACCACGGTGTCGAGCCCGGGCAGCCCGCCCGAGTAGAACATGTTGCGCAGGATCTCGGTGGTCATGACCACCACCGGCGCCCGCGCGTTGACCTTGACGTCGCCGGTGAGGATGCCCACGTTCTCGGCGCCCCACTGCCGCCCGAAGTCGGCGTACTTCTGGTTGGAGAGCGCCTTGAGGGGAGTGGTGTAGGCGATGCGGCGCCCGCGGTGCAGCGCGGAGTGGATGGCGAACTCGGCCACCAGGGTCTTGCCCGAGCCGGTCGGCGCCGAGACGATCACCGACTTGCCGTCGAGGATGGCGGAGATGGCGCGGAGCTGGAAATCGTCGAGCGGAAACGGGTAGCGGGCCTTGAACGACTGGAGCAGTTCCTCGGCCACGGCCGCGGCACCTCCCTTGCCCGCGCCCTCACGGTACCACGGCCTTGCGCGGCCGCGAAGCCCCGAGTAGGCTCTCGGCCATGAAGCTCACCGGCAAGGTCGCCCTCATCACCAACGTCAGCCACTTCATGGGCCCCGCGATCACCGAGGAGTTCTGCCGCGAGGGGGCCTCGGTGGCGCTCCACGACCGCGAGCCGGCCGCGATCAAGCCGTTCGCGGCCATCGCGGAGCGCCTCGGCCGCGACGTGCTCGCCCTCGGCGGCGACCTGAGCCGGTCCGCAGAGGCCGAGCGCGCGGTGGAGGCGGTGGTGGCGCGCTTCGGGCGCCTCGACATCCTGGTGAACAACAACGCGCACCCGCCTTCCGGCAGCCCGGTGGAGCAGATCACCGACACGGCGTGGCGCGAGATGCAGGCCCGCCTGCTCGACGAGCCGTTCTTCTGCCTGCGGGCGGCGCTGCGGGTGATGCGGCCGGCCGGGCGCGGCAAGATCATCAACATGTCATCCGCCGCCGCCTTCCCCGGCCTGCCCAACTACGCGGCCTACACCGCGGCCCGCGCGGGCGTGAACGGGCTCACCAAGGCGGTCGGCCGCGAGGTGGCGAAGGACGGCATCCAGGTCAACGCGATCGCCCAGAACTACGTCGAGAACCCGACCTACTTTCCGCCCGCGCTCGTGGCGGACGCGGCCAAGCGCGAGCGCATGGTCCGGAACATCCCGGCCGGCCGGCTCGCCCGCAGCGAGGAGTCGGCGCGGCTCGCGGTCTACCTGGCCTCGGAGGACGCCGACTTCTTCGTGGGCCAGGTCATCCCGTTCGCGGGTGGCTGGGTGACGCCGTGATCGTCTTCCACGTGGCGATCGAGACCGCGGGCGACTACGTGACCCGGCGCGAGCCCCACCGGCGGGTGCATCTCGAGCGCCTGATGGGCCTGCGCGCGCAGGGCCTGGTCATCGGGGGCGGCCCCGCACCCGACGGGCGCGGCGCCGACATCTTCTACCGCGTGCAGCAACCGGACGATCTCCGCCGGCTGGTGGAGGAGGACCCCTACTTCACCGGCGGGGCGTGGTCGGGCTACCGGCCGCGGAGCTTCGCCCAGTTCCTCGAGCCGTGGGAGCTGCCCGCCCTCGTGACCGACGGCTCGCGGACGGTCATGATCGCGGAGGGCATCGCCCCGGACGTGGAGATGGCCTCCTTCGCCCTGATCGAGGCGCGCGGCGCCGGCCGGATGGCCTTCGGCGGCTTCTTCCCAGAGGGCGAGACCCTCGCGGTGATGCGCGCCCCGGACGCGGCCAAGGCCCTCGAGGAGCTGCGCGCCAGCGGCTTCTGGCAGGAGGGGTCGCTGCGCGCGCGCCCCCTGCTCCTCGTCCTCTAGGCCCGCCCGGGCCTGGCCCGACCGCTCTCCCCCTCGGATTTTTCCCGGTTGACAGGCCTCCCGTAGGTTAGGTATACCTAACTCGTTGGCTATCCCCGCCCTAAGGGCGAACGGAAAGCAGCCCGAATGACACGGTCGCCGCGCGACTCCCGGAGTGCCCCCCGATGATCCTCTGCCTGTGCCGCGGCGTCTCCGACCACACCGTCCGCGCGGTCATCTCGGCGGGGGCCCACTCGGTGGAGGCGATCGAGCGCGCCTGCGGCGCGGGGGGCGACTGCGGCGCCTGCGGTGAGGCCCTGGAGTGCCTGGTCGAGCGAGCCCGTGAGCGGCACTATAGTGGAGCGAACGCGGTCCACTAACGTCCTCACGGAGGCGCGCGATGAAGGGACACGACCAGGTGGTGACCCTGCTCAACGACATCCTCACGGCGGAGCTGACCGCCATCAACCAGTACTTCATCCACGCGCGCATGTGCGAGAACTGGGGCTACAAGCGTCTGTGGAAAAAGCTCCGCGAGGAGTCGATCGGTGAGATGCGTCACGCCGACCGGCTCATCGAGCGCGTCCTCTACCTGGACGGCGTGCCCAACGTGCAGCGGCTCGGCAAGGTGAACGTGGGCCAGACCGTCCCCGAGCAGCTGCGGCTCGACCTCGAGCTGGAGCGGACCGCGGTGGCCGCGCTCAACGCGGGGGTGGAGCTCTGCCGGGAGGTGGGCGACAACGGCAGCCGCGACCTGCTCGAGGACATCCTCAAGTCGGAAGAGGATCACATCGACTGGATCGAGGAGCAGCTCGAGCTGATCAAGCAGGTGGGCGAGGCGCACTACCTCGCGCAGCAGATCAAGGAAGAGGACGCATGATCGACGACTCCGGCGAGCCGACCGCGGCCCGGGAGCTGGCCACCGGCCCCGCGGTCCGCATCGTGAGCACCGAGCTCTTCCGGGGCCGGCGCGAGGTCGTCATCGTCCACCGCGGTCAGGAGTACCGGCTCCACATCACGAAGGCGGACAAGCTCATCCTGACCAAGTAGTCACCGCGAGGGGCTCGTGCCACAGATCGGAACGCTCGTCCAGACGCTCGCCAAGGGTGGCCCCGTCATGATTCCCCTGCTCGCCTGCTCGATCGTGGCCCTCGCCGTGGTCGTGGAGCGCCTCGCCTTCTGGTGGCGCCACGGCGACCAGGGACCGGCCCTGTGCGCGCTCGAGCTGGCCGAGCGCGGCAAGCTCGACGAGGCGCTCGAGGTGGCGCGGCGCGCGCCGGGAGCGACCGCCCGAATGGTCGCGGCCGGCCTCGCGGAGCGCCCGGAGACGGCCGCCGCGGCCATGGAAACGGCGGCCCAGGCCGAGATCGGAGCGCTGCGGAGCCACCTGCCGGTGCTCGACACCATCATCACGCTCTCGCCACTGCTGGGCCTGCTCGGCACCGTGACCGGGATGATCGCGGCCTTCGGCATCCTGTCGACCACCGGCATGAACCAGCCCACCGCCATCACCGGTGGGGTGGCCGAGGCGCTGATCGCGACCGCGGCCGGGCTCGGCATCGCCATCGCCACCCTGGTGCCCTACAACTACTTCACCGCCCGGGCCGAGCAGGCCATGGACGCCATGGAGCGGCTGGCGACTCGCCTCGACGTGGCGCTCCGGGAGCAGCAGATCCCGTGAAGCTCCGCCGGCGGCCGCCGCGCAAGGCGCGGATCGAGATCATCCCCATGATCGACACCGTGTTCGTCCTCCTGGTGTTCTTCATGATGGCGAGCCTCTCCATGACCGTGCACGGCGGCATCCCGGTCAACCTGCCGAAGGCGGCCCGGGCGGAGGCCGCGCGCGCGCCGGTGGCGATCTCGATCGCCCGCGACGGCGTCGTCTACCTCGAGCGCGAGCCGATCGAGCCCGCCCAGCTCACCGCGCG
>DATJIR010000372.1:0-26440 GCA_035493135.1 Verrucomicrobiia bacterium
CGAGTCCGACCGGCGGGTGAGCCGCATCACGATGACCACGATCAGCACGCCCGCGACGAGGGCGAGGAGGCCGGAGAGCAGGCCCACCAGCAGCGGGCTCGCGCTCTCGGGGCGCGGCGGCCCGCCGTGGTCGGCCCACGCGGTCGCGGCGAGGAGGAGCCGGGCGGTGTTCATGGGCGGCCTCATTATAATGAGTCCGTGCGCGCCGTGATCTTCGACGCCGGCAACACCCTGCTGCGGATGAACTACGGGATCATCGCCGAGCAGCTCGTGGCGCGCGGCCGCCCGGTGAGCCGGGACCAGGTGGAGGAGGCGGAGCTGCGGGCGCGGGTCCGGCTCGACCCGCACCTGGCGCCGGGTAGCTCGACCGAGAGCACGATCATCCACGGTCGTTATCTCCGCTACCTGCTCGAGCACCTGGCCGTCACCGAGGAGGCCGAGATCGAGGCCATCGCCCGCTGGCGCCGCGGCTACAACCTGCCGGTGGGGCTGTGGAACCGGGCCGATCCGGAGGCGCTCGGCGCGGTGCGCCGGGTGCGGGACGCGGGCCTGGTCGCGGGAGTGATCTCGAACTCGAACGGCTCGGTGCAGGCCATCCTGGAGGAGACCGGCCTCGCGGCGCACCTGGACTTCATCATCGACTCGTCGGTGGTGGGCGTGGAGAAGCCGGATCCGCGCATCTTCGAGCTGGGGCTGCGCGAGGCCGGCGTGGGCGCCGCCGACGCGGTGTACGTGGGCGATCTCTACTCGGTGGACGTGCTGGGCGCGCGCGCGGCGGGGCTCGACGGGATCCTGCTCGACCCGGGCGGCTTCTGGGGGCCGCGCGACTGCCGCGTGGCGCGCGGGCTCGGGGAGGCGGTGCGGCTCGCGCTCGGGTAGGCGCGTACTTACTTGGGGAGGGTCACGTAGGGGTAGCGCCGGAGGGCGTCGTAGACGATCTGCCGCATCTGCTCGACCGCGGCGGCGGTGCGTCCCTCGAAGCGCAGCGTGAGGTAGGGGTTCGTGTTCGACGCGCGCACCAGGCCCCAACCCTCCGGGAAGATGATGCGGGCGCCGTCGATGTCGATGGTCTCGTAGCGGCTCTTGAACTCGCGCGCCAGCTCGGCCACGAGCTGGAACTTCCGGTCGTCGGGGCAGGGGGCCTTCAGCTCCGGCGTCGAGTGCAGGTGCGGCAGCGTGTCGAAGTGGGCGGAGGCGGGGCGCGCGTCGGCGGCCACCAGCTGGAGGAACCGGCAGGAGGCGAGGATGCCGTCGTCCACCCCGTACCAGTCCTCGCCGAAGAACATGTGGCCGGAGATCTCGCCGCCGAGGAGGATGCCGTCCTCGCGCATCTTCCGCTTGAGCAGGGAGTGGCCGGTCTTCCACATGATGGGCTCGCCGCCGTGCCGGCGGATGTCGTCCACCAGCACCTGGGAGGACTTCACGTCGAAGATGATCTTGGCCCCCGGGTGGCGGACCAGGAGGTCGCGGGCCAGCAGGGCGAGCAGCAGGTCCGCCTCGTGCCGGCGCCCCCGCTCGTCGACGATGCCGACGCGGTCGGCGTCGCCGTCGTAGGCGAGCCCCACGTCGGCGCCGACCTCGATGACCTTGGCCACTAGGTCCCGCATGTTCTCCTCCATCTCCGGATCGGGGAGATGGTTGGGGAAGCTGCCGTCGGACTCGCAGTAGAGCTCGACCACCTCGCAGCCGAGCCGGCGCAGCAGCTCGGGGGCGAAGACGCCCGCGATGCCGTTGCCCGCGTCGACCACGACCTTCAGGCGGCGCCCGAGCCGCACGTGGCCGGTGATGGCGGACAGGTAGGCTTCACGCGGGTCGCGGGCGGTCCGACTCCCGCTGCCCCGCTCGAAGTCGCCGGAGCGAATGGTGGCGAGGAGGCCCTGGATCTCCTCCTCGGTCAGCGGGGCCGCCGCCGCGTGCACCATCTTGACGCCGTTGTCGGAGACCGGGTTGTGGCTGCCGGTCACGGTGGCGCCGCCGTCGAGCCCCCAGTGGGCGGTCGCGAAGTACAGCAGCGGGGTGTGGTTGACCCCGATGTCGACCACGTCGAGACCGGTGGAGAGCACGCCGGCCGCGAAGGCGGCCTTGAGGGCGGCCGACGAGATCCGGTTGTCCATGCCGAGGGCCACGGCCCGGCCCCCGCGGCGTATCACCAGGGTCCCGTAGGCCCGTCCGACCAGCTCGAAGACGGACGGAGTGATGTCGCTGCCGACCTTCCCGCGCACGTCGTAGGCGCGGAAGATGTACGGGTTCAGCTCGGCCACCGCGCGACCCGCTTACAGGACGGCGATCGCTTCGACCTCGATCAGCCACTCCGGGATCGCGAGGGCCGCCACCGCCACCAGGGTGGACGCGCACGACTTCTTGCCGAGGAACTCCTCACGGATCGGGACCAGGTCGGCGCGATGGCGGATGTCGGTGAGATAGGTGTTGATCTTGACGATGTTGTCCATCGTCCCCCCGCCGGCCTCGACCTGGGCCTTGACCGCCTGGAAGACCGCGCGCGCCTGCGCCTTGAAGTCGCCGCGGTGAGCGGGCCCGCCCTTGTCGTCGTAGGCGACCTGGCCCGCGATGTAGAGAATGGTCTGGGCCCCGGTGACCTTCACGCCCTGCGAGTAGGTCGGCGGATCCCAGACGCCCTTGGCGGCGTAGCGCTCGATCTTGGCCATGCGATCTCCTCTGATCGGGGATGGGGTACTGACGGTTAGGGTACTATAGCGCGAACGGAGGCGCGTCATGACCAGGGAGTTCGTGCTCGTCCACGGCGCCATGCACGGCGCGTGGTGCTGGGAAGACGTCGCGGCGCGCCTCGTCGCCAAGGGTCACCGGGTGGTGGTGCCCGAGCTGCCCGGCCACGGCCGGCGCGCCGCGGAGGTCGGGCACGCCGGTGCGGTCGCGTACGGGCGCGCGGTCGCGGACGCGATGGCGCAGGCCGGAGTGAGCCGCGCGGTGCTGGTCGGCCACTCGATGGGTGGCCTCGTCATCGCCAAGGCCGCCGAGCTCTGCCCGCAGCGCATCGCCCACCTCGTGTTCCTGGCCGCGGTGGTGCCGGCCGACGGCAGCAGCATCGCCCTCGCCAACATGACCGCGCCGGCGCGCGCCGCGCTCCTGGCCCAGGTGATCGGCCGCGGCGACGGGACGTTCCGCCATCCCGCCGAGACCGCGTGGGCCCGCTGGATGAGCGACCTGCCGCGCCACGATCCGCGGGTGACGCGGGCCCTGTCCCTGCTCACCCCGCAGGCGGCCCGCCCGTTCTTCGAGCGGGTCGACCTTCGCCGGTTCGACACGCTCGCGATCCCCCGCACGTACATCCGCTGCCGGCGGGACGCGGCGGTGATCCCGGAGCGGGCCGCCGCCAACGCGGCCCGCCTGGGCGTCCGGCCGATCGACCTGGACGCGGCGCACGATCCGATGCTCTCGCAGCCCGAGTCGCTGGTCCGTCTCCTCACCCGTATCGCCTGACCGCCCGGGGGGAACCACCGCATGGACGACGCCCTGAAGGAGACCACGCGCAGGACCGCCCGCATGCTCTTCCACTCCATCAAGAGCGGGGTGGGCTTCGAGACGTGGAAGAAGTTCGACAAGGATCTGGCCCGCGAGCTCAGCATGTTCTTCACCGGCAAGCTCTACAGCCGGGAGGTCATCTCCCAGAAGCAGCGCGAGCTCTGCGCGGTGGCCTCGCTCACGGTGCTGAACCGCCGCAACGAGGTGCGCGCTCACATCCACGCCGCGCTCAACGTGGGGGCGACGCGCCAAGAGGTTGCCGAGGTCATCTTCCAGCAGGTGACCTACGGCGGGATGCCGGTGGTGGTCGAGGCCCTCGACGTGTTCAAGGACGTCCTCGTCGAGCGGGGCGAATGGCAGGAGTGACCGCCTCCCCCGCGATCCCAGACGTCGTCGCGGCGATGATCCGGGCCGCCGAGGCCGCGGGCGAGATCGCCATGAAGTACTACCGCGCCGGCTTCGAGGTCACGATCAAGGCCGACCAGACCCCGGTGACCCAGGCCGACCGCGAGGCGGAGCAGGCCATCAAGGCGGTCCTGCGGCGCGCGTACCCCGATCACGGCTTCCTCGGCGAGGAGTTCGGGGAGGAAGGGCCGAAGGAGCGCCGCTTCATCATCGATCCGATCGACGGCACCAAGAACTTCATCCGCCGCGTGCCGATCTGGGCGGTGCTGCTCGGCCTCGAGGAGGCGGGCGAGATCACCGCGGGGGTGATGCTCAACCCGGCGCTGGGCGAGATGTTCTGGGCGCGCCGCGGCGACGGGGCGTGGAGCGAGGGCCGACGCCTGCACGTGTCCGACTTCGACCGGCTCGACGAGGCCACCCTGCTGCACTCCGATCTCCACCTCATGCGGGAAGCCGGGTTCTGGGACCCGCTGATACGGCTCGTCGACGCCTGCCGGCGCACGCGCGGCTTCGGCGACTACTACGGCTACGGGCTGGTGGCCGCGGGCAAGGCGGAGATCTACGTGGAGACCGATCTCAAGCCGTGGGACGCGGCCCCGGTGAAGATCCTGGTGGAGGAAGCGGGCGGGCGCCTCACCGACTTCTCCGGGCGGCCCACCATCTACGGCGGCTCGGTGCTGGCCACCAACGGCCGGCTGCACGAGCAGGCCCTCGCCCTCCTCCGGCGGTAGCCGCGGCCGGTGCGAGTCGCGCCGCTCCGCCTGATCCGTCCCGCGCCCGCCGAGGCGGCCGCGATCGCCTCGCCGCCCTACGACGTGGTGAGCCGGGCCGAGGCGGCCGCGCTCGCGCGGGGCAACCCGCTCTCCTTCCTCCACGTCGGCCGCGCCGAGATCGACCTGCCCGACGGGGTGGACCCTCACGATCCGCGCGTCTACGATCGCGCACGCGAGAACCTGGCCGCGCTGCTCGCCCGGGGCGCGCTCGTGGCCGAGCCGGCGCCGGGCCTCTTCCTGTACCGGGAGGTCATGGAGGGGCGGGCCCAGGTCGGCGTGGTGGGCGGTGTGAGCGTGGACGACTACGAGGCCGGGGTCATCCGCAAGCACGAGACCACCCGGCCCGACAAGGAGGACGACCGCACGCGCCACCTGCTGGCGCTCGACGCACAGGCCGAGCCGGTTCTGCTCATGTATCGCGGCCGGCCCGAGATCGACCGGCTCGCGGCCGAGACGATGACGGCGCCGCCGCTGCACGACTTCACCACCGCCGACGGCGTCGCCCACACCGTGTGGCGGATCGCCGCCGCCGCCCCCTACGTGGCCGCATTCGCCTCGGTCCGATCGGCCTACGTGGCCGACGGCCACCATCGCTCGGCCGCCGCCGCGCGGGCGGCCCACCAGCGCCGGGCCGAGCGCCCGGGGGCCGACGCGGCGCACGAGTGGCTGCTCGCGGTGCTCGTGCCCGCGGCGCAGCTCCGGATCCTCGCCTACAACCGGGTGGTGCGGGACATCGGCGGCCGGCCCGGGCACAAGCTGCTCGCGGAGCTCTCCACGTCGGGGCCGGTCCGGCCCACCACCGATCCGGTGCCGCCCGCGCCCGGCGTCTTCTGCTTCTACCTGGAGCGCCGCTGGTGGCGGCTCGACCTGCCCGACGGCTCCATCGACCGGAGCGATCCCATCCGCTCCCTGGACGTGGCGCTCCTGCAGGAGCGGGTGCTGGGACCGGTGCTCGGCATCGACGACCCGCGCACCGATCCGCGCATCGACTTCGTGGGCGGCATCCGGGGCACCCGGGCTCTCGAGGCGCTCGTCGACGCGGGCCGAGCCGCGCTCGCCATCTCGCTCCACCCCACCACCGTCGAGCAGCTCATAGCGGTGGCCGATCGCGGGCACGTCATGCCGCCCAAGAGCACCTGGTTCGAGCCCAAGCTGCTGAGCGGGCTCTTCGTCCACCCGCTGCACTGACGGAGGCGCCCCATGTTCGCGCGCATCGGCACCTGGCAGGGCACGGCGGAGGAGCTGGAGCGGTGGATCGTGCGCGGGCGCGAGCAGGTGAAGCCCGCGATCCGGCAGGATCCCGGGCTCACCGCGGTCTACTGGCTCGTGGACCGGGAGGCGGGCAAGGGCCTGATCGTGACGCTCTGGGAGAGCCGCGAGGCGATGGCGGCGAGTGAGCAGGCGCGCGCGGCGCGGCAGGGCGCGACGTCGACCGCGACCGGCGCCCGCGTGACCACCGACCGCTACGAGGTGGTGGACTGGCTGACCCCGTGACCGGGCGCGCGCCTTGACAAGCCGCGGGAGGCTGCTCCAGAATCCCGCCAGCGCTCACCCGATCGCCCGTCGTCGCCGACGGACCCCCCACATACAGGAGGAGAGACCGTGACCACCATCAGCCGGCGCAAGTTCCTCGGGAGTGCGGGATTGCTGGGCGCGGGGGCGGTGCTCGCCGACGGCGCGCGGCGGACGGCCCGCGCGGACAAGCCGATCAACTTCTCGGGGTGGGTGTTCAAGCCCGACACCGTGAAGGACTACGTGGAGTTCTACAACAAGAAGCACGGCGGGCAGGTGAAGTACGAGGCGATCCCGTGGGCCACCTACCACTCCACCATGGAGACGCGCGCGTTCGCGGGCGAGGTGGTTGACGTGATGTACTGCAACTCGGCCAACCGGGAGCACTGGTTCGAGAACGGGCTGATCCGCGCCCTCGACGACCTGCCCGGGATGGACGAGCTCAAGAAGAAGATCGCCCCCGCGAGCCTCGACAGCCTGAAGAACCGCGACGGCAGCAAGGTCATCGGGCTGCCCTACTTCACGAGCGTGTTCATCCTCATGTACAACGAGCCGATGCTCCAGCAGGCCGGCATCAAGGCCCCGGCCAAGACGTGGGACGAGCTGATCGAGCACAGCACGAAGCTCAAGCGGGACAAGGTGAGCGACACCCCGTACCTGCCCAACTGGAACAACAGCGCCTCCGGCACCATGCCCCAGTTCCTGAGCGACTGCTTCTCGGACGGGGCCAACGTCTTCGACGCCAAGAACCGGGTGATCGTGGACCAGGAGCCGGGGGCGGCCCGCGCGATGGAGCGCTGGCAGAAGGCGTACGCGGCCGGCCTCGTCAACCCGGAGGTGCTCACCAAGACCTCGTCCACCGACACCCACCGGCTCTTCTGGACCGGGCGCTACGCCTACCACACCAACCACTCCTACTACCTGCGCACCATCGCGGGCGAGCCGGAGAACTCCAAGCTCGCCCCCAAGAAGGCCAAGATGGCGATGTACCCCGGCAACGGGCAGACTCACATGTTCACCGAGTTCTACACCGTGAACGCCAAGACCAAGGCGCTCGAGGACGCGTGGAAGTTCGCCAAGTTCCTCGGCGGCAACGGCAACGGGGACTGGTACGTGCAGCGGCAGTGGTGCCTCATCGCGGGACTCGACAACCCGTACCCCGAGATGTACGACCACCCCGAGGTCACCGCGTCCTACGACAAGTGGATCGACCTCAAGCTCCTGCGCGAGCAGTACAAGAAGGGCCGCACCATCAACGCGTTCAAGGAGTCGTGGTTCTCGGAGTACGACACCAAGGCCATCCCGATCGTGCACAACATCATCCGCGGATCGTCGACCGTCCCGAAGGGCCTCAAGGAGCTGGCCGCGCTGCAGAAGTCCCTCGGGTAGTCCGCGGCGCCCGCGGTCTCCATGTGGAAGAGCGGCGCGGGCGGGCTCCGTCTCTCCGAGGCGGGGTTCGCCTGGCTGCTCGTCCTGCCGGTCCTGATCGGCATCGCGCTGGTGGTCGCGGTCCCGCTCGGCTACTCGCTCTGGCTCTCGTTCACCGACGTCAACCTGCTGCGGACGACCGGCCCCGCGCTCGAAGCCTTCGGGATCCGCCTGCCCCTGTACCACTGGGTGGGCCTCAAGAACTACCTCCAGGTCTTCGGCGATCCGCTCTACTGGAGCTCGCTGTGGCGCACCCTCTACTTCGTGGGAGCGTTCGTGGTCGAGGCGACCCTGGCCGGGATGGGGATGGCCCTCGTGCTCAACGAGCGCTTTCCCGGCCGCCCGCTGATGCGGAGCCTCCTGCTGATCCCGTGGTCCCTCTCGCGGATCGTGGTCGGGCTCCTGTGGGTCGGCCTCCTCGACTTCGAGTTCGGCGCGCTGAACGCACTGCTGCAGCGGGCCGGCCTGATCGACGCCTACATCGCGTTCTTCAAGGACGGCTGGAGCTCGCTGAACGTGCTGGTCTCCGTCTACATGTGGAATCAGGCCCCGTTCGCCACGCTGCTGTTCCTGGCCGGCATGCAGTCGATCGGCGAGGACCTGTACGCCGCCGCGGAGGTGGACGGGGCGGGCTACTGGCAGCGCTTCCGCCACGTCACGCTGCCGTCGCTGCGCCCGATCCTGTTCCTGGTGCTGGTGCTCTGCACCGTGAACGGCTTCCTCATGCTGGATCTGATCTACATCCTCACCATGGGCGGCCCGGGCTACGACACCACCACGATCTCGTGGCTCGGCTTCCAGACGACGTTCAAGTTCTTCAAGTTCGGCCCCGGCACCGCCATCCTGTACACGCTCACCGGCCTTTGCCTGCTCCTGACCCTGATCTATCACCGGCTGATCCTGGCCGGCTTCGAGGCGGAGGGCTAGGCGGTGCCCGTGCGGGCGTGGCGCGGCGGCGCCTACCGGGCGCGCTCCGGACCGAGTCGCGTCCTCCTCGGGAGCCTGGTGGCCCTCGTCACGCTCTGGCTGATCGGCCCGTTCGTCTGGCTCTTCGTGACCAGCGTCTCGTACCAGAAGCACCTCATGGCCCGGCCGCTGTCCTTCGTGCCGCCCGAGGTCACCCTCGACAACTACCGCATGATCACGGGGCTGGTGCGGTTCCACGCCGAGGGCCAGGCCTCCAAGATCCTGCCCTCGATGTGGAACACCCTCGTGGTGGCCTCCGTCGTGACCGCGGTGAACCTGGTGCTGGGCACCACCGCCGGCTACGCCTACGCCCGCTTCCGCTTCCCGCTCCGCACGGTGTCGCTGTTCGCGCTGCTCTTCACGCGCATGCTGCCGACCATCGTGCTGATCCCCGCGTTCTTCGTGATCTTCCGGGCCCTCGGGCTGCAGAACACGCTCTCCGGCCTGGTGGTGGCCTACTGCTCGTTCACGCTGCCGTTCACGGTGTGGATCATGAAGGCCTACTTCGAGACGGTGCCGGGCGACCTCGACAAGAGCGCGCTGGTCGACGGCTGCAACCGGCTGCAGGCCTACTACAAGGTGGTGCTGCCGGTGTCGGGGCCGGGCCTGGTGGCGGGCGGGGCCTTCACGTTCATGCTCTGCTGGAACGAGTTCGTGGTGGCGCAGGTGCTCAACACCAAGCCGGGCACCACCACGCTGCCGCCGGTCATCGCGGGCATGAACGGCCAGATCAACATCGACTACTCGGTGATCGCGGCGTCCGGCTTCCTGGGCGCGCTGCCCGCGGTCCTGCTCGTGCTGGTCTTCCAGAAGTACATGGTGCAGGGGCTCACCGCGGGGTCGGTGAAAGGGTAGCGTCTCGGCGGGGGGACGTTGACCGCGAGGGGCCGCTTCGGTAGCGTGGCGTCGTGAGTCAGGCCCGTTGACCGTGCGCCGGTGAAGCCGCTGCGGCTACCGGGCGGGTCATCCGGCCTCGGCGGTGCTCGTCGTGGAGGCGGCCGACTCGAGCCTCCGCTTCGACCGGGTGGACAAGGGCAGCCTCCACGCCCGCGCCCGGATGTCGGAGCACTGGATCGTCAGTCTGATCGACCGCGTCGTGGAGGTGTATCGCGATCCCTGCTCCGCTAGACCCGTCGCGTCACTCCGGCAGGTAGAGCCGGGTGAAGTGGTCGTCGGTGACGAGGCCGTCGGGGCCCACCGTGAAGTTGGACGTGATCAGGCCCTGCGCGCCCGCGAAGCGCCCGTCGCCGCCGGTGATCCGCCACATCACGACGCCGTGACTCCCGACGCCGCCCGCGGCGGGGCCCACGTGGCCGCGGCCCACGGTGTCGAACGAGATCGAGCCGGCGCGGCCGTAGGTGATCGTGCCGTCCTCGACGAAGGTCCCGTCCGGGGCGCGCTCCACCCGCGACTCGAGCACCGCGGACTCGCCCGGTAGCGCCTCCACCGACGCGGTCACCCCGGCCTCTCCCAGCACCGTGCGCAGCGCCTGGCTGGGCGCGGTGGTGCGCGCCTGGCGCCGGCTCGGCGAGCCGCCCACCGGGCCGCCGCGCCCCTTGAACTCGAGCGCGAACACGATCTCGCGCCAGCCCATCAGAACACGATGATGCCGCGGCCGAGCTCGCCGGCCGCGAGGGCCCGGAAGGCCTCGTTGGCGTCCTCGAGCGCGTAGCGGTGGGTGATGAGCTCGTCGATGCGCAGCTTGCCGGCCTGGTAGAGCGAGACGAGACGGGGCAGGTCCTCGCGGGTGCGGGCGCTGCCGTAGCTCGAGCCGCGCACGACGCGCTCGCCGGTGACCAGCGGGCGCGCGTCGAGGGGTACGGTGGCCCCGGTCTCCGGCACCCCGATCAGCACGCAGGTGCCGCCGGGGGCCAGCGCCTCGATGGCCTGGGTGATGGGCCGGGTGGCGCCGACGGCCACGAAGGTATAGTCGGCCCCGCGCCCGGTGATGGCCCGGATCGCGGCGGCCGGGTCCTGCCGGGAGGCGTCGACCAGATGGGTGGCGCCGACTGCGCGCGCGTGCTCGAGCTTCGCGGGCAGCAGGTCGACCGCGACGATCGGGTGCGCGGCCACCATCGCGCCGCCCTGAACCACGTTGAGGCCGACGCCGCCCACCCCGAAGACGGCCATGCTCGCCCCCGCCGGCACCGCCGCGGTGTTGAGCACCGCGCCCACCCCGGTCATGACCGAGCAGCCGATGAGCGCGGCGCGGTCGAGCGGCATCGCGGGATCGATGCGGATCGCGCACGATTCGTGGACCACGGTGCGCGAGGCGTAGGTCGCCACGTGGCCGTAGTGATACACCGGCGCGCCGCCGAGGGTCATCCGGGTCGTTCCGTCGGGGAGCACGCCCTTGCCGGGCTGGCGCCGCTCGCAGAGGTTGGGCCGGCCGATGACGCAGTAGTGGCAGCGGCCGCAGGTGGGCGCCCACGAGAGCACGACGTGATCGCCGACCGCGAGCTCGGTGACGCCGGGTCCGAGCGCCTCCACCACCCCCGCGCCCTCGTCCCCCAGCACGATGGGCAGGGGCACGCCCTTCCAGCTCCCGTCGGCCGCGTGCAGGCAGCTGTGGCAGACCCCGCTCGCCACCATGCGCACCGACACCTCGCCGGTCCGGGGCGCCTCGAGCGCGACGTCCTCCACCCGCTGGGGCTTGCCCTGCTCGAAGAGCACCGCTGCGCGCATGAACGCCTCCGTGGGATCAGCGGCCGTACCGGATCCGCGGGTCGAGGTAGCCGTACAGCAGATCGACGGCCAGGTTGATGGTCATGAACAGCACCGCGATGAACAGGATGGTGGACTGGGTGAGCGGGTAGTCGCGCTGGTAGATCGACCACAGCACGAGCCGGCCGATGCCGGGCAGCGTGAAGACCTCCTCGACCACCACGGTGCCCCCGAGCAGGATGCCGATCTGCAGCCCGGCCACCGTCACCACCGGGATCAGCGCGTTGCGCAGGGCGTGCTTGAGGACCACCACGCGGCCGGCCAGGCCCTTGGCCGCGGCGGTGCGGACGTACTCGGAGCCGAGCACGTCGAGCATGCACGAGCGGGTGGTGCGGGCGATGTTGGCCGCGCTCGCGGTGCCCAGGCAGAGGGCGGGCAGCAGCATGATGGTCAGGTTGCGGCGCCAGTCGGTCGTGAAGTCGACCCACACCACCGGCGGCATCCAGCGCAGGTAGAGCGAGAAGAACAGGATCAGCATGGTGCCCTGCCAGAACACCGGGACCGAGAGGCCGAGCAGGGTGCCGACCCGGGTGACGTTGTCCACCACCTGGTCGCGGCGCACCGCGGAGACGATGCCGGCCGCGATGCCCAGCGCCAGCGCGAAGGCCACCGAGAAGAGGGTGAGCTCGAGGGTGACCGGCAGGCGCTCCAGGATGAGGGACACCACCGGCTTGCCGGTCCGCCACGAGGTGCCGAGGTCGCCCTGGGCGAGCTGGCCGATCCAGCGTCCGTACTGCAGGTACCAGGGCTGGTCCAGCCCGAAGAAGCGCCTGAGCTCGGCCACCATGGCCGGGCTGACGACGGCGTCGGCGCCGATCATCTGCTCGACCACGGTGCCCGGGATCAGGCGGAGCATGAGGAAGATCAGCACCGTCAGGCCCACGATCGTCAGGGCCATCGAGTACAGACGGACGACGAGATAGCGGGTCATGCTGCGGCCCGGCGGTCGACCCGTGCTCGGCGGTCGACTGGTCGCGGTAGAGTATTGTTCTGATTGGGGGGGAGCGGCGCCGCTCCTCCCCCAAGCCCCCCCACCGCTCTTGGCATCGCGCTCTGTCGAGGCTTTGGCTCAGGCCTTGTCCAGCCAGGCGCCGTCGAAGCCGTAGAGCATCGTGGTGGGGTGCTGCTTGAAGCCCTTCACGCTCGACTGGGTGAAGTCGATGGTGTCGGCCGAGAAGAGCCAGAGGTGCGGCACGTTCTCGAGGATCATGATCTGGACCCGGTCGTAGATCTCCTTGCGCTTCTTCTGATCCATCGTGCGGCGGCCTTCCTCGAGCAGCGCGTCGAGCTCGGGCACGCTCCAGCTGTTCCAGTTCTGGCCCTTGGTGGAGTGGAGCGCCCGGAAGAAGGCGGTGTCGGGATCGGCGTAGCCGGGCGTGGTGTTCATGGTCATGTCGAAGTCGTGGGCGAGCCACCGTTTGATCCAGATCGCGTACTCCACGTTCTCGATCTCCATGTTGATGCCGATGCGCTTGAGCTGGGCCGCGATCACCGGGGCCCCGGACACCATGGTGGGGAAGGTGGGGATCACCATGCACTTGACGGTGAAGCCGGCGCTCTGCCCGGCCTCGGCCATGAGCTTCTTGGCTCGCTCCACGTCGGGCTTGTAGTACTTCATCCACGCCTCCTCCGGCAGCTGCCACTGCTTCATCGGCGCGGTGGCCGGCGCGGTGAGGCGCCCGAATCCGGCCGCGGCCACCCGCAGCACCTGGCTGCGGTCCACCGCCCAGCTGATGGCCTGGCGCACCCGCACGTCCTTGAGCGGCCCGCGGGTGGCGGTGATGTTGAGGTAGTCGTAGCCGAGGCGCGAGCTGCGGTAGCCGGTGAGGCTCTTCTCGTCCTTGAGCAGGTTGTAGTTCTTGTTGTCCTCGATGAAGGCGTGGTGGATCTGGCCGGTGCGGAGCGCGGCCACGATGTTGGCCTCGTCCGGGATGACGCGCAGGACCAGGTCGTTCACGTAGGGCTGCCCCTTCTTGAAGTAGCTCGGGTTCTTCTTGAGCACGAGCTCCTGCTCGACCTTCCAGTCGACCAGCATGAAGGGCCCGGTACCGAGCGCGGCCTTGTTCAGATCGCCGTGCTTCTTGATCCCGGCCTCGCTGATGATGAAGCCCCAGAAGCCGCCCAGGGCGGCGAGGAGGCCCGCGAAGGGCTCCTTGGTCGTGAACTTCACCGCGTACTTCCCGGCCGGCTCGACCTTGTCCACCGCGATGAAGTCGGACTTGCCCGGGCTCTTCTCGAAGAGGCGGTCGAAGGTGAACTTCACGTCCGCGCTGGTCATCTCCTGGCCGTCGTGGAACTTGACCCCCTGGCGCAGCTTGAAGGTCCAGGTGAGGCCGTCCTTGCTCGTCTCCCACGACTCGGCCAGCTCGGGGGTCGGGGTCATCTGGTCGTCGAAGCGCACGAGCTGGCTGTACATCAGCGGGGAGCGCCGGCTGCGCGAGAGCGCGGGAACGAGCTGAGGATCGAGGCCGGTGGCCTCGGTGGTCTGCGCGGAGATGAGGCTGCCGCCCGCGCGCGGGGTCTGGGCCGCGGCGGGACGGCCGACCGCGAGCGCGCCCAGGGCGAGCCCGCCGGCCTGCAGGAGTGAGCGACGGCTGAGGCGGCTTCCATCGAGGTGGCCGGGGTCGATCGTCATGGCGCGGTCTCCTGTGAGCGGATCGCTCGGTGAGGGGCTCTGTCAGTGGGCGCTGGGATCGAGGACGTCGCGCAGGCCGTCGCCCAGCAGGTTGAAGGCGAGGACGGTGACCATGATCGCGATGCCGGGGAAGACCGAGATCCAGGGCGCGGTCTCGAGATAGGTGCGCCCCTCGTTGAGCATGTTGCCCCAGGACGGGGTGGGGGGCTGGGCGGAGAGGCCCAGGTAGCTGAGCGAGGCCTCGATGAGAATGGCCTGCGACAGGGCCACCGTCCCCTGGACCACGAACGGCGAGATCACGTTGGGCAGCACGTGCTTGAGCGCGACCACCCAGCGGGTGGCCCCGAGCGCGCGGATGGCCTCCACGTATTCCTTCTCGCGCTCGGCCAGCACCGGCCCGCGCATGACCCGCGCGAAGAGCGGCACGTAGACGATCGCGATCGCGATCACCGCGCTGTTGACCCCCGGGCCGCGCATCGCCGCGATGCCCACCGAGAGCAGCAGGCCCGGGATGCTGAAGAAGACGTCGAGCACCCGATTGATCACGTTGTCCCAGCCCCCGCCCAGGTACCCGCCGGTGAGGCCGAGCACGCCGCCGGCGGCCATCGCGACGGTGATCGAGGTGATCGCGACGTAGAGCGAGATGCGCGAGCCGTGGATGACCCGGCTCAGCACGTCGCGGCCGAAGCGGTCGGTGCCGAACGGGGCCTTGGCGCCGGGACGCGCCTCGATGAGGTCGAAGTTCTGCTCGTCCGGGTCCTGGGGCGCGATGGATCCGGCGAAGACCGCCACCGCGACGATGAGAGCCACGCACAGCGCGCCCGCGACGACCACGGCACTGTGGGTGACGCGACGGAGCTGGCGGCCCCATCGAAGTCGGTGCGGCACGACGGCCGTCGAGCCGAGCACCCCTTCGGTCCTGACTTCCACGGGGGAACACTAGGCTCTGCGCCGGAGCCTGTCAAGCGCGCGCCGGACGGCCCGCGCCGCCGCCGGGAAACATGTCGGGGCGATAATCGATACGGCTTATGATCGGATGGATGCGGGTCTGGCTCGGGGGGGCGGTGCTGTGCGCGGTGGCGCTGACGCCGGCGGCGGCCGTCCTCGCCCAGGCGCCCGACACCGTGCTGCTGGAGGAGCTGACCTGGACCGAGGTGCGCGAGGCGGTCCGCGCCGGCCAGACCACGATCATCGTCCCCGCGGGCGGGACCGAGCAGAACGGCCCGCACATGGCGCTCGGCAAGCACAACGCCCGGGTGAGGATCCTGTCCGAGCGGATCGCCCGGGCGCTCGGGGACGCCCTGGTGGCGCCGGTGATCGCCTACGTGCCGGAGGGCGGGCTCGCGCCGCCCACCGGCCACATGCGCTTCGCGGGGACCGTCACCACGCCGGAGGACGCCTTCGAGAAGGTGCTCGAGTCCGCCGCGCGCAGCTTCAAGCTGCACGGCTTCCGCCACATCGTGCTGCTGGGCGACCACGGGTCCACCCAGGCCGGCCAGAAGGCGGTGGCGACACGGCTCAACCGCGAGTGGGCCGCCACACCGGTGCGGGTGCTCGCGATCGAGGAGTACTACCGCGCCAGCGAGGTGGAGGTGGCGCAGCTGCTGAAGAGCCGCGGCTACCGCGACGCCGAGCTCGGGCGTCACGCCGGGCTCACCGACACCGCCCTGACCCTGGCCACCGAGCCCCGCATGGTCCGCGCCGATCGCCTGCGGCCCGGGCGCGAGGGGGACGGCGTCGACGGCGATCCGAGCCGCGCCACCGCGGAGCTGGGCCGGGCCGGCGTGGAGCTGATCGTGACGCGGACCGTGGAGGCCATTCGCAAATCCATCCCCACGCGCTGAAGGAGACGATCGGTATGACGATCAGATTGCGCTTCGTGCTCTGGCTCGCGGTGTGGCTCTGGGGCGGCGTGGCCGCCGCCCAGACCGGCCCGCGCCCGGTGGAGACGGTTCCCGGGATGCCGCCGGTGGCGGACCCGAGCAACCTCTACGGCGAGACGCGCCCCGACAAGCTGAGCCCGGCGGTGAGCGGCGCGCTGGCACGGATCTACGTGCCCAATCGCCAGGGCAACGACGTCTCGGTGATCGATCCCGCCACCATGAAGGTGGTGGACCGCTTCCCGGTGGGGGTGAACCCGCAGCACGTGGTGCCCTCGTGGGACCTCAAGACCCTGTGGGTGACCAACAACGCGGAGGGCCGGACCGACGGGACCCTGACCCCCATCGACCCCACCACCGGCAAGCCGGGCAAGCCCATCGCGGTCGAGGATCCCTACAACATGTACTTCACCCCGGACGGGCGCTCCGCGATCGTGGTGGCGGAGGCCTTCCAGCGGCTCGATCTGCGCGATCCGACCACGATGGCCCTGCAGAGCTCGATCCCGGTCCCGAAGTGCAAGGGCATCAATCACGCCGACTTCTCCATCGACGGGCGCTTCGCGATCTTCACGTGCGAGTTCCAGGGCATGGTGGCCAAGGTCGACGTGATGGGGGGCAAGGTCCTCGGCTACCTCAAGCTCTCCCGCGGGGGCATGCCGCAGGACGTCCGGGTCTCCGCCGACGGCAAGGTCTTCTACGTGGCCGACATGAAGGCGGGCGGGGTGTTCGTGATCGACGGCGACGCCTTCACCGAGATCGCGTTCCTCAAGACCGGTATCGGCGCGCACGGCCTGTATCCGAGTCGCGACGGCACCAAGCTCTACGTGGCCAACCGCGGCTCCGCCCACGTGTTCGCGGCGCCACGCGGCAAGGGCAGCGTCTCGGTCATCGACTTCGCCACCCGGCGCGTCGTGACCACGTGGCCGATCCCGGGCGGGGGCAGCCCCGACATGGGCAACGTGAGCGTCGACGGCAAGGTGCTGTGGCTCTCCGGCCGCTTCGACAACGTCGTGTACGCGATCGACACCACGAGCGGCGAGGTCCGCACCATCCCGGTCGGCAAGGAGCCCCACGGCCTGGCGGTGTGGCCGCAGCCCGGCCGCTACTCGCTCGGCCACACCGGCAACATGCGGTAGCCGGGCGGCGCGCGGGAGCCAGCGGCCGGTCTAGGCCCTGGCCGCGCGGCGGCCGGCGGGGACGCGCGGCGCGGTCGCGAGCACGAAGAGGACCCAGCTCAGCAGGATCCCGAGCGGGGCCAGCCCGAACGGGATCCGGTAGGAGCCGGTCAGGTCGTAGAGGAAGCCGGCCAGGGCCGGGCCCAGGGCCGCCCCGCAGCGCCAGCCGAGCGTCAGCACGCCCATGATGGCGCCGAGGGCCCGCATCCCGAAGACCTCCGGGATCACCTTCGCGACCACGGTGTCGGTTGCGGCGAAGCCCGCGCCGAAGGCCACCAGCGACGCCAGCAGCGCGGGCCGCGAGGGGATCCAGAGCAGGGTGA
Organism: Verrucomicrobiia bacterium; assembly: GCA_035493135.1. GTDB lineage: Bacteria > Methylomirabilota > Methylomirabilia > Rokubacteriales > CSP1-6 > CAMLFJ01. Next base: position 17,323 of record DATJIR010000372.1, read on the forward strand.
CCAGGGCCAGGATCTCGACCACGTACGCGCCGCCCATCGTGAAGCGCGAGCCCGCGCGGTCGGACAGGGTCCCGCCCAGCAGGCGCCCGATCGCCGAGCCCACCCCGTAAGCGGTCAGCGCGAGCGAGGCGCCGCCCAGGGTCACGCCCTGATCCCGCGCGAACGGCACCGCGTGGACCGAGATCATGATGGCGATGCCGCCGAGCAGCAGCCACGAGAGGTTGAGCGCCCACTGGCGCGGATCGATGAGCGACTGGCGGAGCGTCATGTCGCGCGCGCCGGCCGCCGCCGCGCCCTGGCTTCGCGCCTCCGGCCGGTGCAGGGTCTCCCGCTCGGCCCGCCGCGGGAGGCGAACGGTGAGCGCCGCGACCGTCGTCAGGATGCCGCAGCCACTGCCGAGGATGCAGTACGCGGCGCGCCAGCCGAGCCGCGTGATGAGCCACGCCGCGAGCGGGCCGCCGGTGATGTAGCCGAGGTTGAAGCCGACCAGCACCAGGGCCAGCGCGAGCCCGCGCCGCTCGTCGAACCAGTGGCTGACGGTGGCGGTGGTGAGCAGGTAGAAGCTCGACATCCCGACCCCGCCGAGCAGGCCGACCAGGAGATAGAGCTGCCAGAGCGCGCTCACCGCCGAGACCAGGGCAAAGGCGGCGCCGGCCAGGGCCACCGTGCCGGCCAGCAGCACGCGGGGGCCGTGGCGATCGGCGAGGGTGCCGACCGCGAAGCCGGCCACCCCGCCCACCAGGAGGTTGAGGGACAGGGCCGCCGAGATCGCGCCGCGGGTCCAGCCGAAGTGCTCCGCCAGCACCGGCAGGAAGACCCCGTACGCCGCCAGCGGCGTGGAGATGCCGTAGGTGACCACGAAGAGCGCGGCCACGATCAGCCAGCGGCGGGTCTCCGCGCGGCCGGCCACGGACGGGGTCCCTCTCCGGTGCGCGACGGCCGGGGCCCGGATCACGCCGGCTTTCGCCGGAGGAGGTAGCGGTGCTCGCCTTCCATCACGAGCTCGCGGGCCTGGTTGTGCACGGTGGCGCGCATGGCGACGACGCCGGTGGTGCGCCCGGGCTCGAGCCGCGTGATCGTGAGCAGCGGGTAGAGGGTGTCACCCACGTAGACCGGCTTGAGGAACCGTGACGACTGGTCGAGGAAGGCCACCAGCGCCTCGCCGATCACGTGCGGGAACAGGCCCGCACCCGCCGCGGCCTGGGCGGTGACGAGGAGGCCGTGGGCCAGGAGATCGCGGTGGCCGTGGGTCCGGCAGTACTCGCGATCGTAGTGGATCGGATGATTGTCGGCGGAGGCGAGCTGGAAGGCGGCGAACAGCGCCTCGGTCATGGTGCGCGACGGATTCGCGAAGCGCTCGCCGACCGCGAGGTCGTCGAACCAGCGCGTGGCGGCGAGCCGGTGCGCCTCCGGGCTGAAGGCCGGATCGGGCATGGCGGGGGCGATCCGCGCTAGCGCGCCGGCACCGGCGCGGCGGCGGGCGCGGCGGTCGGGACGCGCCCCGGGAGCAGGGCGACGAAGAGGGTGGTCGAGGCGGAGATGACCGCCATCACCAGCAGCAGGGTAGTGAACCCGGCCGCCTTCACCGTCGGGCCGAGCAGGTACACCGCGAGGGCGCTGACCCCGAAGGAGACGGCCAGGCGCATGCCGGCCACCCGCGAGCGCATCCGGTCGTCGACGTACTGCACGATCATGGCGTCGATGAACGGGATCGCCCCGAACACGAACACCATGAACACGAGCACGATCGCGTAGAGCATCCAGCCCTGCGCGTTGGCGGCGAGCAGGAAGAGCGGCACCTGGGCGGCCACGATCGGCAGGTAGACGGTCTTGAGCGGGTAGCGGTCGATCAGGCGGCCCACCACGATCTGGGCGAAGGAGGCGATCGTGTAGACCAGGGCCAGGAGCAGGCCGAGCTTGGCCGGGTCCTCCACGAGCCCCCGCAGCCGCTCGGCCAGGAGCTGGTTGTTGCCGTTGGTGGTGAAGTTGAAGATCATGCTGCCGGAGACTGCGGCCAGGGTCATGACGAAGAAGATCCGCAGCATGATCGACGGGGGCAGCTCGACCGCGCGGCGGGGTTTGCGGGCGGGGGCCATCTCCTCGCGCGGCACCACGAGCGCGAAGACGACCCCGCAGGCGATGGCGAGCAGGGCGGGGACCGCGAAGGCCATGCGCCAGCCCATGCGCTGCACGAGGAAGCCGGTCAGCATCGCGGCGACCGCGATGCCGAGGTTGCCGGCGAGGCCGTTGAGGCCGATGGTGAAGCCGGGCCGGGTGGAGTTCTGCACGATCATCGGGATGCCCACCGGGTGGTAGATCGACGCGAAGGCGCCCATGATGGTCAGCGCGGCCGCCAGCTGCCACGGGCGCTGGGCCGTCGCCACGAGCAGGCCCGCCGCCCCGAGCCCCAGGAAGAAGACGACCATCATGGCCCGGCGCCCCCAGAGATCACCCAGGCGGCCGGCGGGCAGCGAGCCCAGCCCGAAGAGGACGAAGGCGCCCACCGTGTAGGGCATCAGGTCCTGCCAGACCATTCCCCACTCCGCCGCGATCGCGGACACCGCGGTGGCGAAGATGAGCAGGAAGAGGTGGTCCATGGCGTGGCCCACGTTGAGCAGCAGGGCGGTCGGACTCGTGTTCGACATGGGTGGCTGATCTCCGGTGATCGCTACCGTGCGGGCCTGGCCCAGATGCCCCGGTCGTGCATGAGGCGGATCTGGCGCTTGATGACCTTGTCGCGGTACTCCTTGTGCTTCATCGGCGCGCGCTTGAGATAGAGGTTCTTGGGGTAGATGGGCTTCTCGTAGAGCATACCGTAGAGCTCGGTCCGGAGGTCCTTCATCCAGTTGTCCCACTGGGCCCGCGCCCGGTGGTCCCGGAGGGCCTCGATGTCCACGACCCCGCCCACGTAGGTCGACCCGGCCCCGTAGTCCTGGCGCCCCACGATGCGCCCCTTGTAGTCGATCACGAACGAGCGGCCCCCGAAGGTGTCGATCGGGGTGCTCTCCTCCGGGAAGAGGTAGTAGGTCCCCATGTTCGGCGCCACGATGTACATGTTGTTGTCGAGCGCGCGGGCCCGGCTCTGGATCTCGAAGATCTCGTTGCCGGTGGCCGGGTGCGGGTAGGAGGCGCGGTAGACCACCTCGGCCCCGTTGAGGGCCAGGGCGCGGGCGTTCTCGGGGTAGGAGCCCTCGTTGGCCATCATGATGCCGAGCCGGCCGATCTCGGTGTCGACCACCGGCCAGAAGGCCTGGAGGTTCCGCCCGTACTTCTCCACCCACCAGTCGTAGACGTCGTGGGGGCACATCGAGTGCTCCACCGGGAACAGGGGCGAGACCTTGTAGTGCTGCAGGATCACCCGGCCCCGCGGGTTGATGATGAAGCCCACGTTGAAGTAGCGGTCCTTCCAGTCCGGGTGCCGCGCCTTGGCCTGGGCCATGACGAAGGCGTTGTACTCCTTGGCGATCTTGCCGAGCGCCTCGGTCTCCTCACCGGGAATGTCGATCGCGCACTCCCGCGCGAAGGTCGCGTGGTCGAGATCGAGCACCTCGTCGTTGAAGGCCTGCAGCGCCCCCTCCGGGAAGGCGATGAGCCGGACCGGCAGGTCGAGGCTCGACAGCCACGAGGCGGCCTTCACCAGGTGGGAGAGGTGGTCGAGGTTGATCTGGATGTCCTTGCGTCGGCGGATGCCGCGGACGGTGGGGATGAGCCCGACGGCGGTGTAGGGCCGGATCATGACGCGTCTCCTTGTTGGCGCTCCACCTCTTCCATGATCATCGCGTTGAGATCGTCGATCAGCTTCCCCCGCTCCCGGTCGCCGTCGTTCCGGACCCGCTCCCGGATGCGCGAGGGCCGGGCCGACAGCATGATCAGCGTGGTGCCGATGGCGACCGCCTCCTCGATCGAGTGGGTGACGAACAGGATGGTACGCCGGGTCTCGGCCCAGATGCGACGGACTTCCTGCTGCATGATGCGGCGGTTCTGGGCGTCGAGGGCTCCGAACGGCTCGTCCATCAGGAGCACGTCGGGCTCGATGGCGAGCGCGCGGGCGATGGCGGCCCGCTGACGCATGCCGCCGCTGACCCGGCCCGGATAGTAGTCCTCGAAGCCCTGCAGGCCGGCCAGCCGCAGGTAGCGGGCCGCGCGGGCCTCCCGCTCGGCCGCGTCGAGCCCGAGAGGCCGGAGCACCAGGGTCACGTTGTCGCGCAGCGAGAGCCAGGGCAGGAGCCGGTCCTCCTGGAAGACGACGCCCACGTGGCGCTGGTGCCGTCGATCGGCCAGCACCGGGAGGCCGTCCAGCAGGACCGAGCCCCGGCTGGCCGGCTCGATGCCGCCCACTATTCGGAGAAGGGTGGTTTTTCCGCAGCCGTTCGGCCCGAGCAGGCAGACGAACTCGCCCGCCTCGACCCCGAACGAGACCGAGTCGATGACCGGGATCACGAAGTCCTTCCCGATCCCGCGCACCTCGAGCTTCAGCGCCATCGGGTCAGGCGGCGGTTGACCGGGTCGAACAGCAGCTTGTCGGTCGCGACCATGATCAGGATCATCACCAGCGCCCAGACGAAGACCATGCGGGTGGCCAGGATCTCGCGGCTGTAGTTCATCGCGTAGCCGATGCCGGAGGTGACCCCGAAGATCTCCGCGACCACCGAGACCTTGAGGGCGAGGCCGAAACCCACCTTCATGCCCGCCACCAGGTAGGGCAGGGTCGAGGGGATGACGATCGCGGTGAACTTCTGGGGGCCGGAGAGGCGGTAGACGTCGCCCATCTCGAGCAGCCGCCGGTCGACCGAGGCCACCCCTTCGACCAGGGTCGAGGCCACCACCGGCAGCGTGATCATGAAGGTCGTGAAGATCGGCGCCCAGTTGCTGAGCCCGAACCAGACGAGCGAGACGACGATCCACACGAAGACCGAGGTCGAGTTGAGGATCGCGAGCACGTCCTGCACGATGCCGCGCGCGGTGCGTGAGACGAAGGCGCCCAGGCCCATGACGAGCGAGACCGCGACCGCGCCCCCGAAGCCGGCCGCGATGCGACCGAGGGAGGCGCCGGCGTGCGGCCAGATCTCGCCGCTCCGGACGATCTCGCCGAGCCCGAGCACGATCGACCAGGGACCCGGCAGGACGAAGGCCCCGTAGCGGCGGGAGAGGAAGGTCCAGCCGACCAGGACGACGGCGAGGGCGGCGAGGGTCGGCAGGTGCAGGCGGCCGGCCCGGTCGGGCGCGCTCACGCCCGATGGAAGAACTCGCGACGGATGCGGTCGGGGTTGTCCCAGATGTCCGACTTGAGGAAGCCGAACTCCCGGTTCAGCTTGAGCTGGACGATGAGGGTCTCCACCTGCTCCTCGGGCAGGCCCGAGAGCATGCGCACCGTCTCCTTGTAGGCCACCGCGATCACGTCCTTCGGCAGCTTCGTGACCTCGGTGACGATGTCGATGGCCCGCTCCGGCTTGCCGTACCAGAGGTCTACCGCGTCCTTCTGCGCCGCGTTGAGGTCCGCGGGGAAGGACGGGTTCTTCTGGATGAACTCGGGGCTCGCCAGGTAGCAGACGTGGACCGGGAAGCCGGTCGCCCGCCCGGTCGCCTTCCGCCACAGGTCGATCTGCTTGGCCAGGTAGACGCCCTCGCCGCGGAACACCACCTGATCGGTGATGGGCTGCCACGCCACGATCGCGTCCACGTCCTTCTTGCCCAGCATGGTGACCATGTCGGGCGGGGCGGTGGCGGTGACCAGCTGGGTGTCCTTCTGGAGATCGAGCCCGTAGGCCTTGAGGGTCAGCGCCCGGATGTCGAAGAAGGTCGAGGTCCCGACCACCGCGGCGATCTTGCGACCCTTGAGGTCCTCCACCTTCGCGAGCCCCGCGTCCTTGCGCGCCACGATGGCGCCCAGCACCGCGGTGGCGACCCCGGTCACCTTGAGTGGCACGCCCTCCTCGAAGGCCTTGGCGGCCAGCGCGAAGCTCATGTCGATGGCGTCGACGTTCTTCGCCGCGAGCTGGCTGAGCAGCGGCCCGGGCGCGCCGGGCACCACCGAGTACTCGGCGCTCCAGCCGTGCCGGCCGAGCAGGTCCTCGCGGTGGATGATCTCGGTGCCGGCCCACCCGAGCTGGAGGTAGGCCAGGCGGACCTTGCCCTTGGCCTGGGCGCGCAGCACCGCAGGGAAGCCGGTGATCGCGGCGGCCGCGCCCGCGCCGGCCAGCTTGAGCAGCTCGCGACGGCCGAGCACGGCGGGTTAGCCCTTCACCCTGGGCAGGTGCTTGAGCGCCTCCGCCACCTTCGCGGCGGGGTACTCGTAGTCCTGGAGCTTGCCGGCCAGATAGGCCTCGTAGGCGGAGAGATCGAGGAAGCCGTGGCCGGACAGGTTGAACACGATCGTCTTCCGCTTGCCCTCCTTCTTGGCCATCAGCGCCTCGTCGATGGCCCCTCGCACCGCGTGGGCCGCCTCCGGGGCGGGGAGGATCCCCTCGGCGCGCGCGAACTTCACCGCGGCCTCGAAGGTGGCGATCTGGGGCACCGCGCGGGCCTCGATGACGCCCTCGTCGTAGAGCTTGCAGATCAGCGGGGCCATGCCGTGGTAGCGGAGCCCGCCCGCGTGCACCGGCGCGGGGATGAAGGTGTGGCCGAGGGTGTGCATCTTCACGAGCGGGGTGAGCCCGACGGTGTCCCCGAAGTCGTAGGTGTACGTGCCCTTGGTGAGGCTCGGGCACGCGGAGGGCTCGATCGCGACGATGCGACGCTTCTTGTTCTTGCCGGTGAGCTTCTCCCCCGCGAACGGGAAGGCGAAGCCCGCGAAGTTGGAGCCGCCCCCGATGCAGCCCACCAGCACGTCCGCGTCGTCGTCGGCGCGCTCGAGCTGCTTCTTGGTCTCGAGCCCGATCACGGTCTGGTGCATGAGCACGTGGTTGAGCACGCTGCCCAGCGAGTACTTGGTGTCGTCACGGGTGGCCGCGTCCTCCACCGCCTCGCTGATCGCGATGCCGAGGCTGCCCGGCGAGTCCGGATCCTGCTCGAGCACCTTCTTGCCCGCCTGGGTGTCGGGGCTCGGGCTCGCCACCACCTGGGCTCCGAAGGTCTCCATGAGGATGCGGCGGTACGGCTTCTGCTGGTAGGAGACCTTCACCATGTACACCTTGCACTGAAGCCCGAAGAACGCACACGCCTGCGAGAGCGCGGAGCCCCACTGGCCGGCACCGGTCTCGGTGGAGAGCCGCGCCACCTTCTCCATCTTGTTGTAGTAGGCCTGGGCCACCGCGGTGTTGAGCTTGTGGCTGCCCGCCGGGCTCGCGCCCTCGTACTTGTAGTAGACACGCGCGGGGGTATCGAGCGCCTTCTCGAGGCGGCGCGCCCGGTGGAGCGGGGTCGGCCGCCACAGGCGGAGGATGTCGCGCACCGCGTCCGGGATCTCGATCCAGCGCTCCTGGCTGACCTCCTGCTTGATCAGCTCCATCGGGAAGAGCGGGGCCAGGTCCTGGGGCCCGATCGGCTGGCCGGTGCCCGGGTGCAGCGGGGGCGCCAGCGGGGTCTTGAAGTCGGCCTGGATGTTGTACCAGCGGGTGGGCAGCTCCTTCTCGGAGAGGAGATACTTGGTCGTCATGTCGGCGGGCTTGCGAGCCATGGGGGCGGCCTCCTTCCAGGTCCGTTGCGGTGGGACTGATGGGAAAACGGGCACCACACTACAGGGCGCGGATCGAGGCCGTCAAGGGGGCGGTGGGCCGCTACGGCTTCCCCCGCGCCCGATCGTCGCGCTCGCGCATGAACCAGTAGGCGACCACCGCTCCGCGAGCTGGCGCCACCGCGACCGCATGGTTCTCCGCCGGGTCCGGCTAGCGCACCGCGGGAGGCGGCTGCCCGGCCGGGACCGAGTAGACGACGGTCGCCTGGCTCCGGGTCTTGAACTGGGCGGGGCCGTGGGATTCCACCTGGATGGCGTCGCCGAGGCCGGCCCGCGTGTTCTCGTCGATCAGGATCGGACGACCGAGGACCTTGGTGTGCGCCTCCAGGTGGGCGGCCAGGTTCACGGTGTCGCCCACGCCGGTATAGGTCATGCGCTGCTGGGTGCCGGTGAAGCCGGCCACGAGCGGTCCGGAGGCGATGCCGATCCCGATCTGGATCTCCACCCCGCCGCGGCGGGCCTGGTCCTGGTTGAAGCCGTCGATCAGCTCGAGCATCTCGAGGGCCGCGCGCACCGCCCGCTCGCGATGATCGGGACGCGGGAGGGGGGCTCCGAAGATCGCCATCAGGCCGTCGCCGAGCATCTGGTTGACGATGCCCCCGTGAGCCCCGATGGCGTCGAACGTGAGCGTGTAGTAGCTGTTCAGCAGCTCGATGGTCTCGGCGGGGGACAGGGCCTCGGTGATGCGCGTGAAACCGCGGATGTCGGAGAACATCACGCTGGCCTCGACCTGCTTGCCGCTCAGGGCGACGCCGGTCGTGAGCAGCTCCTCGGCCACCTCGGCGGTGGCGAACTTCCGGAACAGCTCGCGCTGCTGGTCCCGCAGCCGCTTCTTCTCGAGGCTCGCGCCGACGCGGGCGCGGAGCAGCACCGGGTTCACCGGCTTGAACAGGTAGTCCTCCGCGCCCATCTCGATGCACCGGGCCACGCTGTCCACCTCCTCGACCGAGGACATCATGACGACGGGGATGTCTCGCAGCCGCGGGTCGGCCGCGAGGGCGGCGAGCACCTGGTAGCCGTCCATCTCCGGCATCTCGATGTCGAGCAGGACCAGGTCGACCGGGCGCTTGGCAAGCGTCGCGAGGGCCTCGCGCCCGTTCTCCGCGAAGGTCACGGTGTGCCCGAGCTGCTCGAGGGCGCGCCCGAGCAGCAGGCGGTTGACCCGGTTGTCGTCGACGACCAGGAGGTCGCCGGTGGGGCCGTTACGCGGTGAGGTCACGTCGCAGGTCTCCCAGCGCGCGCGCGGCGCGCTCGTAGTGCTCGGTCAGCCGGTCGAGCCGGGCGGCCGCCCCGTCGAGGCTCCCGGCGCGCGCCGCGCTCTCGAGCTCGCGCGCCAGCGCGGCCAGCCCGGTGGCGCCGAGGCTCTCGGCGGTGGACTTGAGCGAGTGCGCGGCCCGGCGGAACGCGTCGCGGTCGGCCGCGGCGAGGGCCCGGCGCAGGGTCGCG
>DATJIR010000373.1:0-28420 GCA_035493135.1 Verrucomicrobiia bacterium
GCACTAGGAGAATGAGGCGATTGCTTCATGTGGGGGCCGGAGCGGGTGTGAGAGCGTGGGCGTGAAAAGGAGGACGAGCCATGGTGATTCCCTGGATCATTCCCTCCGCTCTCGCCGCCGCCCTCGTGCTGCTGTTCATCCGGGCACTCGGTCCACGACTCTTCGCGGGTACGCTCGCGTGGCGTTACGGGTTCCGGTGTCCGTTCAAGGAGCAGGACGTCGCCATGGAGTTCCGCGAGTCCGCGTGGGACGGCCAGCGCCTCGACGTCGATCGCTGCAGCGCGTTCACGCCGGCGGACGACGTGCGCTGCGACAAGGCCTGCCAGCTGCTCGGGCGGCTGCCGCAGCCACCCACGCGGTTTCGCCCGCTGGGTGAGCTGTGCTCGTGCTGGCGGCTCCGGGCGCGCGCGTCCTAGCGGGGACGACGAGAGCGGCTCACGCCCCGGAGCGAGCGCGTATCCGCCATCCGGTGAACAGCCCGATCGCCGACAGGCCCACGCCTAGTGCCACCGCGCGCACGTCCAGATTCGCGATCATGACGATGACGGACACGACGCCGAGAACGGGGACGACCGGAACGCCCGCGAGCCCCCCGGGCACTTTGAACGGCCGGGCCAGGTCCGGGCGGAGCCGGCGCAGGACGAGGACGGTCGCGTTCACCGCGAGGAAGACCAGGTACACCGCGAAGTCGGTCACCGCCGCGATGAGGGTGAGGTCGCCGAGCACCGCGAACGCGGCCGCCACCACCGCCACCGCGGCGATGGCGTGCACCGGTGTCCGACGCCCGGGGTGAACGCGGGCCAGGCGCACCGGCAGGGCGGCGCGCGCGGCCATGCCGTAGATCACCCGCGACGCCGCGGTGACCGCGAGGAGCGTCGTGTTCGCGGTCGAGACCAGCGCGATGACCGCGACCACGCCGCCGCTCGCGCGGCCCAGGTCGTGCGCCATGACGTCCGCGAGCGGACGTGGCGAAGCAGCGAGAGCCGCGGGCCCGAGGACACTCACGGCGGAGACGGCCACCCCGAGATAGAGGAGGGTCGACACCCCGAGGGCGAGGAGCAGCGCCCGGGGGACGGTCCGGGTCGGGTCGCGGGTTTCCTCGGCCAGGGTGATGACCTCGTCGAAGCCGAGGAACGCGAAGCACACGAGGGCGGCGGCGCCCAGCACCGCGCCGGTGCCGCGACCGGCGAGGAGATTCACCTCTCCGAGGTGCGGCAGCCCGATGACGACGATCAGCAGGAGGCCGCCCACCTGCACGGCGCTCATCAGCACCGTGAGCCGCGCGGACTGCTTGATGCCGGCGATGGCCACGAGCGATACGAGCGCGAGCAGCGCGAGACCCGCGACGCGGGGAGGCATGTCCACGAAGTGACCCACGTAACGCCCGAAGCCTAGCGAGACCGTCGCGGCCGCCACGACGAGCCCGACGATCATCATCCATCCCACGACGAACGCGACCCATTCGGGCATCGCGTGGCGAGTGTACTCGTACTCGCCGGCCGCGCTGGGAAACATGGAGCAGAGCTCGGCGTAGCAGAGTCCGGTGAGTGCACTCAGGCTCGCCGCCAGCACGAAGGACAGCCACACCGAGGCGCCGGCTTGAGCGGTGGCCGCGCCGAGCAGGACATAGATCCCCGCGCCGATGATGATGCCGATCCCGCCCGCGGTGACCTCGGTCAGGCCGAGTACGCGGCGCAGGCCCGGGGCCGGTGCGGGAGTGCTCGATGTGCGGTCGTTCGCCATGGGTTCGGCCCCTCACCGGCGGTCTGGGTATGCGTCGTTTGGCCTACGAAAATGCTCTCGGCAGCCTATTGAGGCGGCGACCGCCGAGGCCCACGATGACGGCGTACGCACAGCATACGCGCGGCCGGCGGCGGGTGCGTCGCGACGCGCGGGAGGGAGGTGGCGGTCATGGAATGGATCCCGCCCATTCTCGTGTTGCTGGGTGTCGTGGTCGTCGGAGTTCCGGTCGGCCTGTACCTGGGGGCGATCGGGCTTCTGTGGGTGTTGAGTCTCGGGTCGGGGGGCTCTACGCGATCTCGGACACGCTTCTTCTGCCCCGTGACGAAGCGACAGGTGACGGCGGACTTTCTGACCGAAGCCGGGAGCGACCGCCCGGGGGACGTGCTCTCGTGCTCGGCGTTCGGGAGGCCCGATGACGTGCGCTGCCAGAAGGCGTGTCTCGACCTCGCCGAGACCCACAGCGTCTCGTCGGCGCTGCTGCCCCGGTACTCGCTGATCGCGGGAGGCACCGCCTATCGCGTGGAGGCCGGAGGTCGCCACGGGGGTGGGGCGTAGACAGGTAGGGCTATTCCTTCGGCTCGTCGAAGGATCCGGGAGAGATCTCATCGGCGTAGCACACCGGTGAAGCGAGGGGGCTCGGCCTGCCCGGTTCGGGCCTACCCAGGAAGGCGAGCCCGCCCGGGTCGCGCCGGTAGACGCCGCGCTCGGTGACGATCCAGTCCATCGGAACGTCCCAGGCCTGCGGGTAGATGGTCGTGATCCTGGCCAGCTCGTAGCCGACGCCGATGGCGACGGGCGGCCCCGGCAGGGTCGCCAGCGTGCGGTCGAAGAAGCCGGCCCCGTAGCCCAGGCGGTAGCCGGCCTCGTCCCAGCCGTTCAGCGGCACCAGCATCGCGGTGGGAACGACCGGCTCGGAGCTGGCCGGATAGGGGATGCCGAGCGGGCCGGAGGCGAGGGCCACGCCCGGATGCCACTCGCGGAAGGCGAGCGGCTGTCCCGGCGCGATCACCACCGGCAGCGCGGTGACCGCGCCGCGCGCGCGTAGCGTGTCGGCCAGGGGGCGGGCATCGTATTCGCCGCGCATGGGCCAGCAGAAGGCCACCTTCGCGGCCGACAGGCCCGGGAAGGAGCGCTCGAGAGTCGCCTCGATGCACCGGCGCCAGCGGTCGAGCGTCGCGGCGTCGAGCCGCTCGCGCTCGCCGATCAGCCGGGCGCGCTCGGCCTTTCGCCAGGCCTTCAGCTCATCGGGCGTCATGTGGCCCGGCTCGGTGCTCAACCGGCGCGGCGGGTGTCGCGGATCCGGCGCGCCTTGAACTCGGTCTTCGGCAGCGTGCCGGGCGCCAGCACCTCGACGTCGCACCGCACCTCGCAGCGGACCTGGATCTCCCGGGCCACCTGGGCCCGTACCGAGCCGTCCGGGTGCTCCACCCGTGCGGTCATGACGTCGAGCCCGTCCGGCGTGGTGGCCAGCACGATCTCGTATTCGTCGCCGACGCCGGCCACCGCGCGCACCGCCGCCTCGAGCTGGACGGGGTACATCTTCACGCCGCGCAAGTTGATGAGCTCGTCGGCCCGCCCGGCGAAGGCTCCAACCGCCCGGAGGTGGGTCCGGCCGCACGCGCACCGCTCCGACGTGAGAACGGTGTAGTCGCCGACCAGGAATCGGAGCTGCGGCGAGCTCTCGGAGTTGAGGCTCGTGCAGACGGTGAGGCCGCGGGCGCCCTCGGCCACGGGCTGCCGGCTCTCCGCGTCGACCAGCTCCCAGATCTGCGCGTCCTCCATCAGGTGGGCGGTGACCGGCCCCGGCCCGAGCGTGGAGGCCGGACAGGAGTAGCCGCCGCAGTGGGGCGAGACCTCGGTGCAGCCGTAGAACTCCACGAGCCGGGCGCTCCACAGCTCCTCGAGCCGCCGCCGAGTGCCCTCGATGCCGGCCGCCGGCTCGCCGCCGACCAGGATCGTGCGGATGGAGCTCGCGGCCGGGTCGCATCCGCGCTCCGCCATCACGCGGCCCAAGTGCAGGGCGTAGGACGGGGTGCAGGTGAGGACGGTCGGCTTGAAGCGATCGATCAGCATCGCGCGGGCCTCGGCGGTCATGCCGCCGCCCGGGATGCAGGCCACGCCCATTCGGGCGAGCGCGAACTGCACGCCCCAGGCGAACACGTGAGGCCCGTAGCCCGCGCAGATCAGCACCGTGTCGCCCGGCCGGATGCCGAAGGCGTGCAGCGCCCGTGCGTTCGCCCACGCCCACAGCTCGCGATCGATCTGGGAATACCGAAACACCCTCGGGACGCCGGTGGAGCCGGACGACGAGAACATCATCCAGCCGCGCGCGGCCCAGAGGGCATCGTCGTGGGTGGTATACGTGCCGAACGGCGGCGCGCCCGCGAGGTCCTCCATCATCTCGGTCTTGTCGACCACGGGCCACTTCGCCAGGTCGTCGACGGTCCGAAGGTCCGTGGGCAACAGGCCGTACCGATCGAAGCGGCGGCGATAGAAGGCGCTGTTCTCGTAGAGGAAGGGGGTGAGCGCGGCGAGCTTCGCGTCCTGGATGGCGCGGAGCTCGTCGCGGCCCGCGCAGTCGAGCGACGGCGACCAGTAGTCGGCCGAGCCGGGGCCGTCCGGGTCGCGCCGATACCGGGCGAGCGTCTCCAGCCAGTGAGTCCGGGTTCGCGCCGCCCGATCGTCGCTCATCGTGGTCATGTCCCCGCAGTCCGGCACGTGGGTCGAGCTCAGCGCCCACTGTACAGCACGTCGCTTGTGATGGCATGCGGTCGGCCGGCCCGGGACCGGGGTCGCGGTGGGGCCGCCCCGCCTCACCGTGTGGCTCGAAAGTCACTTGCGGCGGGGGAGAGCCGGTCGGGAGTGCCACGAATCCGTGACATTGAGTGGATCGACCGGTGGCATGCGAGTTGCTCCGGATAGTTCTCGATGGCGGAGCGGGACGGGTTGCCGATCTCCGAGCGGGGCCAGAGCCTTCTGGGCCACTCGTTCTACAACAAGGGCTCCGCGTTCACGAAGGCGGAGCGTCGCGCGCTGGGCCTCGAGGGGCTGCTGCCCTCCGGGGTCAACACCATCGAGCAGCAGGCCCGTCGGGTGTACGAGAACCTGGCCCGCAAGACGGATCCGCTGGAGCAGTACATCGGCCTCGCCTCGCTCGAGGACCGGAACGAGCACCTCTTCCACCACGTGCTGGGCCAGCACCTGGAGGAGTTCCTGCCCATCGTGTACACCCCGACGGTGGGACGGGCCTGCCAGGAGTTCAGCCACATCTTCCGCCGCGCGCGGGGTCTCTGGATCACCCCGGAGCACCGCGGCCGCATCCACGAGGTGCTGGGCAACTGGCCGGTCGCCGACGTCCGGCTCATCGTGGTGACCGACAACGAGCGGATCCTCGGCCTGGGCGACCAGGGCGCGGGCGGGATGGGCATCCCCATCGGGAAGTCCGCGGTCTACACCGCGGCGGCCGGCATCCATCCGCGGCACACGCTGCCGATCAGCCTCGACGTGGGGACCGACAACCAGGGCCTGCTCGACGACGACCTCTACCTGGGCTGGCCCCAGCGCCGCCTGCGCGGCCCCGCGTACGATGCGATGGTGGACGAGTTCGTGAGCGCGGTGCGGCGGACCTTCCCGCGGGCGCTGCTCCAGTGGGAGGACTTCAAGAAGCAGAACGCGTTCAACCTGCTGGACCGGTATCGGCAGGTCCTCCCGTCGTTCAACGACGACATCCAGGGGACGGGGGCGGTGGTCCTCGCCGGGATCCTCGCGGCCACGCGCATCACCGGGGTGCCGCTCGCGCGGCAGCGCATCGTGATCCTGGGCGCGGGGGCGGCCGGCATCGGGATCGCCCGACAGCTGCACGATGCGCTGGCGCGCGCCGGCCTCTCGGGGGAGGCCCTCACCCGGGCGATCGGGCTCGTCGACGTGGGCGGCCTGCTCACGCGGGACGGTCAGCCGCTCGACGAGTTCCAGCTCCCACTGGCGTGGCCAGCGGAGCTGGCGCGGGCGGCCGGGCTCGGGGCGCCTCACGGGCTCGCGGCGGCGGTTCGGGCACTCCGGCCCACCGTGCTGATCGGGGCCTGCGGGGAGGGAGGCGCGTTCGGGCGGGAGGTGGTCCAGGCCGTGGCCGCCGAGGTCGAGCGGCCGGTCATCCTGCCGCTCTCGAACCCGACCAGCCAGAGCGAGGCGGTGCCCGCCGACCTGATCGCGTGGACCGAGGGCCGGGCCCTCGTCGCGGCGGGGAGCCCGTTCGACCCGGTCGCTCACGACGGCCGCCGGATCCGGATCGGGCAGTGCAACAACGCCTTCATCTTCCCCGGGATGGGCCTGGGCATCCTGGTGGCCGAGGCCCGCGAGGTGACGGATCGGATGTTCCGGGCCGCGGCCGAGTGCCTCGCCGGCGAAGTGCCGGCGGACGAGCTGCGTGACGGCGTGCTCTACCCGCGCGTCCGGGACCTGCGGCGGGTGTCGACGCGGATCGCGGTCGCGGTGGCGCGAGAGGCCGGCGATTCCGGTGTCGGTCGGCGCTTCGAAGGCGCCGCCCTCGACCGGGCCGTCGCCGACGCGCAGTGGCAGCCCGACTACCGGCCGCTCGGTCAGTAAGTCGCGCGGTCCGGGCCGCTCCCTGCTAGAGTGCCTCCCGCTGGAATCCCAATGACTCGCCGCGGAGGAGACCGCATGACCCAGGATCTCGTGATGTACGGCGTGGACGGTCGGATCGGCATCGTGACGCTCAACCGGGGGGACAAGCTCAACGCGATCAGCCCGGAACTCAAGCGGCGGCTCGTCGATCGGCTGCACGAGGCCGACCGCGATCCGGCCACCAGCGTGGTGGTGCTGCGCGCGGAGGGCCGCGCGTTCTCGGCCGGCTACGACATCGGCCCCAGCCCCGCGCGCGCCGCGCGCAAGGGCAACGCGCTGGCGTGGCACGAGTCGCTCACCGACGACGTCGCCCTCGAGATGACGCCGTGGGACATGCGCAAGCCGGTGATCGCCTCGGTGCAGGGCCACTGCCTCGGCGGCGGCTGCGAGCTCGCGATGATGTGCGACGTCACGATCGCGGCCGACGACGCCCAGTTCGGCGAGCCGGAGATCCGGTTCTCGAACGTGGGGCCCGCGCTGATCATGCCGTTCGTCATCGGCTTCAAGCGCGCGCGCGAGATCCTCTACCTGGGCGATCCGATCGACGCGCAGACCGCGCTCGCGTACGGGATGGTCAACCGGGTGGTGCCGCGGGCCGACCTCCAGGCCGCGACGCTCAAGTTCGCGCGCCGCATGGCGCTCATGTCGTCGGAGGCCCTCATGGCCACCAAGCTCGCCATCAACCGCGGTGCCGACGCGGCCGGCTTCCGCAACGCGATCCGGAGCGGCCTCGACGTGCTGGCCGGGCTCTACGCGGCCCGCACCGAGGTCGGCACGAAGTTCGACGAGCTCCGCGAGAAGGAGGGGCTCGGCGCCGCCCTGCGGTGGCGCGCGGATCAGTTCAAGGACTAGCGGGAACGGGCCGAACGGCCGCCGGTGTCTGACGCGACGAGTCGATCGGGGAATGATCGCGCTTCCTGGCTCGTCTCATGATCCAAGGAGGTGCGCATCATGCGCTATCTGAGGATCGCGCTGCTGCTGCTGGCGGTCACGCTTGGAACGCAAGCTTGCATCGTCCCGGTGCCGGTCGGTCCCGGCCGGCATCATCACCACGGCTGGCGCTAGACGGACGACGTGAGGTGGGAGTCTCGCCCGAGGGGGAGGAGCTGCGGCACAGGCCACCCCCTCGGGCTCATCTCACGGTTGGAATCGATTCCCCATCAAGCTCGGCGCGTCGGTCGTGGCCGCGTGACACGACACGCAGACGTAGCGCGCTCCCGCCACCTTGTCACCCACGCGGTCGGGGGCGAGGCGGAAGTCGGTGTAGTGGCTCGGCGGAATGGGCGTCGGCTCGCCCGGCTTCTTTTCCTTCGCCCCGTGGCAGTCGAGACAGGCATTCTCCGCGCGCGTGATGGGAAGGAAGTCGGCCACCGCGTGCGGGATCCGAGGTGGCGCGACGAGGTAGGATCGCGGCACGAGGGGGCCCTCGCCGGGGGCGCGCTCGTTGGGTTTCACCGCCGGCGGGGTGGGCACGTCGAACACACTGCCCTTCGAGAGGCCAAGGTCGGTGTCCGCGATCGGCGTGGCCGTGCAGCCGGCGGCCAGCACGGCGGCGAGAGACAGGATGACGACGGTCTTCATGGCTTCATCCTCGCTCAGGCCTTCGTGACCTTGACCGCGCACTTCTTGAAGTCCGTCTGTTTGGAGATCGGGCAGGTCGCGTCGAGCGTCACCTTGTTGATGAAGACGCCCTCGTCGAACCACGGCACGAACACGAGACCGCGCGGCATGCGGTTGCGGCCGCCGGTCTCGACGCGGGCCTTGACCTTGCCACGCCGGGACTCGACCCAGGCGAGGTCGTTCTGCTGGAGGCCCCGCGCCTCGGCGTCCTTGGGATGGATGAAGACCAGCGCCTCCGGCACCGCGCTGTGCAAGGCCGGCACCCGGCGCGTCATGCTGCCCGAGTGCCAGTGCTCGAGCACGCGGCCGGTGCAGAGCCAGAGATCGAAGACCGCATCGGGGCTCTCGGGCGGGGCCGCGTACGGCCGATAGAAGATCTTGGCCTTGCCGGCGAGCGAGGTCGGCTCGGGCTTCGTGACCCGGTCGAGGTCGCCCGAGGGCAGGGCCTTCATGGCGTCTCCGTAGAAGTCGATGCCGCTGCCCTTGCGCACGTAGGGGTCGTACTGCTCGTTGAAGCGCCAGGGGGTCTCCTTGCCGTTCACGACCGGCCAGCGCAGGCCGCGCGTGTCCTCGCGGAAGTAGACGTCGAAGGGCGCGAGGTCGTGGCCGTGGCCCCGACCCAGGCGCGCGTAGTCCTCGAAGAGAGCCTTCTCCGGGAACCAGTCGATGCCGGCGTGGGTCACGGTGTGGTTGTCGTGCCCCTGCGCCACCGGGTCGGGCCACTTGAACCGCCGGCTCTCCGGGGTCGCGAAGAGGACGTCGTAGAGGGTCTGGGCGCGCCGGTAGCCCATCCGCTCGGCCTCGGGAAGGACGTCGGGCAGGGCGCCGTCGTCGAAGCCGGCGGCCTTGAGGCCGGGCACCCGCTGGCGGCCCCAGACCTCGGCGAGGGTGAAGCGCTTCGAGAACTCCATCATCTGCCAGACGTCGCTGCGCGCGTCGCCCGGCGGGGCCACCTGCTCGCGCCACAGCTGGGTGCGCCGCTCCGAGTTGCCGTAGCCGCCCCACTTCTCGAAGATCATGGCCGACGGGAGGATGAGGTCGGCGACCTTGCACGAGAGCGTCGGGTAGGCGTCGGAGACGACGATGAAGGCGTCCTTCTCGCGCGCGGCGTGGATCCAGTGGTTGGCGTTGGCGGTGGACTGGAAGGGATTGGTGACCTGGACCCACAGCCACTTCACCTTGCCGTCCTCGAGATCCCGCATCATCTCGGTGATGTGACTGCCCACCTTGGGATTTAGGGTGTTCGCGGGCAGCTTCCACAGCTTCTCGCAGAAGGCGCGGTGCGCCGGGTTGTCGACGACCATGTCGGCCGGCAGGCGATGGGAGAACGTCCCGACCTCGCGCGCGGTGCCGCAGGCCGACGGCTGGCCGGTGAGCGAGAAGGCGCCGTTGCCCGGCTTGGCCTGCTTGCCGGTGAGCAGGTGGACCATGTACGCCTGCTCGTTCACCCACGTGCCGCGCGTGTGCTGGTTGAAGCCCATGGTCCAGTACGAGACCACCTTGCGACTGGGGCTCGCGTACTGGTCGGCGAGCGCCGCGAGCTTGGCCTTGTAGGCCTCGAGCGGCTCGTCGCGATCGCCGCGGGAGAGCTCGGCCACGAAGTCGAGGGTGTAGGGCTCGAGCGCTCTCTTGAAGTCCTCGAACGAGATGAGCCAGTGGGCTCCCGCCCGCGCGGCGGCCTCCTGCCGGCGCTCGTGGCGGGCCGAGGGGTCGAGCCGCCGCGCGATCGCCTCCTCGCGGGTCAGCACCACCACCCGCTCGCGCTCCTGGGTGTCCTGCTCCGCCGGATAGGCGGAGGCGCTCGTGTCGCGCATGCCGTAGCCGATGTCCATGGGGCCGGCGGCGAAGACGCAGTGCCGCTCGACGAAGGCCTGGTCGACCGCGTTGCGGGCCACGATCTCACGCGCGATGTAGTTCAGGATGGCGAGATCGGTGTTCGGCTTGAAGACGATCTCGACGTCGGCCCCGTCCGAGGACCGGTTCGCGAACACGGTGAGGTTGAAGACGCGATAGTCGGGCGCGCGCAGGCGCCGGTCGATGATGCGGGCCCAGAGCATGGGGTGCATCTCGGCCATGTTGGCGCCCCACAGCACCACCGAGTCGGTCAGCTCGATGTCGTCGTAGCAGCCGGCGGGCTCGTCGATGCCGAAGGTCTGCATGAAGCCGGCCACCGCCGACGCCATGCAGTGCCGCGCGTTGGGGTCCAGGTTGTTGGAGCGCCAGCCGGCCTTGGCGAGCTTCACCGCGGCGTAGCCTTCCGGGATCGTGTACTGGCCCGAGCCCATGATCGCGACCCCGGTCGGGCCCAGCTCGCGGTGGGCGCGCTTCCACTCGCGCTCCATCACGTCGAACGCCTCCGTCCAGCTCACGGGCACGAAGTCGCCCTTCTTGTCGAAGCGTCCGTTTTTCATGCGGAGCAGCGGCCGGGTGAGGCGGTCGGACCCGTACTGGATCAGCGGCAGGGCGTAGCCCTTGACGCAGAGGAGGCCGCGGTTCACCGGGCTCGCCGGATCGCCCTTGACCGCGACGACGCGCCCGCCGGTCGTGGCGATCTGGATGCCACAGCCCACTCCGCAGAAGCGGCAGACCCCGCGATCCCAGCGCCAGTCCTTCGGCTCCTCGGCCCCGAAGGCCCCCAGCGGAGCGCCGGTGGCGCCCACCGCGGCGGTGGTGAAGCCGGCCTTGAGAAGCTCTCGGCGTGTCGGCGTCCAGGTCATACGCCCTCCTGTCCGGGCCCGGAAGTGGTCGACGGGATCACGAGCGACACTAGCACGAAGGAGGCCTGGGTGTTCCCTCCCGGGATGCGGGGCCCACCTGACGACGTCAGACGAGGGGCTCCTTGGGCATGACGATCCAGAGCACGAGGTAGCAGAGGATGCCGGGGAACGCGACGGAGACGATCGAGACGACCACGTAGAGCACGCGCACCACGGTCGGGTCCCAGCCGAGCCACTCGGCGATGCCCCCGCACACCCCCGCGATCATCTTGTGCTTGCGCGATCGGCGGAGGGGCATCGGATGGGGGCGGATGGCGGAGCCCTCGGCGCCGATCAGCCGCGACGCGGCAGGCTCTGGCCCTTGACCGGGTTCGCGATCGCCTCTTCCAGGGTCTTCGCGGGACGCCACTCGGCGGCCGACCGGACGGCGCCCTCGGTGCCCACCTGGTCGATGTTCCAGTAGATCTCGAGGTTGTTGCCGTCGGGGTCCTGGAACTCGATGGCGATCTGGCAGCCGGCGCGGCGCCGGCCCTCGAAGTGGATCGGGACCGCCCGCTCGGCGAGCCACTCGCGGGCCCGGAAGACCTCGTCGAGCGAGCCCACCTCGAACGCGAAGTGGTTGAGGCTGCTGCGCTCGCTCTTCGCGGCGCCCCCGACGAGGGCGACGCCGTGGTGGTCGGTGTCGACCCGGAGGAAGACCATGCCGCCGGGCACCATGGTGTCGGGGTAGCGGTCGCTCACCTCGAGGCCGAGGATGCCGGTGTAGAAGGCCACCGCGCGCTCGAGGTCCGTCACGTTGAGCACGACGTGGCCGATCTTCCGGAGCTGGAACTGCATCGCGCGTCAGTATACCGCGGGAGCCGGGCCGCGCAGCGGGGCGCGGGGGACGGGGATCGGCGCCCCGCTCTCCCACAGCGCGGCGAGGAGACGGCGCCGCTCCCGATCGAGCCGGCCGAGGGCTTCCACCGCCGAGGGCGCCTCGGCCGCGCAGCCCGGGAGCTCCGGGTGCTCGGCGCGGCGGATCCACGCCCCGTCGCGCTCGACCGTCTCCAGAACGAGCAGGTAGGGCACGGCCTCGTAGTAGTCGAGGCCGGGTCGCGGCTCGCGCTCGGCGCTCACACGAAGGGGATCCAGGCGATCGGCACGCCCGCGTCGGACTGCCGTGCCTTCTCGGTGGCCGCGATCCAGCTCGCGCCCTCCGGCAGCAGGGCGGAGGCCGGACGCACCCGGCAGAGCGTCGGATCGTCCACGTTCGGGGGCACGGTGCGCTGATCGCGCAGGGCCCGGGCCGCGTCGATCAGGCGACGCCGGACGTGGATCACCATGGCGTCGGTGGTGCCCAGGTGCTCCTGGGTCCGGTCGTAGATCGGCCCCATGGTCTCGGTCATCGCGCGGTCCTGCAGGTTGACCAGGAACGGGATGCCGATGGTCAGCTCCTTCTGCAGCTCGTAGTCGACCAGATAGTCGTTGTGGAGGTTCGCCCGGGTGTAGAAGCGTCGGTACGGGTCGCCGTCCGCCTCCACGTAGCCGCCCCACGTCGCGAACGGATCGCGCACCTGCCGCCGCTCCTCCTCGGTGACCGGCCGATCGAGTCGCGCGCGCATCACGAACTGGAGGTTGTGATGGTCGTCGAGGGGAACCCACGCGCGGGCGGACACGATGTGGGGGTCGCTGGCCGCGATCATCGAGTAGAAGGGGAGGATGAACTGGGTGATGCGGTGCCAGTAGAGCCCGTCGGTGTCCGCCCGGCGACGGGCCGAGTAGCACGCCCCGTAGTCGGTGGGCAGGATCTCGAGGCGCGGCCGCTTGTCGCGGTGATAGGTCCCGCGCTGCTTGGTGTCGGGAGTGCGCTTGGCGTGGACGAAGTCGATGTGCGAGGAGTCGATGTCGCCCTCCAGGGCCTGCACCCAGTTGCACTCCTCCAGCATCATGAGTGGCGGATAGACGTGGTCCGCCGGCAGGGTGTTGATCTCGAAGGCGGGCAAGGCCGGGGGCGTCTCGCGAGGCCCCGGGTAGGTCCAGATCACGCCGTTGACGTCGCGGCACGGATAGGCGCGGGCGCGGATCCGCTCCTTGAAGGTGCTCTCCTCCGGCTCGTTGGGCATGTCCACGCAGCGCCCGGCCACGTCGAACTTCCAGCCGTGGTACGAGCACCGCAGGCCGCACTCCTCGTTGCGGCCGAAGAAGAGCGAGGCGCCGCGATGCGGGCAGTTGGCCGCGATCAGCCCCACGTCGCCCCGCGAGTCGCGGAACGCGATCAGGTCCTCGCCCAGCAGGCGCACCTTCTTCGGCGGCCCGTCGGGCGCGGGCAGCTCGCTCGAGGGCAGGCAGGGCATCCAGTAGTGGCGGAGCAGGTCGCCCATCGGGGTGCCGCGACCGACCCGGCACAGGAGCTCGTTGTCCTCTCTCGAGAGCATCGGGGGTCCTCCTCTCAGCGCCAGATCGCGAACGCCATGCCGACGCCGGATCCCGCCTCGGACCGGTAGGAGGGCACGTAGTCCACGAGCTGCATGTCCAGGTGCTCGAGCGCGCCCCCGGCGGCCAGCCAGTTCCGGATCTCGGAGCTGCCGGACTCGAGCTGCGAAGCGGGCAGCGCCGCGATGCCGTCGGCGTCCTTCTTGGCGAGCAGCGCGAGGACGTGGCGATCCAGCGCCTCGTCGACGAAGAAGTGGCTGAGCCCGCCGGAGGCGACGATGCCGACGCGCCGGGCCGGGAGCCACGCCTCGATCGCCGCGCGCAGGGCCCGCCCGAGCCGATAGCACCGCCGGGGGGTCGGCTGGTTCGGGGGGAAGTAGGTGTTCAGCATCACCGGCACGATCGGGACGACGCGGTCGCCCATGAGGCGCTGGTGGACGAAGCCCCAGGCATGCCCGAAGGGGGCGTGGCGCGGCTGCACGCGCACGTGGGCCACGTCGAACTCGTGCTCGCGGGTCAGGGTCTCGACGAGGTGCCGGCCGAGGGCCGCGTCGACCGGAAAGGCACGGTTGGCGCCGTCTCCGTAGTAGCCCCAGTAGGACAGCCGACGGAGGGGCAGCAGGCCCTCGCGCGGCGGTGGCAGGCTCTCGACCGAGTCGCCCCAGTAGATGCAGAGCGCGGGCTGGCTGTCGGCGCTGAACCACTCGCCCTGATCGTCGCCGATCACCACGAGCGCGTCGGGCGCCTCGGCCGCGAGCACGGCCGCCAGCTGGCGGATGGCGGCCTGGGTCGCCTCGTGCCGCGCGCGGGTCACGTCCTCGCGCAGCTCGGGGGCGACCCGGGACGCGTTCCGGCGGGCCATGGCCTCGAACCCGGACAGGCGCGCGCGGTCGAGCTCGGCGAGCCCGGCGAACGCCTCGTGAGGCGTGCTCAACATCGGGCTGTGCGAGCTGCCGATACCGAGGGTCACTTCCGCCATGCGATCTCGACCGCCCGCATTGTAGCAGAGGGCCCGCGCCGGGTGAGGACCGCGAGGCAGCGGCGGCCGATCGCGGGTCGGGCCGCCCCAGGTGAGGCGGCGTCGCCCCGCGACCTGGGCCGCCCCCTAGCGCAACGTCCTCACGCGCGTGATTCATCCGGGCAGATTCCCTGCTGCGAGGCTCGGATGATGGGGCGGAGCGGCCCATTTGCGTGCATGGGCCCGCGCCACCACGGTGACGAGACCGCGCAGCTGCGCCGCGAGGTCGAGGAGCTGCGGGCGGAGGTCAGGAAGCAGGCCGCCCGCTGACGGCGCTGCGGTTGCCTAGGCGCGCTCGAAGTAGCGACGGCGGGCCGGCACGGACAGCCATTCGAGGCGCGGCCACCAGAGGCCGGTGAGCCGCCCCCCGTAGACGCAGCCCGTGTCGAGGCCCTTGCACCGCTCGAGGTCGACCTTCCCGCGCTGGGCCCAGTGCCCGAAGATCACGGTCTCCGGCCCGCGCCAGAAATCGAACCAGGGCTGGCCGTCCACGGTCCGGAGCTCGGTGAGCTCCTCGCGGGTGCATTGCTCCGGGCGCTTGCCCGGCGCGATGCCCGCGTGCACCAGGATGTAGCCGTCGCCGAGGATGAAGGTGGGCCGCGCCTCGATCCACGCGAGCCATTCGGCGAGCGCGGAGCCGAGCTGGGCCCGGACCTCGTCGAGGGTCGCGCTGCGGCGCCCCTCGAGCAGCGCCACCTCGTGGTTGCCGAGGACGGTCATGGCGTCCAGGTCGCGCGCCAGCCGAAGGACCCCGGCGCTGTCGGGGCCGCGGTTGACGAGGTCGCCGCAGAGGGCCAGGCGGTGCCGGCGACGATCGAAGCCCGCGACCCGAAGCAGGTCGCGGAGCTCCGCGACGCAGCCCTGGACGTCGCCGACGAACAGGATGTCGTCCATGAGCTGCGGGCCGCGTGCGTCGATGGCGCCGGGGTGACTACGCGGGCAGCTTGTAGAGCCGCGCGCAGTTGTCCCAGAGGATCTTGGCCTTGGTCTTGTCGCCCACGCCCTCGAGGCGGACGAACTCCTCGATGGCCACCGGGAAGAGGCCGTCGGAGTGCGGGTAGTCGGTCGAGACCACGATGTTGTCGTCGCCGATGGCCTCCACGACCTGGCGCAGGGGCTTCTCGTCGGCGTCGGTGGCGATGTAGCACTGGCGGAAGAAGTACTGGCTCGGGAGCTGCGAGATCTGCACCTCGGATCCCGGCCCGAACTTCTCCCAGGCCTCGTCGAGCCGCCAGAGGTACCAGGGCAGCCAGCCGCAGGTGCCCTCGAGGAATGCGCAGCGCAGTCCCGGATGACGCTCCAGCACCCCGCCCGCGGCCATGCTGCCGAAGGCCATCATGAGCTCGACCGGATTGCGGCCCGCCACGCCGATCACGCGACCGTTCGGGGTGTCGACGTAGCGCCGCGCGATGTCGTCGCGCAGGGAGGACTGGCCGGTCGGGTGGAAGCCGACCGGCACCCCGAGCTCCTCGATCGCGGTCCACAGGGGCTCCATCTCGGGATCGTGGACGTGGCGGCCGTGGATCGGATTCGGGGTGCCGATCACCGCGACCGCCCCGAGCTCGCGCACCGCGCGACGCGCCTCCGCCACCGCGGAGGGCACGTCGTGGAAGGCGAGCTGGGCCGCGAACTTCAGGCGGCGGGGGTCGCGGGCGCAGAAATCGCGGGTCCAGTTGTTGTGGGCCCGGGCCAGCGCAGCGGCCACCTGCGGATCGAGGTCGTCGTGCATGAGCACCTGGCGGCCGCGAGTGCCGTAGATGACCGCGACGTCGATCCCCTCGATGTCCATGGCCTCGAGATGCGTGGCCGCGTCGTAGCCTCGCGCGTGCGCCACCGCGTAGTGCGGATGGCGGGCGAAGGCACGCTCCTGCAGGCTCCGGCCCACCACCGCGGTGCGCGGGCGCTTGGAGAACTCGGCGATCTCGACGTCGCCGATCCGGATGACCGGCTGGTTCGGCGCGCGGTCGGTGCTGCGGAGGAACTGGGGCGCGAACTTCTTGAACGGCTCGTCGAGATACTCGGCCCACAGGCCGTCCGGCTCCATGGTGTGCAGATCGCTGTCGAGGACCCGGAAGCCGTTCTTCATCGCCGCCTCCTCGGAGTCGTCCCGCGTTACCGGGGCGGGCCGTACGTTCGGGCCAGGTAGTCGGTGATCGTCTTCGCGTCGGCCTCGGTCACCGGAGCGCCGAACACCTTGATCATCTTGGTGACCACGCCCTCCCACTGCTTGGCGTCGCCCCGCGGCTGCATGACGATGTAGTCGGTCGAGTGGCAGACCTGGCACTGGGTCTGCGTCACGTCGCGGCCGGGCCCGGAGGTGAGGTGCCCGTACGCGTGATCGGGCGGGAGGGTGATCCGCTTCTCCTGAGCCCAGGCGGTCGCCCCCAGGAGGACGACCAGCAGGCCCGCCAGGAGGGTCTTCATGGCGCCTAGTCGACCTGCAGATCGACGTGCTCGATCACGTTGCGGAGGTAACCGGCGGGGTTCCAGAGGGGGACCGCGCCCTGCGACTCGCCGATCGCGTTGAAGGCGCGGACCATCAACCGCTGATTGCCCGTGCGCGGCGGCGTCCAGGTCGCGGCCCACTCGCGGAAGGAATAGCGGCCGAGGTCCGTGCCGAGCTGGGTCCGGTACCAGGTGGCACCGCGATCGGCCGAGAGCTGGACCTCGGTGATTCCCGCGCCGCCGTCGAAGGCGATGCCCTTGACCGCGACCGGCTGCCCCACCGATAGCCGCGCGCCGGCCGCCGGGGTGGCGATGAAGGAGCGGACCGTCATGCGGTTGATCGGGACGGTGCGCGCGGGCGCGGTGCCCGGCTCGACGCAGCCGCACGCGGTGTCGGGGATGCGGTACGCCGGTTTCATCCAGAACTTCTCGAACACCGAGTCGACGACCTCGATCTCGGACAGGTTCTTGACCCAGTAGGTCGCGTACCAGCCCGGCACGATGAGCCGGGCCGGGAAGCCGTTGAGCATCGGCAGGGGCTGGCCGTTCATCTGGTAGGCGACGATGACGTCTGGGTCCTCGGTGATGCGCGCGAGATCGAGGCTCTTCACGAAGTCCGGGACCGTCGGGAACGCGGGCTTGTCGAGCCCGTCGAAGGTCGCCTGGACGGCGCCTGGCCGGACGCCGGCCAGGGCGAGGACGTCGCGCAGGCGCGCGCCGACCCACTCGGCATTGCCCATCGCCCCGTCGCCCCACTGGCCGCCCAGGACGCGGGGCGCGAAGCGGCCGCGGCTGTTGCCCGAGCACTGGTTCACCGCCACGACCCGGGCCGGCGGGAACTTGGTCTTGAGGTCGTCCAGGCTGAGCTCGAGGGGATGGTCCACGCGGCCGTGCACCTTGAGGCGCCACGTGGCGAGGTCCACGCTCGTCGGGACCGGGAAGACGTGGTAGCGGACGAAGAACGCCTCGTTCGGCGTGATGGCGCGGTCGAAGTACGCCATCGGGGTCTCGAGCTGGGGTGGACGCGCGGTCAGGAGGATGAGGTCCGTCTTCTCCGGGTAGCGGACGAGAGGCCGGCCGGCGAGGATCGGATCGTCGGCGGCGTCGACCGGGCGCGCGAGGGCGCCCGAGCCGGCCAGCAGCAGGGCGCCGGCCCGGCCGGCGGTGGTGAGAAAGCCGCGTCGGTCCATGCCGTGCAGTTACGCCCTCTCCGCCCCGCTGTCAAGGCGGAGTTGACCGACTCCGGACCATCTGGCACGCTACCCGCGATGAACTCGATCGGGCGCGCGGTCAGGGTGAGTGTCGTCGCGGCATGGCTGGCCGGCTGCAGCACCGCGCCGCCGACCGCGGGCGACCGCACCGCGATGCTCGAGCTGGCCACCGCCACCATGAAAGACATGGACCGCGAGGACCCCGGCGTGGAGGCGTTCGCCCGGAAGGGATACGGCTACGCGCTGTTCCCCGAGGTCGCCAAGGGGGGCCTGGTGTTCGGCGGCGCCTACGGCCGCGGCGTCGTGTACGAGCAGGGACAGGTCGCCGGGTACGCCGACCTCACGCAGGGGTCGTTCGGGCTGCAGGCCGGCGGCCAGAGCTACACCGAGCTGATCGTCTTCGAGGACAAGGCGGCCCTCGACCGCTTCAAGTCCGGGCCGATCGATGTCGCGGCGGATGCCACCGCGGTCATCCTCACGACCGGGGCCGCGGCGAACGCCCGATTCGTCGGCGGGGTCGCGGTCATCGTGCGGCCGCTGGCCGGTGCGATGGCGGAGGCGTCGGTGGGGGCGCAGCAGTTCAAATTCATCCCCAAGTGATCCGGTGGCGATGAAGGAGGTCGCGGCCTTCCTGCGCGCCAATCCGGTGTTCGCCGGCATTCCCTCGCGCGAGATCGACGCGGTCGCGGCCCTCGTCACCGAGGAGCCGCATCGCGCCCGTGGCTACGTCTTCATGGAGGGCGACGCCCCGCGCTGGTTCTACGTCGTGAGATCCGGCCACGTGAAGATCATCCGGCAGTCGAAGGCCGGCAAGGACGTGGTGCTCGAGCTGCTGGGGGCCGGCGAGGTGTTCGGCGGGGTGGCGGTGATCGAGAAGCGTCCCTACCCGGCGTCCGCGCAGGCGACCGAGCCGACGGTCGTGCTCAAGATCCCGGGGGACGCGGTCATCGCCCTGGCCGATCGGCACCCCGGCTTCATCAAGGAGATGGCGTTGATGATCGGCCGCCGGCTCCGCACCGCTCACGATTCCGTCAAGTCGCTCGCGGTGGATCCGGTGGAGGCGCGCCTGGCCGGGACCCTGCTCCGCCTGGCGGAGCGCGAGGGGACGCGGGGAAAGGACGGCGTGACGCTGCCCTTCCAGCTGACGCGGCAGAGCCTGGCCGACATGAGCGGCACCACCGTCGAGACCACGATCCGAGTCGTGAGCCGCTGGCTCAAGGACGGCCTGCTCGCCGACGAGGGAGGGCGCCTCGTGGTCGGCGACCTGGCGGATCTCCGCGCCCTGGCCGAAGGACCCGCCGAGTAGACGGGAGCTCTTCTATGACGCCGGTCATAGCCGTCCAGGCCGGCGCCGCCGTAGCGTGAGGCCAGGAGGATTCATCGAATGGCTCACGCATGCGGCTGCCGGCACGGCTCGTCCGGGGACTGCGGCAACTCCCGCACGCCGATCCGCTCCGAGGAGACGGTGGGGGAGATCGCCCGGCGCGTTCCCGGCGCGCTCGAGATCATGAAGGAGATGGGGATCAACCACTGCTGCGGTGCCGGGCTCTCCCTCGCCGAGGCGGCGGCATCGGTGGGGATGCCGGTGGCCACCGTGCTGGCCGCGCTGAGCGCGGGGCGGAAGGCGCCGGCGTGAGCACGGGCGGGGCGCCGATGGCGCCGCGGCTCGCGACGGTCCCGGAATCGCACCGGGTGTACCTCGACGTGCGCGAGGGCCTGCGCCGGGGCGAGGAGCCGTTCGCGCGTATCATGGGCGCGGTCAAGGCCCTCGCCCCCGACCACGTCCTGGTGCTGCGCGCTCCGTTCGAGCCGGTGCCGCTCTACGACGTTCTCGGCAAGCGGGGGTTCGCCCACTGGACCGAGCGGCACGCCCCCGATGACTGGTCGGTGTGGTTCTACCGCGAGGCCGGTCGGCGCACCGTGATCGACGTGCGCGCGCTCGAGCCGCCGCAGCCGATGGTACGGGTGCTCGAGGAGGCCGAGCGACTCGGTCCGGGCGACGAGCTGGAGGTGCGGCACGAGCGCCGCCCGGTGTTCCTCTATCCCCAGCTCGACGAGCGCGGCTTCGTTCACGAGACCGACGAGCCCGAGCCCGGCGTGGTGCGTATCCGCGTCCGCCGGCGCGGAGCCTGACCATGGTCTCGCGGCCGGCCGCGGGCGGCGGCCCGTCGCCGCTCGTCCCGCTGGCCTACCTGACGTGCGCCGCGGCCGCCTTCCTGGGCGCGGCGCTGGGGATCGGATGGCTGGCACCGGATCTGGCCGGGCACTACTATCACCCGCGCGTGCTCGCCCTCACGCACACCGTCACCCTCGGGTGGATCACGCTGGCGATCATGGGCGCCAGCTACCAGCTGATCCCGATCGTGCTGGAGCGGCCGATCTGGAGCGAGCGCCTGGCGCGCTGGCAGCTCGGCGTCCTCGCGGTCGCGGTGCTGGGCATGGTCGCGCACTTCTATCTCGGCTCCTGGCCGGGGCTGGCCGCCGCGGCGGGGCTCCTGGCCGTCGGCATCGGCCTGCACCTGCTCAACGTCGGACTCAGCCTGCGCGGCTTCACCCGGTGGACGTTCACCGCGCGCATGGTGATGCTCGGATACGGCGGGCTGGCGCTGACCACGCTCTTCGGGCTGGCCCTGGCGATCAACCGGGTGCGTCCGTTCCTTCCAGGCGAGTTCTTCCCGGTCCTGCACGCCCACGTGCACCTGGCCCTCCTCGGCTGGATCACGCCGATGATCTTCGGCGTGGCCGCGCGGGTGTACCCGATGTTCCTCCTCGCGCCGGTGCCGGGCCGCTGGTCCTGCCGTCTCCAGCTCTGGAGTCTCGTCGTCGGCCTGCCGTCGGTTGTGCTGGGGCTCCTGGGCGCTTGCGGGCTGCTCGTGCCCGGCGCCCTGGCGGTCGCCGTCGCGGCGGGGAGCCACGCCTGGTGGGTGCTCACCGCGGCCCGGGGCCGGAAGCGGCCCGGGCTCGACTGGGGGCTTCGCTTCACGCTCACCGCGACGGTATCGCTGCTGCCCGCGGCCATCCTCGGCCTGTCGCTGGCCGCCGACCTCCGGTCCGGGCCTCGCGTCGCGGTGGCCTACGCGGTCATCGTCCTCGGCGGGTGGGTGTCGCTGACCATCGTCGGCTTGATGCTGAAGATCGTGCCGTTCCTCGTCTGGTATCGCGCGTTCGGCCCGCGCGCCGGCCACGAGCGCGTCCCGACCCTGGCCGACCTCTCGTGGCCCCGGGTCGAAGGCACCGCGTACGCGCTCCTCACCGGCGGCGTCGCGCTGCTGGCCCTGGCCGCGCTCACCGGAGAGGTGGCGGCCATCCGCGCGGCCGCCGCGGTGCTGGCGCTGGGCGCCCTGGCCTTCTCGGTCGGGCTGGTGCGGATCCTCGTGCATCTCTCGCCGAGGCTCCAGAAGACCCCGGCCGCCGTCGGCGTATGACCATCGGCCGCGATCAGGTCACGGAGGCGCTGCGCGAGGTCTTCGATCCCGAGCTCGGCATGTCGGTCGTGGATCTGGGGCTGATCTACCGCGTCGAGATCGCCGCCGGCCGCGTGCGTATCGAGATGACGCTGACCACCCAGGGTTGCCCGCTCCACGAGTCCATGACCGAGTGGGTCCGGCAGGCCGTCGGGAGGGTTCCGGGGGTGGTGGACGTCGCGGTGGCCCTCACCTTCGAGCCGCCCTGGACGCCGGACCGGATCGGGCAGGGGGCCCGCCTCTAGCCCTCCCCGCGTGGCCGCGCCGCCTCACTGGGGCGCAGCCGCCTCGAAATCCCGCGCGCTCCCTCTATGACCCGGGTCATGACCCCGCGTCCCGATCGGCCGCAAGCTGGAGAAAACACGAGAGATGGCGGCGCGGCGCCTTCGGGCACCTGCCTTGCACTGCAGAGAGCAAACAGTCGTTCAAGGAGGACCACGGGATGAGGGGCAAACTGGGGTTCGGGGCGGGACTGGTGATGGCCGTGCTGCTGGTCGGCAGCGCGGTGGTCTGGCAGAACCAGGCGCGCGCGAAGGTGTCCGAGGCTGCGGCGCTGCCGGAAGTGAAGGCGATCCTGACCTCGGCTCCGCTCGTGCCACCGCCGGTGGACCGGCCGGGCAACGCGAGGGTGATCGTCAATCTCGAGACGACCGAGGTGAAGGGCGTCCTCGCCGACGGCGTGCAGTACACGTTCTGGACCTTCGGCGGGACGGTCCCGGGGCCGTTCGTCCGCGTGCGCGTGGGCGACGCGGTGCAGATCCGCCTCAAGAATGGCGCCAAGAGCATGCATCCGCATTCCATCGACCTGCACGCGGTGACCGGACCCGGTGGCGGCGCGGCGGTGACTCAACTGGGGCCCGGGCAGGAAGGATCCTTCGAGTTCAAGGCGCTCAATCCGGGCCTCTACGTCTATCACTGCGCGACCCCGAGCGTGCCCGAGCACATCGCCAACGGCATGTACGGGCTGATCTTGGTGGAGCCGGAGAAGGGACTGCCCCGGGTGGACCGCGAGTACTACGTCATGCAGGGCGAGTTCTACACCAAGGGCAAGACGCTGGCGCCGGGGCTCCAAGTGATCGATCCGGCCAAGCTCAGCGCGGAGCGGCCCGAGTACGTGGTCTTCAACGGCAAGATGGGCGCGCTGATGGGTGACGGCGCCGTCAAGGCCTCGGTGGGCGAGACGGTCCGGCTGTTCGTGGGCAACGGTGGCCCGAACCTGATCTCCTCGTTTCACGTGATCGGAGGGATCCTCGACACCGTCTACACCGAGGGGGCGATGGGCGGAAGCGCGCCGGCCCGCAACGTGCAGACCACGCTGATCCCGGCGGGCGGTGCCGCCGTCGTGGAGCTCAAGGCGGCGGTGCCGGGCCGCTTCCTGCTGGTCGACCACAGCATCGTGCGGGCGATGGAGAAGGGTGCGCTCGGAGTCCTGGAAGTCGCCGGTGCCGAGCAGCCCGACATCTTCAAGACGATCGTGCCCGGCACCCACGGGACGGGCGGGCACTAGGTCACCGGGTCGAGCCGCGGGCCCTCTCCCGCGCGGCAGGGGGGAGAGGGGCCGCGGACACTGGATTGAAGCGGGTGCCGGCCGGATCTGGCCGGGCTCGTCCCGAACGCGGTATGCTGCCGGCGTGAGCCGACCGTCCGGGCCCATCCACGACATCGAGCACCATACCGTCGACCGGGCGACGACACGTCCCGTCGTCTCCGGCACCCAGGGTGTCGTCGCCGCCGGGCATCCGCTGGTGGCGATGGCCGGCATGCGGATGCTCCTCGGCGGCGGCAACGCCTTCGACGCCGCGGTGGCGGCGGGCTTCGCCGCCGCGGTCGTGGAGCCCACCGCGTCCTACACGCTGATGGGCGAATGCGTCGCGCTCGTCCACGACACGCGGCGCGGGCGCACGATGGCGCTGAGCGGGCAGGGCACGGCGCCGGCGCTGGCCACGATCGGGCTCTTTGCCGGCCGCGGTCTCGATCGCATCCCGACCGGCCCCGGTCCCGACGCCCACCTGTCGTTCACGGTGCCCGGCGCGGTGGACGCTTACCTCACGCTGCTCGAGACCCTGGGGACGAAGACGCTGCCCGAGGTGCTCGGGCCCGCGGTCGACTACGCGCGGCGCGGCTTCCCGATGTACGAGTACATGCACCGCGTGCTCGAGATGCCGGCGACGCGCACGCAGTTCGCGCTCTATCCGCCGGGTGGCGATTCGGTGTTCTACCCGGCCGGCCGGGTGCCGCCGGTGGGCGCGCTGTTCGTGCAGCCGGCGCTGGCCGGCACGCTGGAGCAGCTCGTCGAGGCCGGGAGCGGCGCCCCCGATCGGGTGGCGGGCATCGAGGCCGCGCGGCGGCGCTTCTACGCGGGGGACATCGCGGCGGCGATCGGCGCGTTCTCCGAGCGGCTCGGCGGCCTGCTGCGGGCGAGCGATCTCGGGGGCTACCGGGCCACCCTCGAGCCCCCCGTCGCCATCACGTTCGCCGGCCGGCAGATCCTCGCGCAGTCGGCGTGGACCCAGGGGCCGGTGCTGCTGCAGGCCCTCGGCATGCTCGCCGGCTTCGACCTGCGCGCGCTGGGCCACAACTCGCCGCGCTACATCCACGTGGTCACCGAGGCGCTCAAGCTGGCCTTCGCCGACCGGGAGTGCCACTACGGCGACTCGGCCGCGGTGCCCCTGACCGAGCTGCTGGCGGCCCGCTACCTGCGGGAGCGGGCCGCGCTCATCCGCCTCGAGCGCGCGGCGCCGTCGGCGCCGCCGCCCGGCGATCCGAGCGGCCGGGGCGTCGCCGCGGCCGCGCCCCCCGCGGCCCGGATGGCGGACCCGGCGCCGGCCGACGGCACGACGCACATCGCGGCGATCGATCGCGACGGCAACATGATCTGCCTCACGCCGAGCGGCGGGGTCTTCCGCAAGTCGGCCTTCATGCCGGAGCTCGGGTGCACGCTCAGCACCCGCAGCGAGATGTTCGTGCTCGAGAACGGCCATCCGAACGCCCTGGCGCCCGGCAAGCGGCCGCGAACGACGCTGGTGAGCTACATGATCGTCGAGGACGGCGTCCCCACGACGACGATCGGGTGCCCGGGCGGCGACGACCAGGCCCAGGCCGATCTGCAGCTGGTGCTCAATCTGCTGGTGTTCGGGATGAACCCCCAGCAGGCGGTCGAGGCTCCGCGCTTCTCGAGCCAGACGCTGGTGAACTCGTTCTACCCGCGCGTCTACCGGCCCGGCCAGCTCAACGTGGAGGCCGGCATCCCGCCCGCCACGCGCGCCGAGCTTTCCGCCCTCGGGCACATGGTGAGCGAGAGCGGTGCGTGCGGGGTCGGGGCGATAGTCACGTGCCGCGACCCGGCGACCGGCGTTCTCTCGTCCGGCGCCGATCCGCGGCGCCCGACGTACGCGATCTCCTGGTAGAGCGCTGTCGCCCTGCCGGGCGTGACAGCGAAGACTCTGGAGAGAAGTCCCAGAGGAATCAGGCCAGGAGGGGTGACCTGGGGCAGGATCGCCCCAAAGTGGGTCTGCGGCACCGCCGGGGACGGAGCTCGATCGCGAACCACCTCCCCGAACCCATGGATATTCCGCCGTTTGTCGCCCCGGTCCCGTGGCACCCGACTTGCGTTAGGGATTGTAGCGAGCCTCGGGAGGATGACGCCGATGAAGAAACTGGCGATCGTGTTGCTGGGAGTGATGATCCTTCTTGCCGCGACGGTCGTGCCGAGCGACGCTTGGGGACACGGCATCGGCTGGTGGGCCCCGGGGATCTTCCTCGGCGGGCTGGCTCTGGGGACGGCTCTCACGTATCCGTACTACACGTATCCGTACCCGTATCCCTACCCCTATTCGTATCCGGCGCCGCTCTACGAGCAGGCCCCCGTCCAGCCGCCGCTGGTCCAGCGTGACGCCTGCTACGCCGAGGGTTGCTATCATCTCTACGGCGACGGCCTGACCCAGCCGTGGCAGTGGGTCTGGACGCCGGCCGCGCCGCCGCCGCCGTCCCGCTAGCGGGCTCGCCGCGGCTTTGCCCAGAGCCGAAATCCGCCCACGAACGCGTTGGCGTTGTCGCCGGCCCGGCAGCCGGGCGGCAATTCCTTCAGCTTCCTGACGTTACCTCCGCCTAGCACGACGTCGTCGGGCTCGAGGGCCGCGACGAAGCCGGCGACCACGTCGGCCACGTGGCGGCGCCACTTCCTCTTTCCACGCTTGTCCAGGCCGCGCTGCCCGACGTAGTCCTCGTAGGTGCCCTTCTTGTAGGGCAGGTGGCCGAGCTCCATCGGCTCGACCACGCCGTCGGCGATGAGCGCGGAGCCGAGCCCGGTGCCGAGCCCGAGGAAGAGCATCTTGCCACCCCGGTAGCTGCCCAGGGCCTGCATCGCCGCGTCGTTGATGATCCGAACCGGCCGTCCGAACGCGGCGCGATAGTCGAAGCGAACCCATCCCCGTCCGAGGTTGTGCGGCTCCGCCACCGGCCGGCCGTGCAGGACGAGCCCCGGGTAGCCGATCGAGACCACGTCGTACTTCCAGCCGCGAACGAGCCTCTCGACCCCGGCGACCATTTGCCGGGGCGTCATGGTGGGGCCGGACACGAGCTTCCGCGGCTCGCGATGCCCGGTGGCGAGGATCTTCACGTGCGAGCCGCCGATGTCGACGACCAGGATCCTGCCGACGTGCCCCTCGCGTCCCATCGTCGAGCGATGCTGGAGATTCGGGTGCCGGCTGTCAAGGCCTTGCTGCGCGGGCGATTGGGCTATCCTGTGCCAATGCAGATCCAGACGATCCCGGCGCGCCGCGGCGCGGCCGCGCGCGTGGCGAAGGGCCAGCACATCAAGGTCATCAACACCCACGGCGCGCAGGTCGTGGACACGTGGGCGTTCAGCGCCGGCGACGTGACCGAGTGGATGTCGATGGAGTGCAGCCGCGCGTGGTTCATGAAGCTCCGGGCCGCGCTCGGCGACACGTTCCTCACGAATCAACGCCGGCCGATCCTGACCCTCGTGGCGGACACCTCGGGCGGGGCGCACGACACCCTCATGGCCGCCTGCGACGCCCCCCGCTACCGGCTGCTCGGGGTCGAGGGCCACCACGACAACTGCCGCGACAACCTCCACGCCGCGCTCGGCGCGCTCGGCATCCAGGTCCCGGCCACGCCGTCGCCGCTGAACCTGTTCATGAACATCCCGTGGACGCCGGACGGCGCGCTCGCCTGGGCCGAGCCGGTGTCCACCGCGGGGAGCTACGCGGTGCTGCGCGCCGAGATGGACCTGGTGGTCGCGTTCTCCGCCTGCCCGCAGGACGTGCTGCCCATCAACGGCCGTACCGGGCACACCACCGAGGCGCACTTCGTCATCGAGTAGCGGGACGCGGCGAGATCAGGGCTCCCGTCGGTCCGCGGCCGGCGCGCCCAGGCCGAGCGCCGACTCCCACGCCTGCTGGGTGGCGATCTCCTGGGTCCACGGGCGCATCAGCGCGCCCGCCCGCGCGTCGCGCGCGTAGCGCTCGAGGGGATAGCGCTTGAGGAGACCGCGGCCGCCACAGACGCGGATCGCCTCCTGGGTGACGGTGACCGCCGACCGCTGCACCGTGACGTGCGCCGCCCGCGCGCGCTGCACCACGTCCGGCGGGCAGTCGACTCGCGCCTCCGAGATGGCGCGGTAGTAGAGCGCGCGCGTGCCCTCGAGCGTGAACAGCATCTCCGCCACCGCGTGGCCTTTCACCGCGGCCTCGGTGTGGAGGCCGGGAGCGCCCGCCATCTGGCCGGTCAGGTAGGCGAGCGCGCCGTCGTAGGCCGCCTGCATGAGGCCAAGGAAGGTCGCGCAGAAGGTCAGGGGCGAGAGCTGCGGGAACGCGTTGTACATGGCCCCGAACGCACCCGGGGGCAGCACCTCGCCGTCGTCGGGGACGAACACGTCCTGGAGCACCATGTCGCGGCTGACCGTGCCGCGCATCCCCATCGGGTCCCACTCCCCGGGGAAGGACACGCCGGGCGCGTCCTTCGGAACCTGGAGGTAGAGGGTGCGCTCGATCCACGGCTCGTCGCCGAGGCGGATCGCGGGGGTGGCGAAGTAGGGGGCGCACCCGGCGAGGGAGACGAAGAACTTCCGCCCGTTGACCACGTATCCCCCGTCCACCTTCCGCGCGGTGGTGCCGAAGCGCCGGCCGCCCACGCTGAGCGCGGTATCGGTCTGGCCCTGCTCGACCGGCTCGCTGTGGGGCTGCCCGTAGAAGGCGCCCGCCTCGATCACCTCGCGGAACTTGGCGGCACGGAGCTTCTCGTGGCGCTCGCGCGCCGCGGGGGCGAGCGTCATGGCATCCGCGTGCACGCCCATCATTAGCATGGTGAGGCAGTGCATGTTGAAGGTGAGCGCGGTCGAGGCGTTGCCCTGCGCGAGCTGCTCCGCGACCAGGCAGTA
Organism: Verrucomicrobiia bacterium; assembly: GCA_035493135.1. Lineage (GTDB taxonomy): Bacteria > Methylomirabilota > Methylomirabilia > Rokubacteriales > CSP1-6 > CAMLFJ01. The sequence goes on from DATJIR010000373.1 coordinate 27,675, forward strand.
GGTCTCGTAGTCGGCGCCGAGCCCGCCGTAGCGCGCGGGGACGCAGAGGCCGAGGAGCCCCTCGCTCCGGAGGTCGGCGTAGTCGTCGAACGGGAATGACGCCTCGCGATCGTGCCGCTCGGCCCGCGGGGCGAAGCGCTCGCGGGCGAGGCGGCGGGCGAGGGCGATCAGCTCGCGCTGACGGGGTGAGGGCTGGAGATCCATGGCCCGCCATTGTGTCCCCCATCGGGGCCGCGAGCGCAAGCCCCGGCGGGGCCCGGGTCTCAGTCGTTGATCCGCCGCTCGTCAAGGTCCAGCTCGCGCTCGAGCGCGCGCAGCACGTCGTCGTCGATCGTGCCGTCCGCGCGCAGGCGCAAGAGCGCCTCGCGCTCCGAGTCGATGACGGTGCGCTGGATCTCGCGGTGCTCGATGATCTCCCGGTCCTCCTCCCCGGAGCCCGCCGCGTCCCGCTGCCGCTCGACGTGCTCGGAGCGGTGCTGGTAGGTGTCGCGCAGCCGGTCAAGCAGGGGGCGGTGGCCGGGCCACACCGGGTAGAGCTGGTCGATCCGTCGCGTGGCGGCCTCGATCATTTGCTGGCGAGCGCCGGCCTCCTCCTCGCGTACCTCCGGGTCGGTGCCGAGGCGAAGCCGTCGGATCAGCCAGGGCAAGGTCAGCCCCTGACCCAGTAGCGTGAACACGATGACGGTCAGCGTCACGATCAGGAGGGCTTCGCGCGCTGGGAATGGCCCGCCGGCGGGCAGGGTCAG
>DATJIR010000374.1:0-2361 GCA_035493135.1 Verrucomicrobiia bacterium
TGGTGCACTGGGTGGGCAGCCGCAGGCGGCACCACTCGCAGGCGCCGCACGAGATCGAGAAGGGCGCGAGCACGCGGTCGCCCTTGCGGATCAGGCGCACCGCCGGGCCGACCTCCTCCACCACCCCCATGAACTCGTGACCCATCACCACGCCGGGCTCGAGCCCGGCGACCCGCCCGTGGTACTGGTGCAGGTCCGAGCCGCAGACCGCGCTCGTGGTGATGCGCAGCAGCGCGTCGGTCGGATCCACGATGCGCGGGTCCGCCACCGACTCCACCCGCACGTCCCCCGGCCCGTGAAGCGTGATCGCCTTCATGCCGTCGTCCTCCGTCGATCGGTTTCGTAGCGCACCAGGGCCGCGCCGCCGCGCACGGTCGCATCCTTGTCGAGGCTCAGGATCTCGAGGCGGGTCGCGGCGAGCGCCGCCGCGAAGGCGTAGCGGGCGAGGCTCGCCCGCACCCGCGCCTCGAGCGGCCGGAGCGACTTGGCGACGCTGCCCGCCAGCAGCACCCGCTCCGGGTTGAGCCCGTTCACGATGACGGCCAGCCCGGCCCCGAGGGCCCGGCAGACCTCGTCCACGATCTCCTCGGCCTCCACCCGCCCGGCCGCGGCGAGGCGAAAGACCTCGTCGGCCGCGGTCGGCCGACCCAGGCGCTCCTCGCCTCGCCGCGCGATGTCGGTGCCCGAGACGTAGGTCTTGAGGCAGCCGCGGCTGCCGCAAATGCAGGGCCGCCCATCGAAGTCGATGGGGACGTGCCCGAGCTCGCCGCCGAAGCCGGCCGCCCCGCGGTGCAGGCGCCCGTCGAGGACGATGCCGGCCCCGACGCCGGTGCCGAGGGCCAGCATCACCAGCGAGCGCGCGCCTCGCCCCGCGCCCCACGTCCACTCCGCGAGGGCCAGGGCGTTGACGTCATTGTCGACGAAGACCGGCGCCCCCACCCGCGGCTCGAGCCGCGCGGCGAGCGGCAGCCCGATCAGCTCGGGCGCGTAGTGGACGTCGACCCCGACCACTCCCCGCTCGGCATCCACCGTTCCCGGCACCCCGATGCCGACGCCGGTGACCGCGACGCCGCGCGCCCGGGCGCTGTCCTGGAGGCGGTCGAGCAGCTCCACGATGGTCTCGAGCGCGGCGCCGGCGCCCCGCTCGTGCGTCGGCGCCTGGACGTGCTCGAGCACGCGACCATCCGCGCTCACGAGGCCGGCGGCCACCGTGGTGCCACCCACGTCCACCCCGATCGTGATGCCGCTCACCGGCCGGGGCGCTCCTACAGGTTCCCGAAGTGGATGAGCCGGATCCCTTCTCGCTCGATGAGGGCGCGAGCCTGGGGATCGGTGAGCCCGGTCATCTCGGTCTCGCGCTGGCGGCCGTAGCGGCTGTAGGAGAGATCGTCGTCGTAGTAGCCGGGGTGGGTCATGAACTCGGTGACCCCGCCGGGCAGCTCCCGCAGGTGGGCGAGCACGCGCTCGGACGACCAGTAGGCGTCGGGTCCCGACTCGCCCATGAAGTGGTCGGGGGTCTTGAGCGCGAGCTTCCGGGCCATCGCCCGCACCTCGGGATCCTGGGTGCGCACCGGCACCTTGATCGCTCGCGCGAAGTCGAGCACCAGCTCGAGGATGGGCTCGTGCCGGCCCACGTGGTGGTGCGAGTCGAGATGCGTCGGGAAACGGCCCATGATCCGGCGGAACTCGTCGATCTGCATCCCGAGCTCGATGCGGGCCTCGTCCTTCCGGGCCCGCTGCGCCGCCTCGCGTGCGTCCCGCACGAAGCGCCCCTCGTCGTCGAGCAGCGAGGCCACCCGCGTGGCGGGCGCGACCGGCGGACCGAGGGTGAGGTTCATGTGCAGGCCCACGCCCAGGCCCGAGCCCCTGAGGGCCTCGATCAGCGCGGGATCCACCGGCCGGTTGACCAGCAGCGTGGTGCTCGTCACGATGCCGCGACGGTGCGCGTCGAGGATACCGCGGCTCACCCCGGCGGTGAGCCCGTAGTCGTCGGCGTTGACGATGAGCGAGCGGGCCGGCTTCATCGGACGCCCTCCTTGGCCTTGGTGCCCTGCACCACGTAGCGCTCCACCGTCGCGGGCCACCCGCTCCGCGGCAGGGTGCTCTCCGGATCGACCGCGCGGATGTGCTCGAGCCGCTCGTACCCGATGCGGGGAAAAGCCTGCGTCTCCTGCCCGAGGATGGCCGGCTCGAGCCCGACGTCGGCGAGCTTGCCGAGCGCGGTCTTGATGCCGAGAAACGCGAAGAGTGTGAAGACGAGCCGGCCGCCCGGCCGGAGATGCGCCGGCGCCCCCGCGATCACCCGCTCGAGCAGGCGGAAGCCGTCGCGGCCCCCGTTGTCGGCGGCGGCCATCGCGTCGG
>DATJIR010000375.1:0-2724 GCA_035493135.1 Verrucomicrobiia bacterium
GATGTCGAGAAAGATGAGGTCGGGGAGCTCCTCCGTGACGCGGCTGAGCGCTTCCGCTCCGCTCCCCACCGTCGTCACGCGGTAGCCCTCGTCTTCCAGGACGCCTCGCAGAGTGAACTGGATGGCGCGCTCGTCGTCCACGATCAGGATGTGCTCGCCGGGCATCGCTCCCTCGACCTCAGGCCTGCACCGGCGCGGCCACCGGGCGCCCGGCGGGCAGCTCGATGACGAAGCGGCTGCCGTGCGGGGTGTTGTCCTCGACCCGGATCGTGCCGCCGTGGTCGGAGACGATCTGGTGGACGATGGGCAGCCCCAGCCCCATGCCGGTGGCCTTGGTGGAGAAGTAGGGCACGAAGAGCCGGTCGCGGTCGTCGGGCGAGATGCCGGGGCCGTCGTCGGCCACCACGATGCGGGCCCGGTGCGCCTCGGGGAGCCAGACCGTCTGCACCACGACCTCGCCGGTGCCGCCCACCGCCTCCACCGCGTTGTCCACCAGGTTGAGGACCGCCCGCTTGATCTGGTCGGGGTCCACCTCGATGGGCGGCAGGTCGGGAGAGAAGACGGCGCGGATCGCGAGGCTCGGATGCGACTCGCGGTAGAGCACCACCACGCCCTCCAGGAGCCGGGCCAGATCGGTCGGCTTCGGGGTGAGCGCGGGCATGCGCGCGAAGCGGGAGAACTCGTCCACGAGCTGCCGCAGCCCGTCGACCTCCTGGATGATGGTGCCGGTGGCCTCGTCGAGCAGCCGCTTCTCGTCCGGGCTCCGGTCCGAGGCGAGCCGCCGCCGCAGGCGCTGGGCCGAGAGCTGGATCGGGGTGAGCGGATTCTTGATCTCGTGCGCGATCCGCTGGGCGACCTCGCGCCACGCGGCCAGCCGCTGGGCCTTGAGCAGCTCGGTGAGGTCGTCGAAGGCGAGCACCATGCCCACGTAGCCGCCGTCCGGACCGCGCAGCGCGGTGGCCGAGGCCAGCAGGGCCACCGCCTGGCCGTCCCGCCGCAGGTGCACCTCGCGGTCGAGCATGCCCTCGCGCACCCGGCCCATGCGCTGGATGAGCGCGTCGATCTCCACGTACTCGGGGGAGCGGAACACCCGCGCGGCGGAGCGGCCCTGGACCTCCGCGGCGTGGAGCCCGAGCAGACGCTCGGCGGCGCCGTTGATGGTGGTGACGCGGCCGTCCGGATCGAGGGAGACCACGCCGGTGGCGACCGCCTCCAGCACCGTCTCGGTGTAGCGGCGGCGCTCCTCCATCTCGGTGTGCTTGGCCTGCAGGTCGCGGTAGGTCTCCTCGAGCTTCGACTGCGAGGCGGCCAGGTCGCCGGTCATCCGGTTGAAGGAATCGACCAGGATGCCGATCTCGTCGTCGGCGCGCACCTGGACCTTGTAGGCGAGGTTGCCCGCCGCGACCTCCCGGGTTCCTTCGGCCAGCATCTGGATCGGCTCGGTGATCCCCCGCGCCAGGTAGAGCCCGAACCAGGTGGCCGAGAAGACGATGATGAGGGTCATCAGGAGGAAGAGCAGGATGTAGATGCCCTTGATCGGGTTCTTGAGGAGCCGGAGCTGCTTGTACTCCTGGAAGGCCTGGGTGATGTTGCGCAGCCGCGCCTCCAGGCGCTGGGTCACGTGGATGGCCACCACCATCGCGGCGGCGACCTGCTCGCCGTCGCGGATCGGCACCATGGCCTGGATCATGTCCCCGTTGTCGAGCTCGTGGACGGTGGTGATCTCCTGTCCGCCGAGCGCCTGCTTGACGTGCTCACTGTTGGCCTCGCGGGTCGGGACCTTGGCCAGCACCGGATTCTTGACGTGGACCAGCTCCTGCCCCTCGCGGTTGAAGATGGTGATGGCCGCGACCCCCAGGCGGTCCTGCTGCTCGGCCAGGTAGCCGGCGAGGCTCTCGCGCTTGCTCTCGGCGAGCAGCCCGTCGCGCTCGATCACCTTGGACATGTAGCGCCCGTGGCGGAGGGCGGTGCCCTCGAGCCCCTGGTAGTAGGTCTGGGCCACCTCCATCGCCTGGTCGAGCGGCCGCTCCACCAGGGGCTTGAACCAGCCCTCGATCGAGGTGGTGATGAAGTTGGACGCGATCAGGAAGATCAGGATGCCCGGCACCAGGGCCAGGGCCAGGAAGGTGAGGACGAGCTTGGCCTTGAACCGCGAGCCGATGATCTTCTGCCGGCGCTCGAACGAGAGCTTCACCAGGTTGCGGAACAGCAGCACCAGGAGCAGCAGGAAGACGATCAGGTTCAGATTGAACAGGAAGAAGACGATGAGATTCGACGCGAACGGAATCTGCGGGGCGCGGATGCCCACCTCGAAGACGGTGGCCACCACCAGCAGGATGAGGATTCCCGCAATGATGAGCAGGTTGCGCTTGCGCTTCTCCTGCTCGTCGAGGCGCTCGGGCCGGCGGGTGAGCGGGGTCACTGGTTGCGCACCGGGGTGAGGAGGCTCGACTGCACCCACGGCGTCTCGGCGGCCTCGCCGGTCATGCGCGCGAACCAGGAGTTCACGCCGCCCAGCGAGACGTCGGAGCGCACCCGCACGTAGTAGAGCTCCTGCTTGTCGAGCGCGGCCACCGGGGCGAGCTGGCCCACTCGCAGCTCGGAGATCACGCGCTGCGCCTCCCGCAGGTCCTTGGTGAGGATGGGCTCGCGCGTCTCGCCCTTGAGGGAGGCGACCTTGTACTCCTTGGTCAGCACGTTGTAGGTGAGCTGACGCTCGACGGT
>DATJIR010000376.1:0-18925 GCA_035493135.1 Verrucomicrobiia bacterium
CTGATCTCCAGCGATTGGACGCGCATACCCAGGGACCGTGACGCAACTTCCGCAGTCCTGAACTGGTCCGCGGCGGAGGGGTCCCACAAGATGGACAACCGTGTCAGCTTCGGCAACAGCGCCTTGAGAAGCTCCATTCGCTTGCCAGTCAGCTCGATCTGCTGGAGAAAGATGCCAGTGACGTTCCCGCCAGGCCGCGCAAGATTCGCTACGAACCCTAGCGCCAGCGGGTCGTAGTCAACGGCGACCATGACAACGGGGATCGTCGTGGTGGCCTGCCGAGCTGCCCGAACCGCCGTTACGCTGCCACCGGCGAGGATGACATCCGCTCCTGCACGGACCAGCTCAGCCGCGAGGGCCGGGAACCGCTCGTACTTTCCCTCGGCGTTGCGAAAGTCCAGAACGACGTTCTGACCGTCGACGTAGCCAAGCCCGCGTAGCTCATCGACGAAGCCGTCGTAGACACGCGGATTCGCGGTCACCAGGACGCCGACCCGCGACACCTTCCCCGCCTGTTGCGCCTCGGCGACAGGCGGCGCGGCGAAGAGGCCGCCCGTCACGGCCGAGAGAAACACCCTCCGATTCATGGCCCACCCTCCTCCAACTTCCGCAGCGCCATCTCTAGGAGCGCCCGGATCTCCCGGTCCCGCGCTTGCCGCGCCGCCATCCCCCGCTGGCGGGTCCGTCCCCGGCGGCAAGCGGCCGAGCAGACCGTCTGCCGGCCCGCCAGGTCCACCGCCTGGCAGACCGGGCAGCGTCGCGGAGACCCTACCACAGGCGTGCGCACGCTTTCTGGCGGGACTTCGGGCGGGGCATTGGCTTCGGACATGGATCAGGCTCCGAGCGTCCTCGGTGGGGCTGTGTCCGGCGTCTCGGGCTCGGCCATCACCGCTGCTCGGTGAGGAACGCGCTGGTGACCTGGGTGAGCCACACGCCCAGCAGCTCCCCGACCAGTGGGCACCCCGCGAGCTCGGCGAAGTACCGCTGCCCGAGCGGACGATCCAGCCGCTCCAGCTCCCCGTGGAAGGCCTGCAGGCGTTCCTGCAGGGTCCGCACCTCGCGCAACAGGTCCGGCAGCACGCGCCGAATGGACGCCTCGCCCGCGGCGATGGCCTCGGCCCGCTGCACCCGGGCGTCACGCGTGGGGCCAGCCGAGCCTCCTCGAGCCGCTCTTCGGCAAGGGCGACCCGGTCCTCGGCGTCAGCCAGGGCCCGTCGCGCGCGCAAGCGCCCGAGCGGCCCCACGTGCTCCGTCTCCACGTGCGGCACGTCCACGTCGACGACCTCGGCGCGGCCCGTCTGCCGGATGACCGTGTGCTGCTCCCGGCGCGTCGTCCGGTGCTCGATCGAGCCGGCGGCGCGGTCTTGCAGCTCGGCGAGCTGGGCCCGCGCCGCCACAAGCTGCGCCTGGGCCTCCCGGACCGACAGGGTCGGCGCCACCTCCGGCCGGGCCTTCATCGCCGCCCTCCGCGGAGCCGCTCGGTCAGCGCCCGCGCGCCCGCGGCGGCGCCGCCGATCCACACGCCCGGACTGAGCGGCGATACGCGGCCCGCCTGGGCTTCGTCGTCCAGCACGAGGACGACTTCGTCCGACCGGCCGGCCTCCGGCGCACATCGATGCTCGGCATCCTTGTACGAGCTCAACAAGCAGGATGGACACGCCGGCAGGCAGACGGAGGAGACCTCGATCACCTCGACCTTGGTCCAGCGCGTGCCCTGGCGGCCCTCGCTCGTGACGCGCGGCTCCCCGGCGCCTCTGAATCCGATGGACAAGCCGCGTCGGCCACCGCTCGTGATCTCGTTCCAGCACTGATCGGCCGCCGCGTTCATGCCCGCGTCGAAGATCCGCGCTGTGACCCACCAGCCCGTCGCCGTCTTCCAGTCCTTGGTCACGACCCCGATCGGCTGGTCGTGGTGGTGATCTTTGAGCACACACGGATTCGCCCGGAAGCGCGTGAGATCGAGCGCGGTGGGCGGGATAACGTCGCCCATGGCGTCTTCGCCGATATTGCTCGCTTCCCCGGTAATGAGCCGGTGCGCGGTGTCGACGTCGCGCAATGCGAGGCCATCGCAAATCTGCGTGTACCAGGGCGCGGCAGCCGGCAACGGCGCGATCGCCGCCCGCTGGGGTTCCAGTTGAACACGAGGCTCATGACGTACTCCTTCTGGGCGCTTCGGGCGTGTTGGCCGACGTATCGGGGGCAGACACTGGAATGCCACCAGTGACAGTCTCGGCCAGTCCGCGAGATGAGGTTATTGTGCGGTTTGCACACCCCCCCAGCCCGGATGCTCTTGAAATGGACGACTTGCCATCCTTCCCCGCGAGATTTGCACAGCATCGACGGACGTGGCACCGAGCCTGCATGCCGTTCCTCCAGAAGCAATTGACCGCCGCTAAGCAGACCGGTCTCATGGAGGAGGCAAATGAACAGGTTCTGGAACCGCACGATGCTGGGTAACCAGCGCGGCTTCACGCTCATCGAGTTGATGATCGTCGTCGCCATCATCGGCATCCTCGCCGCCATCGCCATCCCGCTGTACGCCAACGTGCAGGCGCGCGCGCGTCTCGCGAAGGCCCAGGCCGATTCGCGGGCCCTCGCGTCCGCCGTCAGCATCTACTCCGCCCACACGAGCTTCCTGCCCACCGCCCTGACGGACCTCACCTCGGCCGTCACCAACGCGCAGGGGCAGGTGGGCGGGCCGTTCATGGCCTCGATCCCGAACGGCCCCGCCGGCTGGGGCACGTACGTCTACACCCCGGTGGCGAGCGCCGGAACCTTCACCATCACGAACACCGGCGACAGCACCAGCGTCTCGGTGCCGTAACGCCTGACCAACGCGGGCCAAGACGGGTGAGCGGTCGGGGCGCACAGCCCCGGCCGCTCCTCGGCCCTTACGACTCCGGCATCGTTCGCACCTGCCGCACTCACTGACGCCACGCGGCTCGTCGTCGTCCAGCATGCCTACCACCTGACAAATCCGTAGAACGGGCCGCCGTCCTCGGTGCCCTCGAGCCGCCGGACCTGCGGCCCCGCCACCCCGTCCCGGTCGTGCGGGAAGTGGCCGAACCCCTCCGCCAACGATCTAGCGCAGTCGTCTTCGAACTCGTCCTGTGCCCGCCGCAGCCGCGCCCGCTCCGCCTGCGCCTCCCGCGCCTGGCGCGCGGCAGCCTCCCGCTGGAGCTGGGCCCGATACGCGGCCGCCTTCCGGTGAATCCGCTGCTCATGGGCCAGCCGCGGCGACAGCGGCACGCCGCGCCCCGGACCGCTCGGAGAATTCCTATCAGCTTGCTCCGGACCCGCCGCCCCTCGCAGCCAACTCAAGAACCCCATGTGTGTCGCCTCCTCTCACCACAACCGAGCCGGCACCGCGATCACGCCGTGCTGCTGCACCAAGGGCCGCGGCCCCGAGCGCCGCATTCGCGACGTCGTCGTGCGCCCCCGCCTTCGCCGCATGGTCCACCGACTCCCGACCCGATGCACCCGGTCGTCGCTGCAAGCCCGCGATCTGCGCCAGCAGCCGCGCCTCGTCGGGCAACTCGATCATCCTTGCGTTGATGAGCGCCAGCGCGCTCAGGTAGACCTCGCTCTTGCTCATCGGCGAAACTTCGTAGCGCAACCCCGCCCGCTCGAAGAGCGCCGACGTCCAGCCGTAGGCGAAGCGGTCGCCATGCACCCGGTCAACGCGATAGGCCCGCGCATGCCCGGCAATCGCCACCACCACGTCCGCCGGATCGAACGGCACGCGCGCCTCAGCGACCCCGTCGACCACCGCCACCGGCCGACCATGGCGATGCTCCACATGGGCAATGGCCATCGTCATCGAATCCGAGCCCGAGCCCGTCGCCGGATCAACGAAGATCAAGTAGCGGTGATCGGCGTGCGGCTCCAGCAGCCCACGGCCCGGCACCACGCACGCCCGGAGCGCCGCGTCCGTGACCAGACTGCCCGCGTCGTCCCGGAACTCGCCCAGCCACTCCGACTTCGCCGACTCCGGATCCCGCTCGAGCGCGTCCTGCACGAGCGACTCGGGAATCAGCGGGTTCATCACCCGCGTCGGCGCCTTCCAGATCAGCACCCGCGGATCGTCCTTGCCGTAGTACCGCAGATACGTGTCCCAGACCGGCCCTGACTTCAGGAACGGCGTCGTGATCACGAGCAACTGCCCGCGTAAGGTCGCCAATCCTGGTCTGATGGCTGCCAGCACCTCGCTCGCCGGATTGGAGCCGTCCTCGCTCGCCCAGAACGCGACCTCGTCCGCGATGGCGCGCTTGAACGTGCGCCCTCGGATCGACCCGAAGTGGCTGCGACGGACCTCGATCGTCGCGTGGTTGCGGAAGTCCATGCCCCAGCGCGTCTCCCGCGTCACCAACTGCCGCAACGCCGCCCAGCCCGACGTCGGCGCTACCATCCCGCCGAGCTCCTCACGGTCGCGGAACACCGAGACGCTGTAGCCGAGCAGCACCCGAGCCTGTTCCTTGTCGGCGGCGGCGAGCGCGACCACCGCCGCCTCGCCGGGCGCCAAGTTGGCGTGCGGCTGGACCACCGCCTGCACCGCTGCCGCGCCCCCGTACCGCGAGCCCCCACAGCGGCGCCCCTTGTCGATCCAGATCTCGTCGGGCTCGGTCAACGGGCGCGTCCGCCCCGTACACGCCTCGAAGAGCGCCTGCTCGTCGCGCGTAACGAGCGGCCGGCCCTCCTGGCACTTCGCCACCACGTGCCACGGGGCCCAGCTCTCCCCACGGCAGCCGCAGAGGTCCAGGATCTCGCCCTGGCTAGTCGCCATCGCCCGCCCGCTCAGGAGCCACGCCGCGCCTCCTTGGCTCGCTCCTGGAGGAGCTTCTCGATCTTGAAGCGCAGCACCCGGGTCTGCGTCAACCGCCGCTCCAGCCGACGGCGCACCGGCGGCTTGTGCGGCTCGGCCAGCGCGGCGAGCATCCCCGTGATGATCCCGACGTTCGCGAGCGGCCACTCGGTCCACCAGGTCCGGATCTGCTCGGCATCAGCGCGTTCGGCCTCGTACGGCTTCCACTCGATCCGGGGATGCTTGCCGGTGCTCCGCCCGCAGGATCAGGCCGAGCCCGTCTCGAATCCATTCGGCCGTCGCAAAGGGGTGGATGCCGATGCGCACGAGGGACAGCTGCTGGGCCGGCGCATGGGTGAGCCGGGTCGCCGAGACGAATACGTCGGAGCGGTCCCAGCGGGCGCGGTACTCGGCATCGGTGAGCAGGTCCTCATCGTGCTCATCGTCACGGGGGTCGTACTCGTACATCACGAGCTCATCCCCGGGAGGATCGCCTGATCCGCGACGAGTTTCCCGCGGGCGGGTGGACGCCGACGGAGGACCCTCACCAACTCGACGTCGAAAACCTGCTGCACGACCGCGAGGGTGCGGGCGACGACCGCCGTGAGACGGAGTGGCGCGGGACGAGGGGCGGTCACGACGCGAGCTCCTGTAGCCGCCCACGCAGCCACGAGGCCGCTGCGTTGACCTGCTGCGTCGTGGCCAGGTCACCGCCGAGGTCGGGATGATGCCGACGGGCCAGCGCCCGCAGCCCGGCGCCGATGACTTCCTCTGCGATGGGACGGAGCGGGGTGCGAGGCGCGCCGGTGACGAAGAGCCCGCGGACCGCCGCCTCGGCCAGGATGGCGGAGCGCAGCGGCTCGCGCAGGTCAATCGTGAAGAGCCAACTCAGGTACGCGTCGGGGATCTCGCCGAGCGTGATCCCCTTGAATCGTCCGAACGGCATCGTCTGCACGCGTTCATTACAGGGGAGCGAGCGTGTACTGTCACGGAGGGATAACTGGCTAGGAATCTCGCGCAGTTCCGAGGCGGGGGCGGAGGGGTCAATCGGCGAGGAGAGTGCGCACCTCCTTCAAGCCGTTCCGCACGGCCCGCTTGCACCAGTCATCGGCCGGATCGGCCTCGGCGTCGGGCCCGCCGTACTTCGTGCGGTGGTCCGCGTCGGTCATCCGCCGGTGCCACCACTGAACGGCCTCACGCTCGGCCAAGCCCTCGACGTCCACCGCCCACCAGGCGCGGGCGAGATAGAGCAGCGGCACGCCGCCTTCGCAGGGCGCGTGCCCGAAGAGGCGGCGTCGGGGGCCGGGGGCGCGCACGACGGCGGCTTCTTCCCACTCGAGCGGTACCTGCGCGGCTCTCCCCCTCGGCCGTGACGAACGGCCCGTAGAGCGCCTCGTAGTAGGGGCAGGTGCAGCCACCGCAGCAAGCTCGGCACGAGCCACGCCGTGGTGCCCTGGAGCGCCGGAATGCGCTCGAGGCTCGCCCGGACGCTCACCGTGTAGAGCGGCCGATCGAGCATCACGTGCAGCCTCGCCGCCGCGAGGTGCCAACCCTCGAGCGCGGTCGGGTTGAGCCGGGCGCGGGCGCCGACCTCGCTGAGGTCGATCTGCATCGCATCGGCAGATCGTCGCGCAGAAGGAGATCCCGCCGATGCGTCAGGCCGAGCAGGTCCACGACCATATCGGCGGCGTGCGCGTAGGCGCGGAGGGCGGCCTGCAACGGCTCGACGTGCTGGATCCGCTGGAGCGTCTCGAGGATCGGCGGATAGCGGACCGCCAGGGCGACGATCGCCTCGCGGACGAGCGTGCCCCGCGGGTCGCGGTGCCGCTCGGGGTGCTCGCGGATCCGCCAGGGCAGCGGCACGATGAGCGAGCGCCGGAGGACGACCTCGTCCGGGCTCATCATGCTACCCGCGGGAAATCAGGGGCCGACACTTGGCCCGGACTTGGCCCGTCGGCGTTTCATTCGGTGCCGTTCGGTGCCGCTCGGTGCATGGCGCGAAGAACAACTCGCTCGCAACATCGCGGCGTTCCGCGCGAAGGCAAATCGGGGCCGGGCCTCCTCGACCTCCGCGCGCTCGTCGTCCGGATTCATGGCGGGCATTCTAACTCAAGTACTTGCGCCGGTGGTCTCCCCGGCCGATTCCGCTCCCGGTTCGTGCCGCGACCGGCCCGCGCCCCGGGGAACGCGGAGGCAATCTGCGGAAAATTCCCCCTGCCGTAAGCTGGGTGGGGGAGGGGATCGGCCATGTGGGCTGGGATCGTCTATGGCTCGCTCGTGGAGCGTCACGCGGACCACATCGTGCTCAGCGGCGGAGCGCGCGTCTTCCTTCTCGACGACGCGGTGCGGTGCGACTTCCGCGTCGGCACCTATCTCAAGGTCACGTACACCGAAGTCGACGGGAGGAAGGTCGCTCGCGGCATCTCGCAGTCGGATTCATTCCGCGCGCTGAACGCCCATCTCTGAAGCAGCGCGGATGACCGGACGCTCACCGCTCATCGGACTTGCCGCACTCGCCTGGCTGCTGGCCCTCGCCACCCCGGCGTCTCCCGGGAGCGCGTGGGTGTTGTGGGAAGAGTCGGGCGACCTGCCGACGTTCCAGCGCACCCCGTCACCCCATCCCGGGGCCAGCTACGCGCGCCTCGAGGACTGCATCGACGCGATCGACACGGAATGGCAGGCGGCGCTGAACGCGGCGGGCCGGCCCCAGGACTACAGCTGGAGCCGGGTCACACCGACGTCGGCCATCACCATGGCGAGGGACCCGGACACGAACACCACCTACATCATCACCTACACCTACCTGCCCGACTCCGTCCGGCCGCCCGAGCCGAAGGGGAAGTGAGGTCGACACTCCTCAAGTAACCGGTCATCAGGGCGCGACGGTGACGACCAGCTCGTCGCCCCGGCGTGTCACCGGGAGCGGCTCGAGCCGCTGGCCCGGGCACGGGCCTTCCACGCAGATGCCGGTGTCCGGCGCGAAGACGGCGCCGTGGGTGGCGCAGATCAGGTAGCCGCCGTCCTCGGTGAAGAACTCGTTGGGCCACGCGTCGAGCGTGGTTCCGGCGTGGGGGCAGCGGTTGACGTACGCGTGGTGGCCGCCGCCGTGGTTGACGAGGAACGCGCGGACGGTGCGCCCGCGCACCCGGAGCTCGAACACCGCGGTCTGGCCCGGCGCGAGCGCGTCCGCCGCGCACCGCCACGTGGCCTGGCTCTCCGTCGGCTCCACGCAGAGGTTCTATCAGATCGATCCCGCCCGGGCAAACGCAGCCGCGGCCCGCGGCCGGGGCCGGCTCGAGCGGCGTGGTAGGATGAGCGGGTCATGCCGGCCTCGCTCCTCGCCGTGGAAGCCCACGACCTCGCCAAGACGTTCCGCAGCGGATGGCTCCGCCGGCGCGAGACCGTCGCCCTGCGCGGGGCGAGCCTGCGAGTGGAGCGCGGCGCGATCTTCGGCCTGCTCGGGCCCAACGGGGCGGGCAAGACCACGCTCCTGTCCATCCTGGCCACCCTGCTGCTGCCCGACAGCGGCTCCGCCACCATCCTGGGCCACGACGTGGTGCGCGAGGCCCACGCGATCCGGCGCCGCCTCAACATGGCGAGCGGCAACGCCTCGTTCGTGTGGAGCCTGCGGCCGGCCGAGGTGCTCGCCTTCTACGGCCGTCTCTACGGCCTGCACGGTCGCGGCCTGCGGGCCCGCGTGGACGAGCTGCTCGAGCGCTTCGAGCTGACCCCGCACCTCAAGACCGAGTACAACGAGCTCTCCACCGGCCTCAAGCAGCGGCTGGCCCTGGCCAAGGCCCTCCTCAACCGGCCGGAGGTGCTCTTCCTCGACGAGCCCACCCTGGGCCTCGATCCCGACGTCTCGATCCGCATCCGGGGCCAGATCGCCGAGCTGCGGCGCCGGGAGGGCACGACCATCATCCTGACCACCCATTACATGCGGGAGGCCGAGGAGCTCTGCGACCGGATCGCGTTCATCAAGGGGGGGCGCATTCTCGCCGAGGGCTCCTCGGACGAGCTCAAGCGCCAGATCCGCATCGGAGACGTGATCGCGCTGCGCCTGGACCCGGCGAGGCCGGCCGGCCTCGCCGAGCTGGGCGGCGTCCTCCACGCGCAGGCGCGCGGCGATCGCATCGAGTGCACGGTGGACTCGGCCGAGAAGCGCCTGCCCGAGATCCTCCGCTGGCTCGTCGAGCAGAACGTGCTGGTGCGCGACTGTCAGGTCCGCGAGCCGGACCTCGAGGAGGTCTTCGTTGAGCTGGCGCGCTGAGCCGCTCGCCGCCGGGGCCGGCATGGCCGAAGGGTGGGCGGGGGAGTGGGTGCGCCTCACCGCCTTCGCCTACCGGAACCTCATCATGGCCCGCCGCAACGTGTTCTTCGTCTTCGAGCTCACGTTCTGGCCCGGGGTGGCCATGCTCTCCCACGGCCTGCTGACCCGCTTCCTCGATCTCACCCCGCAGATGACCGCGTTCATCCTGGTCGGCACCATCGCCCTCTCCGCGGTCCAGGTCTGCCAGCTCGACGTGGCCTACGCGGTGCTGTTCGACATCTGGTCCAAGTCGATGAAGCACCAGTTCCTCACCCCGGTGCGCATCCGTCACCTCGCGCTGGGCTCCTGGCTGGTCGGGGTGGGCCGGGGGGTGGTGGTGTGGGCCCTCATGGCCCTGATCGGCAGCCGCGCCTTCGGCTTCGATTTCCTCGGGGCGGGGATCACCCGGGTGGCGCTCTTCCTGCTCGGCTGCTTCCTGACCGCGCTCGTCATCGGCCTCCTGGTCTGCGCGCTCGTCCTCCTGTGGGGCACGCGGGCCGAGACCTCGGCGTGGGCGGCGGTGAACTTCTTCGTGATGCTCTCCGGGATCTACTACCCGATCGCGGTGCTGCCCGGCTGGGTGCAGACGATCTCGGCCGGCATCCCGCTGACCTACTTCCTCGACGGGATCAGGGCCGGGTACGGCTTCCCGGCCCGGTTCTCTCATCCCTTCGCCATCGGCTTCGCGCTCTCGCTCCTCTACGCGGTGCTCGCCCACTGGGCCCTGGCCGCCGCGGTCACGCGCTCACGCCGCACCGGCCTGCTGCTCAAGCTCTCGGAGTAGCCGGTGCCCGACGCCGCGCTCAGCTCGGCCATGCTGCTGGGCCTGCTCTTCGGCATCCAGCACGCCACCGATCCGGACCACGTGGTGGCGGTGGCCACCATCGTGGCGCGCACCCGACGGTTCGGCGCGGGCGCCCTGGTGGGCGCGTTCTGGGGCGTGGGCCACACCGTGACCGTCACCGCGGTGGGCGTCGCCATCGCGGTGTTCAACGTGGCGGTCACCCCGCGCGTGGCCCTGTCGCTCGAGATGCTGGTGGCCTTCATGCTGGTCGGCCTCGGCGTGGCCCGCATCTTGTGGGTGCTCCGCGACTCCGACCCGGTGCCGGTGACCCATCTCGGCGAGCCCCACGTCCACGAGGACGGCCCCGCCCTCCACAGCCACGCGCACGCCCACGCCGGCGGGGTACACCGCCACCCGCACGCGCATCCGCCGGCCCGGCTGCTGCGCGCGCTGCAGACGGTCGGGCCGGCCCAGGCGCTGCGCTCGGCCCTCGTGGGCCTGGTGCACGGCCTGGCCGGCAGCGCCGCGGTCGCGCTGCTCGTGCTGTCGACCATCCGCGGCACCGGGGCGGCGATCGGCTATCTGCTCGTGTTCGGGGTCGGCACCATCCTGGGCATGACCGCGATCACCGGCCTGCTGTCGCTTCCGTTCACGCTCCGGGCGCCGCGCCTCGAGCGCTCGAGACGGGCGCTGGCCCTGGCCACCGGCGCGCTCTCGCTCGCCTTCGGCCTCTACCTCGTGTTCCAGATCGGGGTGATGAACGGGCTGCTGCTCGGCGGGAGTACGGTCGGGAGTCCCTAGAACCCCACGCCGCGGGCCATGAGGCTGGCCACGAAGACCATGACCACCACGAGCGCGAGCTCGACGTGGTTGAGGGTGTACAGCGCGCGCGCGGTGCCGGTGTCGATGGCCTCTCCGCGGCCGAGCCGGACGCGCCACCGGATGAAGGTGGTCATCGGCCGGATCTCGAGCAGCAGCACCACCGCGAACAGCGCCATCTTGACCCAGAAGAGCGGCGAGTGCAGATAGAAGTCGGTGCCCTTCTCGAGGCCGCCGAAGGCGCGGAGGAGGCCGGTGACGATCCACAGCACCGCCGCGATGCCCCACACGTTGTCGGCGGCGAGCAGGCGCCGGAGCCCGTCGGCGTCGAGCGGGCCCTTCAGCGCGCGCCCGCGCAGGAAGACCGCGGGCAGGCCGAGCGCCAGGGCGAGCACGTGCAGGGACGAGACGATCGCGGAGAGCATGGATGAAGCCTAGCACGGCCGTCGCGCTGGTCGCGGCGCTCCTGTGGGGAGCGGGATGCGCCCCGTACCCCGCGGTCGACGTGCCCTTCCTGGTGACGCCCCCCGAGATCGTGGAGCAGATGCTCCGCCTCGCCAAGGTGGGACCGGCCGACATCGTCTACGACCTGGGGTCGGGCGACGGGCGGCTCGTGATCGCGGCGGTGCGGGACTTCCGGGCCCGCGCCGCGATCGGGATCGAGATCGACCCGGCCCTCGTCGCCCGGAGCCGCGAGTACGCCCGGCGGGCCGGGGTCGGCGACCGCGTGACCTTCCTCGACCAGGACTTCTTCCGGGCCGACCTCGGCCCGGCGAGCGTGGTCACGCTCTATCTCACTCGCGAGGTCAACCTGAGGCTCCGGCCGAAGCTCCTGGCCGAGCTGCGCCCGGGCACCCGGATCGTCTCGTTCGACTTCGACATGGGCGACTGGCAGCCGCAGGCGATGATCCGGGTGGACGTCAACGGGCGCACCACGCCGGTCTACCTCTGGGTGCTGCCGGAGCGCTGACGCCCGCGACTAGCGGGCGAGGAACTTGCGCACCGTACCCGCGATGCCGTCGGCGTCGAGACCGTGCTTGGCGTAGAGGCCCTTCATGTCGCCGGACTCGCCGAAGGTCGTGACCCCGATGCGCTTGAGCGGGGTCGGCATCACCTCGGAGAGCAGCTCGGCCACCGCGCTCCCGAGCCCGCCGTGGATGCTGTGATCCTCGACCGTGACCACGTGGCCGGTGCGCCCGGCCGAGCGCAGGATGGTCTCCTCGTCGAGCGGCTTGATGGTGGCCACGTTGACGACCTCGGCCTGAATGCCCTCGGCCGCGAGCTTGCGCGCGGCCTCGAGCGCGAACCAGAGCGGGCCGCCGGTGGCCAGCACCGTGACGTCGTGGCCCGGGCGCAGCACGTCGGCCTTCCCGAAGCGGAAGCGATACGCCGCGTCGTGCACCGGCTCGAGATTCTGGCGGGTGAGGCGGAGATAGATCGGTCCGGGATGCTCGATCGCGTAGGCCACCGCCTGCCGGGTCTCGATCTCGTCGGCCGGCTGCACGATCGGGATGTTGGGCAGGGACCGCAGGCAGGCCACGTCCTCGAGGCCCATCTGGGTGTAGCCGTCCTCGCCGATCGCCACCCCCACGTGGGTCCCGACCAGCTTCACCGGCGCGTCGCTGTAGGCCACCGAGACCCGGATCGTCTCGAAGCGCCCGGCCAGGAAGCAGGCGAACGAGCAGGCGAACGGGACGCGGCCGGACAGGGCGAGGCCGGCGGCGACCCCGATCATGCCCGACTCTGCGATACCCACGTTGAACGCCCGCTCCGGGTACTTCTTGGCGAAGCCCGCGGTCATGGTGGACTTCGAGAGGTCGGCGTCGAGGGTGACGATCCGCTCGTCCCCGGCGCCGAGCTCGATCAGCGCCTCTCCGAACGCGGCTCGCGAGGCCTTGGCCGCCATCACTTCTTCCCCAGGGCGGAGAGCTCGGCGATGACCGGGGCGGCCCACGCCGGCACGGGCTCGCCCACGATCTCCCGGACGGCGCGCACCGCCTCCTCCGGCTTCGGGGCCTTGCCGTGCCACTCCGGATCGTTCTCCATGAACGACACGCCCTTGCCCTTGACGGTGTGCGCCACGATGAACGTGGGCGCCCCCTTGGTGGCCTCGGCCTGGTCGAGGGCCTTGTCCACCTGGGCGATGTCGTGGCCGTTGACCTCGAGCACCGGCCAGCCGAAGGCCTTCAGCTTGTCGGTGATCGGCTCGAGATCGAGGATCTTCTTCACGAAGCCATCGAGCTGGATGCCGTTGTAGTCGAGGATCACGCAGAGGTTGTCGAGGTGGTGGGCCGGCGCGCCGAGCTTCGGGGCCGACATCAGGCTCTCCCACACCTGGCCCTCCTGGGTCTCGCCGTCGCCCAGCACGCAGTACACGCGCGCGGCCTTGCCCGCGAGCTTGAGCCCCAGCGCCATGCCCACCGCCACCGAGATGCCCTGGCCGAGCGAGCCGGTGGCGGCCTCGATGCCGGGCAGCGCGACCCGGTCCGGATGACCCTGCAACGGGCTGCCGAGCTTGCGCAGGGTCACCACGCGGTCCATCGGGAAGAACCCGGCCTTCGCCATGCAGAAGTACTGGGCGGGGACGCAGTGGCCCTTCGAGAGGATGAACCGATCGCGGTCCTCCCACTGCGGACGGGCCGGATCGAGGCGCAGGCGGTTGAAGTAGAGATCGGTGAGGATGTCGATCACCGAGAGGGAGCCCCCCGGGTGCCCGGACCCGGCGTGGGTCAGCATCCGGAGGATCTGCACCCGTCCTTCGCGCGCGATGGTCTCGAGCTTCGTCACGTCCGGGTTCGCCATCAATCGAGTCCCTCCATGAATCCTGCGATCGCGTCCACGTGCACGCCCGTGACCGCGATCGCCGGCGCGTACACGACCTCGTCCGCTCCCCACACCAGCGTGCCCTTCGCGTCCTTCGTCGTGCCGACGACCGCGCCGAGCAGCCGCGTGAGGTTGTCGTTGATCCGGAGCGTGTTCGCCTTGAGCGGCGCCGCGATCCGACCGTCGCGGATGATAAAGGAGTCACCCACCACCGTACAAGTGAAGTCTCCCGCCCGCAACCCGTTGATCGGATACGTGTACCAGATGCGCCCGACGTAGAGCCCGTCGCGCACGCGCCCGAGCAGGCGATCGAGCGAGACTGGGTCGCGGCCCTCGATCACCACGTTGGTGGCCGACGTGCCGGGCGTGGTCTCGAACGAGCGCCCCGAGCCGTCGTAGCGGAACCCGTTGCGGGGAGCGAGCGCGGCTCCCGCCGATGCGGGATCCACGCCGAGCTTGCCCCGTCCCTCCGGATCGTGCAGCAGGCGCTGGGTGTCGTACCAGTGGCTCAGCAGCCCGACGAGCACGCCGTCCTTGATCAGGTCGGTCCGTCCGGTGGGCAGGCCCTCGCACGTGATACCCCGGGAGCCCGCGAGGCCCGGCATGGCCCCGTGGTCGTAGAGGCTGAGCCCGGGCGCCGCAACCGTCTGGCCGAGCCGGCCCAGGAACGGGGTGCTCGAGGCGAAGAAGGAGCCCGCCTGGCAGGACGGCACGATCAGGTTGTTGCAGAGGTCCGCCACCGGCTGGGGCCCGAAGACCACGGTGTAGTCGCCCGACTCCACCCGCGCGCCGTCGATGGCGGCCACCGCGTTGCCCGCCGCCTCGCTCCCCGCCTCGTCGGTGAAGTGCTCGAGGCGCGTGCACACGCTCCACCCCGAGCCCTTGGCGTCACGCGCCTCCACCATCGCGGTGGCGGAGGCGGACATGAACGTGGCGTCGTCGGTCTGCGGCTCCGGCATCGCGGTGGAGGCGATCGCGATGCGCTCCTGCAGGATCGTGACGTCACCGCCCAGGATGAGGCCGAGGCCCTTGAGCCCGGCCTCGTCCGGCGCCAGGTCCGCGAGGCGCGAGGAGGTCATGAAGGCTCGCAGCCCACCCGCGACCACCTTCCAGCCCGCCTCGACCAGCTCGGTGTCGGAGACGTCGATGAGCCGCGGATCGTGGTAGGCGGTGAGGGTGGCCCGCTCCCCGGTGGGCCGCGGCAGCGAGCGGAACGCGGGGTCGTGGACCGCGGCCTGGCGGGCCTTGGCGAGCGCGCGCCGGGCGCCGTCGGGCGTGAGATCGCTCGGCTCCGAACCGAAGCCCACCAGGGGCCGGCCGTCGGGCCCGTCGAAGACCGCGTGCACCCCGAGCCCGGTCATCTCGGTGGACTTCGGCTCCTCGACCCCGTTGCAGGCGATGTGCGAGGTGTAGTTGAGCCGGGTGAGGAGGGCGCGGTTCAGCGCCGCGAAGACCTCCACCTCACGCACCCCGGGCTCGACGGCGAGGCGCGCGAGGGCCTCCCCGACCGCGCGGCGGAGATCCACGCGATCAGGCCCCGCCGGTGAGGACGGCGCGGCTGCGCAGGGTGGGCCCGCCGTTGCCGAGCTTGCGGGTCTGCATGGGCTGGCCCTTGCCGCAGTTCGGGATCGGGTAGAGCCGGAAGTCGCGGCCGACGCCATTCACGTGCATCAGGTAGTCGCGACTGTCCGCCATGATTCCGCCGTCGCGGAAGAGCCGCCCGATCTCGCCCCGCCGGATCTCGTAGACCTTGCGCGCGGAGATGCGGAAGTTCTCGCGGCTCTCCGCGATGGACGGGGTACGGTGACCGACCAGGTAGTAGCCGTGGTCGATCTCCCGGATCAGCGCGCCCGCGTCCTGCTCGCCACCCGCGAACACGGTGGTCGACATGCGGACCAGCGGGACCAGCTGGGCGTCGGTGGCCTTCCAGTGTCCGTTGGGGTCGCCCCCGAAGACCGCCGCGGTCTGCCGGCTGTTCATGAAGCCGGTGAAGATCCCGCGGTCGATGTGGACCACGCGGCGCGCCGGGGTGCCTTCGTGATCGTAGGCGTAGTGCCCGTAGCCGGGCAGGGAGGGATCCGAGAACGCGGTGACCAGGGGCGAGGCGATGCGTCGCCCGAGCTGGGTGTCGTCGAGCCCCCGCAGCAGCCACGAGCGCCCCGCGTACGCGGTCTCCATCTTGAGCCCGCGATCGAGCTCGACCGGGTGCCCGACGATCTCGTGGGACAGGAGCGTGTTGTAGTGCGGGTCGGTCACCACGGTGACCTCGCCGTCGGGCGGCGCGAGGGCGGGGGCCCGGCACACGTCGGCCGCGTCGCGAGCGAGGGCGAGGGCGAACTCGGGGAAGGGAGGGAACTCGATCGGGGGCTCGGACACACCCCGGGTCAGGATCTCCCAGCCGCGCTGGTGCCCGAGCACGTCGTAGATCTCCTGGCTGTTGTCCGGCCCGGTGGCTACCACGTAGCTCATGCCCTGGGTGAGGGCGAACGACTGGTCGATGAGCGCGCCCTCCGAGGAGGCGAAGAGCTCCCGGCTGAGCTGGGTCAGGGTGGAGGTGTAGTTGTACGAGACGGCGGGGTCGGCGGCGGCGGTCCGCCGCGACACGTCGGTGGTGAGGCGCACCATCTCGTCGAGGGCTACCGAGCGGGGGTCCACCTCGAAGACCGCGGGCACGATCTCCTGCCGCACCGCGATCGGATGCAGGCGCGTGTCCTCGAGCGCATCGCCGAGCGCGCCGAACTTGCCCTTCACCTGGGCCTTCATCTCCGCGTTGGCCATCGCCCGCCGGTACGCGGCCTCGAGTCCCTCGCGGAGCACCCGGGCCAGGTTCACGAGGTCGGCGGCCCCCAGCCCGCGCCCGAAGTAGCCGGGCGCGCACATGCGGGAGCCGGCCAGGACCCGGACCCCGAACGCGAAGGCGTAGTCGTCGCCGGAGGACTTGGCCTCCCCGTTCTCGGCCCCCGCGAACTTGCCCTCGCTGACCTCGACGCGCACGTCGGCGTAGCGGAGGTCGGCGAGGGAGCGGGCGTGGGTGGTGACCAGCTCGCGGACCATCGGGGTGATCGTCTCGATCAGCCGCGTCTCGATGCCGTGGGGCACGGCTCAGACCACCGCGAACGGCTCGACCGACACCGTGTCGCCGGCCGCCACGTCCCCTCGCTCCTCCTCGATGACCACGAAGCAGTTGGCCAGCGTCATCGACGTGAGGATGCCCGAGCCCTGGGGCCCGGTGGTCCGCACCTCCCACCGCGCTCCGGAGTAGGCGAGGATGCCGCGCTTGAACTCGCGGCGCCCCGGCTTCTTGCTCATCGGCTCCAGCGCGACCGCGTGGAACCGGGGCGGGAACAGCTCCCGCCGGCCGCCGAGCTTCCACAGCGCCGGGCGCACGAAGAGGTGGAAGGTCAGCATCGACGCCACCGGGTTGCCGGGCAGGCCGAAGAACAGCGCCGGCCCGATGCGGCCCACCGCGAGCGGCCGGCCCGGCTGCATCGCCACCTGCCAGAACTCGATGCCGCCCGCGTCCTGCAGCACCGCCTTCACCAGATCGTGGTCGCCCACCGAGACCCCGCCCGAGGTGAGCACGACGTCGGCGGTGGCGGCGGCGGCGCGCAGGCGCGCGTGCAGCACGTCGTAGAGGTCCGGCACGATGCCGTGGTCGGTCGGCTCCCCGCCCGCGGCCTCGACCAGCCCGTAGAGCGAGAACCGGTTCGAGTCGAAGATCTGTCCCGGCTTCCGCTCGTGGCCCGGCTCGGCCACCTCGTCCCCGGTGGAGAGGATCGCCACCCGCGGCTTCTGCCGCACCAGGAGCTGCGGCAGCCCGAGCGAGGCCGCGACCCCCAGCTCCTGCGGGCGGAGCGCCACTCCCGCGGGCAGGACCACCGTGCCCGCGCGCACGTCCTCGCCACGATGGCGCACGTTGACGCCCCCGGGGCCGGCGGGAATCCGCACCAGGCGCCCCGCGCGTTCCACCAGCTCCTGGGGATAGACGGTGTCCGCGCCCGCCGGGATCGGCGCGCCGGTCATGATGCGCAGCGCCTCGCCGGGACCGAGCGTCGCCTCGAAGACCGACCCGGCGGCCAGGTCGGCCACCACGGTGAGGTCGCGCACGCCGGAGGCCGGGATGTCGGCGGAGCGCACCGCGTAGCCGTCGACCGCCGAGTTGGCGGTGGGCGGCACGTCAAGCGTGGCGCGCACCTCCTCGGCGAGGACCCGTCCGAGCGCGGCCACGACCGGAATCACCTCGGGCGCGGCCACGCCCGCCACCAGCGCGAGGACGTGGGCCTGCGCGTCCGCGACCGAAATCATGCGCGCATTATACCCCGCGCCCCGGCCGCGCCCGCCGCGACCGTGTTACGATACGCGCGCGTCGAACCCGTCGTCTCGAAGGAGCCCTCCATGGCCGCTTCCCGCTGCCCGATGTGCCGCGTCGCCCACGCGCGTCTCGGATCGGTCCGTCCCCTCCGCGCCCTCCGCGCAGCCCCGGGCCGGCTCGCCCGCGCCCTCCGTCGCGTGCCGCGCCGGCTCGTCGCCCGCCGCCCCGGGCGCGGGGAGTGGGCCGTCGCCGAGGTGATGAGCCACCTGGCCGACGCGGAGATCGCGCTCGCCTTCCGCATCCGCAAGATCGCGGCCGAGCCGCGCTCGGTGCTGATCGCGTGGGATCAGGATCGCTGGGCCGAGGGCGGCCGCTACCGGCGCACCCCGCCGCGCGAGGCGCTGGCGACCTACACCGCGCTGCGCCGGTCCAATCTCGCCTATGTGGGCCGCCTCGGCGCGGCGGCGCGCCGGCAGCACGGGCGCCATCCGGAGTACGGCCGCCTCACCATGGCGCAGCTCCTGGACCACTGGGCGGAGCACGACCTGATTCACCTCGAGCAGATCCAAGCCGCGCACCGCCGCCTCGCCGCGAGAGCGTGACGCTGCCGTTGCCCCTGCGCAACCGCCTGGCCCATCTCGTCCTCGAGGCCTTCCACGACCGCGACGCGCGTCGGGGCCTGGAGGCGCTCGCCGCGGTGTGCGCGAACCCGCGCGCGCTGGACGCGGCCGCGCCACCCGCCGCGTTCCCGGCCGAGCTCTTCGATCGCGGGCCCGAGGGCTGGCGGATCAAGTCGGGCTACCGGGAGCACGCGGCGCCCTTCACGGAGCGCGCGACCCGCGCCGCCCTCGCGCTCGCGGACCGGCCGCTGGCCCCGGCGGATGCGCCTGTCGAGACCGTCCTCGACCAGGCGGCGGTTCTCTTCGCCGCGGGCCTCTACTTCGAGGTCCACGAGATCCTCGAGCCGCACTGGATGCGCGCGGAGGGCGCGACCCGCCCGGCGCTCCAGGGTCTCATCCAGGTCGCGGTGGGCTATCAGCACCTGGCCAACGCCAATCTCGGCGGCGCGCGGGCCCT
>DATJIR010000377.1:0-5962 GCA_035493135.1 Verrucomicrobiia bacterium
TGATCGACTCGAGCCCGCCGCCGTTGGCGGCGTCCGCCCCGCCCAGGATGATCTGGTGGGCGGCCATCGCGATCGCCTGGAGCCCGGACGAGCAGAAGCGGTTCACCGTCGTGCCCGCGACCGAGACCGGCAGGCCCGCGCGGATCAGGGCCACCCGCGCCACGTTGCTGCCCTGCGGGCCGTTGGGCTGGGCGCAGCCCATGATGACGTCCTCGATCTCGGCGATGTCGAGCTGCGGGGCCTTGCCGAGCACGTCCTTGATGCAGTGGGCGGCCAGGTCGTCCGGGCGGGTCATGTTGAACGACCCGCGGTGGGACTTGGCGAGCGGGGTGCGGGAGCTGGCGACGACGACAGCCTCTCTCATGGGGGCTCCTTTCTCAGGGGGAGGAAGACTGCTGGCGAGTATACCTCAGCGCTGCGCCGAGGGCACCCACGCGGTGGTGCGGCCCCCGACCGTCTCGTGGCGGATGTGCTCGCCCCGCACGGTGGTGGCGGGCGGGCCGCCGCGACGGTGGCCCCAGCGCCGGTGGAAGAGCCACCAGCGCGGGAATCGGTCGCTGTCGGAGCCGGCGCGCACCGCTCCGACGATCACGGAGCGGATCTTCGCGCGCAGCCGCCCGGCCTCCGCCGCGGACAGGGTGCTGGCCCGGCGCTTGGGGGCGATGCCCGCCTGATAGAGCACCTCGTCGGCGATCCAGTTGCCGATGCCGGCCGCGAAGGACTGGTCGAGCAGCACCGCCTTGATCGGCGACTTCCGCGCCCGCAGCATCGCGTGCAGGCGCGCCGCGGTCGGCAGCGCCCGCCACGCGTCGAAGCCGAGGATGCTGATCGGCGGCTCGCTGGGCGGATCCCGGCGCAGCCGGATGCGGCCGAGCCGCCGGCCGTCGGCCAGGGCCAGCTCGCCGCCGCCCGCGAAGCGCAGGTGCAGCTTGGTGAAGCGCGGCGGCCAGTCGGATCGGTCGACGCTCCCGTCCGACACCAGCCGCACCGCCCGTTCCGCCGGCACAGCCGCGCGGCGCGCAGCGCCGCCCGGGTTCGCTCGGGTGATATGGATGCCGCCGGTCATGCCGAAGTGCAGGCACGGCCACGGCCGCCGGTCGAGCTCGAGCCAGAGGTGCTTGCCGTGCCGCCGCACCGCCTTGACGCGGCGACCGACGAGGGCGCGGCGGAAGCGAGCCGGCGCGACGCCCTCGAAGACGATCGGGTCGTCCGCGACGTGCGCCTCGACGATGCGGCGACCGGCCGCCACCTTCTGCGCGGCGCGGCGGGCCGCCTCGACCTCGGGAAGCTCGGGCATGGCCCGGGGCGCGGGCCCTCAGCCCTCGCCGAGCTGCGGCGCGGCTCCGCCGTCGATCACGATGGTCTCGCCGTTCATGAACGAAGACGCCGCGGACGCGAGGAAGATGCAGGGATAGGCGATCTCCTCGACCTTGCCCCAGCGCCCCATGCCCACGCGGGCCGCCACCGTGTCGTAGGCCTTCTTGGCCGCCGCGGGGTCCTGCTTGGTGAGCACCCCCATGTAGCCCTCGGTCTCCACCGGGCCCGGGGCGATGCAGTTCACCCGGACGCCCTTGCGGCCCCAGGCCATGCCGAGCTCGCGGGTGAAGTTGATCACCGCGGCCTTGGAGGCCCCGTAGTGCGCCATCATGGTCGAGCCGTAGACGCCCGCGATCGACGAGATGTTGATGATGGCGCCGCCGGAGGGCTGGTCCATCATCTGCTTGCCGGCCCACTTGCACCCGAAGAAGGTGCCGTTGAGGTTGATGCCGACCACCGTGTTCCAGCCGTTGGCCGAGATGTCCTCGACCTTGGCGCGGAACGACGCGCCCGCGTTGTTGACCATGACGTCGAGGCGGCCCATCTCCTTCACGGTGCGCTCGACCAGGCCCTTGACCTGGTCCTCCTGGCGGACGTCGAGGGCCACGCAGAACGAGCGGCGGCCCAACTTCTGGATCTCGGCGGTGACCGGCTCGAGGTTCTCGAGCTTGCGGCTCGCGATGACCACGTCGGCGCCCGCGCGGGCGAACTCGAGCGCGATCGACTTGCCGATGCCGACTCCGCCTCCGGTGACGATGGCGACCTTGTCTTCGATCGAGAACGGCGACGCGGCCATGGCTCCTCCAGGGGTGAGGGGTTCGTGGTCAGGGGTGGTCCTCTCGGACCGCGCGGATTATACCCAGTCGGGGGGCGGCGCGCTCTCGAAGACCACGCGCGCGCCGGTCACCGGGTGGGTGAAGCCGAGCCGCGTCGCGTGCAGACAGAGCCGGCCCGCTCCGCTCCGCGGCCCGCCGTGGGTCACGTCGCCGACGATCGGCCACCCCGATTCCGCGAGCTGCACGCGGATCTGGTGCCGGCGTCCCGTGCCGAGGTGCAGCTCGAGCAGGCTGCCCTCCCGGCGCGCCGCGAGGACCCGGTAGTGGGTGATCGCGACGCGCCCCCGCTCGGCCGAGCGCACCCGGAGCATCCGGTCCTCCGCGAGGCGGGTCTCGAGCGTGCCGTGCTCGCGCGGCGGCCGGCCCTCGACCAGCGCGCGGTAGACGCGCTCCACGCTCCGGGCCTCGAACTGGGCCTGGAGCGCGCGCTTCGCGGCCTCGGACTTGGCGAACACCAGCAGGCCCGACGTCTCGCGATCGAGCCGGTGCACGATGAAGGGGCGCTCCCCCTTCGCGGCCAGGTAGTCCCAGAGCAGGCGATACGCGGTGCGCTCGCGCTCCCGCTCGGTGGCGATGGTGAGCAGGCCCGCGGGCTTGACCACGACGAGGATCGCGTCGTCCTCGTGCACGAGGGCGAGCCCCCGCGGGAACGGCGCGCTCCGCCGACCGCCGAGCGCGACCACCGCGTCGCGTCCGATCTCGAGACGCCCGTCCCGGCACGCGCGCCCGTCGACGGTCACGCGGCCGGTCGCGAGCCACTGCTTGAGGCTCCGGCCCGAGGCCTGTGGGTAGAGCGCGCGGAGCCGCTCGGCGACGGTCACTCGCCGCGCAGCACGCCGAGCGGCCGCCGCCCCAGGAGCCGCCGCGTACCGAGGACTCCGACCAGCAGGGCGAGGCCGGTGGCCGCGAGCACGCCCGCGAGCAGGGTGCCGGGCGCCCACCGCCACGGCACCTCGAAGACCCAGCGCAGCACCGCCCAGGCGAGCGCGGCCGCGAGTGCGCTGCCCGCGATCCCGGCGGCGGCCCCGAGCAGCGCGTACTCCACCGCGAACACGCGGGAGACGAAGCCGCGGGTGGCGCCGAGGGCCTTGAGGATCACCGACTGGTAGAGGCGCTGCTTGCGGGTGATGGCGAGCGCGCCCGCCATCACGACGAGGCCCGCCCCGATGCTGAAGGCGGCCATCAGCCGCACCGCGAGCGCGATCTGGTCGAGGACCCCGGCCACGCGCTCGAGCACCTCGCGGACCGGGATCGCGGTGACGTTGGGGAAGGCCTCCACCACCGCGGACTGGAGATGGTCTTCGCGCTCGGGCCGGGCCCTCACGGTGGCGATGAAGGTGGTCGGCGCGCCCTCGAGCGCGCCCGGCGAGAAGATCACGAAGAAGTTGGAGGTGAGGCTGCGCCAGTCCACGTGTCGGAGACTCGTGATCCGGGCCGTCACCGGGACGCCCTGGATGTCGAAGGTCAGCGTGTCCCCGAGCCCCACGCCGAGCTCGTGGGCGATCTCGTCCTCGACCGAGATCAGCGGCTCGTGGGCGGCCTCCGCGGCCGTCCACCAGCGCCCGGCCACGACCCGGTTGTGCCCGGGCGGCTCCGCGGCCCACGTGAGCACGTACTCGCGCGTGAGAGCCCACGTGTCGTCCCGACGCGCCGTCCCGCTCGGCGTGGGGGCCGCGCCGTTGACCGCGGTGAGCCGGGAGCGCACCACCGGGGTCAGCGCCGCGGGCGCCTCGGCTCCCTGGCCGGCCACGAGGGCGGCGAACGGCGCGGCCTGGTCGGGCTGGATGTCGATGAAGAAGAACGCGGGCGCCTGGCCCGGCCGGGAGTCGACGAGCTGGAAGCGGAGACTCCGCTCGAGCAGCGCGATCGAGACGACGAGCATCACGGCCAGGCCGAGCGACACCAGCACCGGCCCGGCGTGGCTGCCCGGCCGGTGCAGGTTGGCCGCGCCCTGCTTCCAGGCCGGCGCGCCCCAGCGCACGCGGCGGGCCAGCGCGATGACGCCGCGCGCTCCCAGCGCCAGGAGCAGCAGCGCGCCGCCGAGGCCGCCCGCGAACAGCGCGCCGATCTTCCAGGAGCCCGCCTGCCAGAGCGCCAGCGCGGCCAGGCCTCCCGCGATCGGGACCGCGGCCGCCCATGGACGTCGGCCGGGCAGCCGCGGCTCGACGTCGTGGCGGAGGATCAGCGCGGGCGGCACGCGCCGGATCTGGAGCAGCGGCCAGAGCGCGTAGAGCAGGGTCACGCCCACGCCCATCGCCACGCCGGCCAGCACCGCGCGGGGAGAGAAGGACAGCTGGAGCTCGATCGGCAGGAGCCGCGCCAGGATCGGCGCGAGCAGCGGCTGCACCAGGCTGCCGAGGAGCGCGCCGGCCAGGCTGCCGCCCAGGCCCAGCAGAGCGGTCTGGAGCAGGTAGGCCGAGAGCAGCGGTCGCCAGCCGGCGCCGAGCGACTTCATGATCGCGATGGTGGGGAGCTTCTCCTTCATGAAGGCGCTCACGCTCACCGCGACCCCGATCCCGCCGACCATGAGCGCGACCAGGCCGGTGAGCCCGAGGTACATCGTGAGCTGGTCCCAGAACCGCCGCAGGCCCGGCTG
Organism: Verrucomicrobiia bacterium; assembly: GCA_035493135.1. Lineage (GTDB taxonomy): Bacteria > Methylomirabilota > Methylomirabilia > Rokubacteriales > CSP1-6 > CAMLFJ01. Next base: position 4,750 of record DATJIR010000377.1, read on the forward strand.
CGCCTGCGCGTAGGTCGTCACGCGCTGGGCCGCGGGCAGGCTCGCGGCGAGGCGGTCGCGGACGGCGGTCGCGTCCGCGGCGTCCGGCAGGCGGAAGAGGGTGCGGTAGCGCACGCGGCTACCGGGACGGACGAGCCCGGTGCGGTCCAGGTCGGCGGCGGCGATCAGCACCCGGGGGCCGAGCGAGAACACGCCGATCGCGCGATCCGGCTCCCTCACGATGACGCCCGAGACGGTCAGCTCGGCCCGGCCCACCCGGAATCGATCGCCGACCCGCAGACCCAGGCGGGCGAGCAGGGAGTCGTGCACCAGGGCCCGACCGTCGCCGATCATGGCGTCGAGCGGCCGGTCGGGACCGGTCACCAGCGCGCCGTAGAGTGGATAGCCGGGCTCCACCGCCTTCAGCTCGACGAGCTGGGTCCGCGACGCTCCCGCCTGGGCCATGGCCACCAGCTCGCGCACCCGCGTCACCGCGGCGCGGTCGTCGGCGGACCCGACCGCGTCCCCGGGTGGCGGCTGGGTGCCGCGGATCTCGACGTCGCCGCCCATCAGCGACTTCGCGGAGCGGGCCACGGTGCGCTCCAGGCTGTCCGCGAAGCTGCCGACTCCCACCAGCGCGCTGACCCCGAGCGTGATGCAGGCGAGGAAGTAGCCGAAGTGGCGCCAGGCACCGCGGCTCTCGCGCCAGGCGAGCCGCAGGACGAAGCGGCTCACTCGTCGCTCACGACGCGGCCGTCGCGCAGGGTGACCACCCGGTCGGCGTGGGCCGCGAGGGCCGCGTCGTGGGTGACCAGCACCAGGGTGCTGCCGAGGCGCCGGTTGGCGCCGACCAGCAGATCGATGATCTGCTTGCCGGTCGCGGAGTCGAGGTTGCCGGTGGGCTCGTCGGCCAGGAGCAGCGGCGGCCGGCGGGCCAGTGCCCGCGCGACGGCCACCCGCTGCTGCTCGCCGCCCGAGAGCTGCACCGGGTAGTGATGGGCGCGCTCCGCGAGGCCCACCTCGGCGAGGAGCGCTCCCGCGCGCGCCGCCGCGTCGGCCTGGCCGGCCAGCTCGAGCGGCACCGCCACGTTCTCCTGCGCGGTGAGGGTGGGGATCAGGTTGAAGGCCTGGAAGACCATGCCGATCTTGGCGTTGCGCACGGCGGCCAGTTGGCCCTCACTCATGCGAGTGATGTCTACGCCATCCACGAGCACCTGGCCGCTGGTAGGGCTAT
>DATJIR010000378.1:0-2777 GCA_035493135.1 Verrucomicrobiia bacterium
GGCGGCGGCGCTCCTGGCCGGGCTGCTCGTGTTGGCGGTGCCGCCGGTCGCGCCGGCCGGGGAGCGGCACGCGGGCACGGTCCTGGCGGTGGATCCCCAGGCGCGCATCCTGACCGTCGACGAGTTCGGGGCGGGTGGCGAGCGCCGCGCCCTCCGAGTACAGGTGCCCCGCGACGCCGTCGTGCTCTGGTCGCAGCGCAACCAGACCGGCCGGGATTGGAAGGACGCGTTCCGGGACAGCACGATCGGGCTCGGCGACGTCCGCATCGGCGACTTCGTGGTGGTCGAGCTCTCCGACGATCCGGACGTGGCCCGGCTGGTGATGGTCACTCTGCGGAGGGGCGCCGGCTCCTGAGCCTCCCACGTCCCTCCCAGAGCGTGCGCGCGGACGGCTGATGGTCGCGTTGTGGGAGGGCCGCTTCCGGGTCTTGCGCCGCCTCACGCTCTTCGGGGCGGCGCTGCTCGGGATCCTGATCCTGGTCGGGGGCGGCCTCGCGATCTACTCCGCCCGCGCCCTCTCCAAGTTCGAGCGGGTCGAGGCCCGCCGCTCGACCCTTCTCTACGCGGCTCCGCCGATGCTCCGGGCCGGGGTCTCGGTGACCGCGCTGGATCTGGCCGGTCTCCTCGGCCGGCTCGGCTACCGCGAGAGCCGGGGCGCGGCGGGGCCGGGACAGTTCTCGCGAACGGACGGCGCGTGGGACATCAACGTCGGCTCCGGGGGCGGGGGCACGGGCCGGGTCAGCCTGACCGTGTCGGACGGGCGCATCACCCGCCTACGCCAGAACGGCAGCGACGTCCAGAGCGTGGCGCTGCCCCCCGAGCTGCTCGCCAGCGCGGGAGCGGGCATGGGGGAGAACATCCGCCCGGTTCGCCTGGCCGACGTACCCCCGGTGGTTCGCACCTCGATCCTGGCCATCGAGGACGAGCGCTTCTACGAGCACGGCGGGCTCGATCCGCGCGGCGTGCTGCGCGCTCTCTGGGCGAACGTGCGCAAGGGGCGGGTCGTCGAGGGCGGCAGCACGATCACCCAGCAGCTGGTGAAGAGCCGGCTCCTCACGCCCGAGCGGACGTTCTCGCGCAAGCTCAACGAGGCGTGGCTGTCGACCGCGCTCGAATGGCGGTACTCGAAGGACCAGATCCTCGAGGCGTACCTGAACGAGATCTACCTGGGCCAGGTCGGCGGCTCCGCGGTGCGCGGGATCGGCGCCGCCACACGCGCCTACTTCGGCAAGGAGGTCCACCAACTCACCTTGCCCGAGGCGGCGCTCCTGGCCGGCATGATCCGCGGTCCGAACAGCTACTCGCCGACCGCTAATCCCGACCGGGCGCGGGAGCGACGCGACGTGGTGCTGGCCCGCCTGCGCGATCTCGGGAAGATCTCGGAGGCGGACTATCGTCGGGCCCGCCGGGAGCCGGTGAAGGCCCGTCCCACCCCCGGCAACGGCCCGGTGGCGCCGTACTTCGTCGACTACGTCCGCGCCGAGCTCGAGCGCTCCACCGACATGGACCTGGCCGACCAGCACGGGGTGCGGGTCTACACGACCCTCGACCCGGTGCTGCAGCGGCTCGCGGAGGCCGCGGTGGTCAAGGGCATCGACCGGCTCGAGACCGCGCGACCGCGCCTGCGGCGCAAGGGTCCCGAGGAGCGCCTGCAGGCCGCGCTCATCGTGCTCGATACCACGACCGGGCAGGTGCGGGCGCTGGTCGGCGGCCGCGACTACCGGCTCAGTCAGTTCAACCGCGCGGTCCTCGCGCGACGGCAGCCGGGCTCGGCCTTCAAACCGTTCGTGTTCCTCGCCGCGCTCACCCCGCGTCAGGAGGGGCCGCGATTCACCGCCGCCTCGCTGATCGAGGATGCGCCGATCACGGTCGTGGTGGACGGCAAGCCGTGGAGTCCCAAGAACTACGACGAGCGCTACCAGGGCATGGTCACCGTGCGGCGGGCGCTCGAGGGCTCGCTGAATACCGCGACCGTGCGCCTGGCCCAGGCCGTTGGCCTCGGCACCGTGGTCGAGACCGCCCGAGCGCTCGGCGTCGAGGGAGACCTCAAGCCGGTGCCCGCGCTGGCCCTCGGCGTCTTCGAGACCACCCCGCTCGACCTCGCCCGCGCGTACCTGCCGCTGGCCAACGGCGGGCTCGCCGCGAGTGGCGGGGCGGTGGACACCGTGACCGACGACAGCGGTCGTGCGATCTGGAGCGCCGGCCGGGAGACGCGGCAGGTGATCGGCGCGCCCGAGGCCTTTCTCGTGACCGCGCTCCTCCAGGGAGTGATCAATGCCGGCACCGGCGCCGGGGCCCGCGCAATGGGCGTGCCCGGCGCGGTGGCGGGCAAGACCGGCACTACGAACGACGGGCGCGACGCCTGGTTCGTGGGCTACTCGTCAAACCTCCTCGCCCTCGTGTGGGTGGGCTTCGACGACGGCGCGCCCGCGGGGCTGTCCGGCGCGGAGGGCGCGCTACCGATCTGGTCGGAGTTCATGCGCCAGGCCCTCGACGTGTATCCGGGCGGCGCGTTCCGCGAGCCGGCCGGCGTCACCTACGCGAAGATCGATGCGGGCAACGGACGGCGCGCAACCGCCTCCTGCCCGGTCGTGGTGACCGAGGTATTTCTGGCCGGTACGGAGCCGCCCCCGTGCGAGGAGCACGGGGGCGTGACGGAGCAGATCGGGCGCTGGTGGGACCGGGTCTGGGACTGGTTTAAGAAGTAGCGGTCGCGGCGCGGTCAGCTGGCGAGCAGGCGGCCGGAGCGACGCAGACGATCCTGGATGTCGCCCATG
>DATJIR010000379.1:0-27456 GCA_035493135.1 Verrucomicrobiia bacterium
ATCTCACTGCCTCACCTCAAGAGGACAACATGCTTCGCGGACACGACGACCCCCCCTGGCTGAGCCCTCGGGAAGACGAGTCCGAGCAGCTCCTGATTTTTGCCAGCAACCTAGCCTCTACCGACTTCGCGGAGGAGGCTTTCCTCCGGAGGCTTGGCTACCGTCTCGCTGTCGAGTCGCCAAGCCCCGAGACTTATGGGCGCATCTTCGGGAAGTATGTGGAGGCATGTCGTCTACGATACGATCCTCGGCTGCTCGACATGCTTCTGGCGCGCTACACGCACGAGCAGCGTGAGATGAGATCCTGTCAGCCGCGCGACCTCATCGAGCGCTGTCGAGACATCTGCCGCTACGAGAATCGGCCGTTCGTGCTGACCAAGGAACTTCTCGAACGCGCCTGGATCTACTACTTCTGCGCCGAGCCCGGAGCCAAGTGACGAGGCCCAGCTCCCCTTCGATCGCCGGTGCACACACCGCTCGGGAGCGTTAGGAGCTCGCCGGCGAACTAGTCCCCTAGGCTGTGCGCCTCCAGGTAGCGCTCGGCCTCGAGCGCGGCCATGCAGCCGGTGCCGGCCGCGGTGACCGCCTGGCGGTAGGTGAAGTCGGCCACGTCGCCGGCCGCGAACACTCCCGGAACCGAGGTCTGGGTCGTCCCGGGCACGACCTTGATGTAGTCGTTGGGATGCAGGTCGACCTGCCCCTTGAAGAGCGCGGTGTTCGGCTGATGTCCGATGGCCACGAAGAGCCCGTCCACCTGGGCCTCCGAGGCGGCGCCGGTCTTGATGTTCCGGAGCTTCACGGTGGTCACCTTGCCCGCGGCGGGATCCAGGACGTCCTCCACCACCGTGTTCCAGACGAACGTGATCTTCGGGTTCTTGAATGCCCGCTCCTGCATGATCTTGGACCCGCGCAGCGCCTCGCGGCGGTGCACCAGATCCACCTTGCGGCCGAGGCGGGAGAGGTAGAGCGCCTCCTCGAGCGCGGAGTCCCCGCCGCCGACCACCATGATGTTCTGGTCCTTGAAGAAGAACCCGTCGCAGGTCGCGCAGGTCGAGACCCCGCGGCCCATGAGCTTGGACTCGTTCGGCAGCCCCAGCAGCTTGGCGGACGCGCCGGTCGCGATGATGACGGTGTGGGCCTCGATCGTGACGTCGCCCCCGGTGACCTTGAAGGGCCGCTGGCGGAAGTCGACCTCGGTCACGTCGTCGGCGATCATTTCGGTACCGAAGCGCTCGGCCTGCTTCTGGAACGTCTCCATCAGCGGGGGCCCGTCGATGCCCTCGACGAAGCCCGGATAGTTCTCGACCAGGGTCGTCAGCATGAGCTGGCCGCCCGGCTGGATACCGGTGAACATGACCGGGGACAGGTTGGCCCGCGCGGCGTAGATGGCCGCGGTGTAGCCGGACGGTCCCGATCCGATGATGACGACCTTGCGGGTGGTGGCCACGTTGTCCTCCTGGTTGCTTCTCCTCGCGCCTGTTTAGATGAGACGGGAGGGCTACGGGATGCGGAGAATGGCCCGGAGCTCCGCCAGATCGCGGATCTCGAAGTCGGGCGCCTGGATGTCCTCGGGCAAGAGCAGGGCCTCGCGATTGATCCATGCGGTGGGCATGCCGACCGCCCGGGCCCCCAGGACGTCGATGTCGGCCCGGTCGCCCACGAAGAGGGCCTCGGCCGGCCGGAGGCCGCCCATGCGGTCGAGCGCGGTCTCGAAGATGACCGGCTTGGGCTTGCGCCAGCCGACCTCGTCGGAGATCACGATGGTCTCGAAGAGCGGCGCGATGCCCGCGCGCTCGAGGATGGCCAGGCAGGTCGGCGAGTAGTCGAAATTCGAGACCACCGCGAGGCGATAGTGCCGCCGCAGCTCGTCGAGCAGCGCCACGTGATGCGGCGGGCACTCCACGACCTTGGACAGCTCCCGCATGTGGGTGGCGAGCAGGACGTCGCGCGCCTCGGCGGGCATCCGGCCCGCGTCGAGCCCGAGGCGCCCGAAGAGCATGCCGAACCGCTCCGGCGCCCCGACCTCGCGATGGTCCTCGGCGCGGATTCGCTCGGCCTCCTGCCAGCTCCAGAAGAGGGCGGCCACGAAGGCGGAGAGCTCCACGTCGGGGGCGAATCGCCGGAGCTCCGCGTGGAGATGCCCGGCGGTGGTGCGGATCGTCTTGCCGTTGACGTGCAGCTCGGGCAGCCGCTCGCGATGGAAGAGCACGAGGGTGTCGAAGAGGTCGAAGAGGACAGCGCGGTAGCTCACGCGAGCGGCTTCCGCTGGGCGAAGCCCTCGTCCATCCCGTGCCAGAACTCGACGGCCTCCTCGCCGTACCGCCAGCAGAGGTTGACCACCCGGTCGCGATGCTCGCCGGGTCCGTGTCCCGGGAAGTCGACGAGACCCGTCTCCAGATCCTTCACCACCCCGCCCAGCGCCTGGATCTCCTGCAGGACCTGGCGCACCTCGATGCCGAGGCCGTCCAGGCGCTCCGCGCGCGCCTTCCACTCGTGGCGGTGGTGGCGCTCGCCCCCCGCCCCGGCCACCCGGGCGCGGTCCTCGCGCAGGCGCTCCTGCAAGGCCACCGCCTGGCGGTATCGCTCGATCCCGGTGTCGAGCAGCTCGGTGAGCCGCGGAATCAGGCGGTTGACCTCGTCGGGCGTGAACAGGCGCTCGCTCACGCGGCCTCCACGAAGATCGCGTGCACTTCCTTCGGGCCGTGGACGCCGCGGGTGAGCGTCAACTCGATGTCGGCGGTCCGCGAGGGCCCGGTGATGAAGTTGATCATCGCGCCCGACATCGCCCGGTCGGGATCGACGTGGAGGGCCTCCAGCATCACCCCCACCTGCTCCAAGTTCTCCAGCAGCCGGTCGCGCCCGAAAACCGCCACGTGGACGTCGGGCAGCAGCGAGGTGGAACGCGGCCGCCCCGCGCCGGAGAGGAGGATCAAGGTCCCGGTCTCCGCGAGCACGAGGTCGGCCCCGGTGACCCCCAGCTGCGCGGCCGCCGCGTCCGCGCGGTGGCGGCGCCGGCCCACCTCGTGCTCCTCACCGGCGCGCGCCGCGATCACCGACAGGCCCCGCCCGGACAGCGCGGCGGCGGCGTCGAAGCCGAGCACCGCGGGATCCCACGTGACCAGGCTCCGGATGCCACGCTCCCGGGCGATGTCCGCGATCGCGTCCGGGACCGCGTCCAGGTCCCGCACCCGGTGGAACACTCCGGCCACCCGCTCGAACTCCTGCCGGAACCGCTCGAGCGCCTCGGGCCAGCGCTCGGCCAGCTCGCGCCGGATGGCCTCCGCGCCGGCGGCCGGATCACTCGGACGGGGCGCGGTGGAGGCGCCGAAGAGCCCGGGGGTCTTGGCCACCTCGCGGCGGATCCGCTCGAGGAACTCGGCGCGGGCGGCCACCTAGCGGAGCTCCTTCCATCGCTCCCGGAAGGTGCGGGCGGCCACCGGCGGCAGGTCGCGCGTGCGCGTCCAGCGGCCGAAGAGCAGCGGGAGCCCGCGCAGCCGTCCCTGGCGCACGAACGGACGCTGGAGCAGGCGCCCGGCCCTCGCGGAGAGGCGGAACGCGGTGGGCGAGAGGAGCAGGCGCCGGAAGGCGCGGAACACCACGCGCTCCGTCCACGGCGCGATCTTCTCGCGATCGAGGTGCTCGCGCAGCTCGATCAGCATGCGCGGGATGTCGATGCGGACCGGGCAGACGTCCTTGCACGCCCCGCAGAGGGAGGAGGCGTGGGCCAGCTCGCGCACCGACCGGTTGCCCTTGAGCATCGCGGTGAGGAGGATGCCGATGGGGCCCGGGTACGTGTAGCCGTACGCGTGGCCGCCGATCTGCCGATACACCGGGCAGACGTTGAGGCAGGCCCCGCAGCGCAGGCAGTAGAGCGCCTCCCGCAGGGTGGACGCGATCTGGCGCGCGCGCCCGTTGTCGAGGAGGATCAGGTGGAACTCCTCCGGCCCCTCGAGCTCCCCCGCCCGCCGCGGCCCGCGCACGAGCGTGGTGTAGGAGGAGAGCTTCTGCCCGGTGGCGCTCCGGGCCAGGATGGCGAGGAACACCACGAGGTCGCTCATCGACGGGATGACCTTCTCGATCCCCATCAGGGCCACGTGGATGCGCGGCAGCGACGTCACCATGCGCCCGTTGCCCTCGTTGGTGACGAGCACCACGGTGCCGGTGTCCGCGACCGCGAAGTTGGCTCCGGTGATCCCCATGTCGGCCTGGAGGAACTTCTCGCGCAGGGCCTTTCGCGCCACCGCGGTGAGGACTTCCGGATCGGCAGGAAACTGCCCATGTAGCTCCCGCGAGAACAGCTCGGCGACCTGCCCCTTCGTCTTGTGGATGGCGGGCGCGATGATGTGCGAGGGCTTCTCGTGGGCGAGCTGGATGATGTACTCGCCCAGGTCCGTCTCCACCGGGGTCACCCCCGCATGCTCGAGGGCCTCGTTGAGGTCGATCTCCTCCGTGGCCATCGACTTGGACTTCACCGCCATCCGCACCCCGCGATCGCGGCAGAGCCGCAGCACGATCTCGCGCGCCTCCTCCCCGGTGGCGGCCCAGTGCACGGTGCCGCCCAGGCGCTCCACGTTGTCGGCGAGCCGCTCGAGGTGGACGTCGAGGTGCTGGAGCGTCGCCTCCTTGATCGCCCGCGCCCGATCCCGCAGCGCCTCGCCGGCCGGGAAGCCCGCGAAGGCCTCCTTGCGAAGGTCGATGAACTTGGTGGTGGCGATGGTGAGCGCCTCCTGGAGGAAGGCGTCCTGGAGGGCCGCGCCGGCCCGCTCCGGGAACGGCGTGCGCAGGAGCTCCTCGCTCACCGCGACACCTCGCCGGCCAGCACCTGGGCCAGGTGGACCGCCTTCACCGCCGAGCCGCGGCGGGTCAGGCCGCCACCCATCTGCATGAGACACCCCGCGTCGCACGCCACCAGGCAGCGGGCGCCGGTCGCCTCCACGTTGGCGAGCTTCTTGTCGAGGATGGCGCTCGACACCTCGGGCAGGCGGACCGAGAACGAGCCCCCGAAACCGCAGCACTGATCGGCGCCCGGCAGCTCCACCAGCTCCACCCCGGGCACCCCCCGCAGCAGGGCGCGCGGCGCCGTGGATTCGCCCAGGCCGCGGAGGAGGTGGCAGGAGTCGTGGTAGGTCACCTTCCCCTCGAACTTCGAGTCGACGCGGCTCACGCCCAGCACCTCCACGAGGAACTGGGAGAGCTCGCGCGTGCGGCGCGCGAGGGACTCGGCGGCGGCGCGCAGGGCCGGGTCGTGCTTGAGCAGGCCCGGGTACTCGGTCTTCACCATCCAGGCACAGGAGCCCGACGGCACCACCACGTGCTCGGCGCGCTCGAAGAGCTTCACGGTGCGGGCCGCGATCAGCGCCGCGTCGTGGTGGTAGCCCGAGTTGAACAGCGGCATGCCGCAGCAGGTCTGGCCCTCGGGAAAGTCAACCTCGACGCCCAGACCCCGAAGCAGCCGCACCATCGCCACGCCGACCTCGGGGAAGAACATGTCGCCGAGGCAGGTGATCATCAGCGCGGCGCGCACCGGGGCGGCCACCGCGCTAGCTCGCGGGCCCGCGCGTGACGTGCGCGGGCGGCGGCGCCACCACGACCAGCACGAGCAGGAGCGTGGAGCCGTCGTTGACCAGGCCGTGGTCCACGCCGGCCGGGGCCACCACCGCGTCCCCGGCCTCGAGCCGCTCCTCGACGCGGCCCACCGTGAAGCGTCCGGCGCCCTCGATGACGTAGTAGATCTTGTCCTCGCCCTCGTGCCGGTGCGGAGACTGCGACTGCCCGGGGGCCACGCAGTAGAGGTCGAGCTGGGTGCGCGCGGTCCCGGACAGGCCGATCTTGGCCATCTTGTCGGCCGCGACCTTCACGTGATCATGTACCCGGATCTTCATCGCGCGCTCTCCCGCTCCGCGAGGGCCCGCGCCAGCAGCGTCACCGGGTGCACGACCTCGACGTCGAGGCCCAGCGCACGGCAGTGCTGGCGGATCTGCATCAAGCAGCCCGGGTTGCCCGCCGCCACCACCCGCGCACCGGTCTCCCGGATGCACGTCGCCTTGCGCCGGCCGAGCTCGCCCGCCATCTCCGGCTCGAGCAGATTGTAGATCCCCGCGCTGCCGCAACAGAGCTCACCGTCGGGCAGGTCGACCAGGGTCAGGCCGGGGATGCGGCGCAGCAGGCCACGGGGCTCGGCGCGCACGCGCTGCCCGTGCGCCAGGTGACAAGCGTCGTGATACGTCACGGTGATGGGAAGCGGGCGCAGCGGCAGGTCGGCGTCCACGAGCACCTCGGAGACGTCGCGCACCCGTCGGGCGAAGAGCCCGGCCGCCTCCTCCGGGAGCCAGTGGCCGTATTCCTTGAGCGCCGAGCCGCAGCCCGCCGCGTTGACCACCACGAGGTCGACGTCGTCGAACGCGGGCATCAGCCGCCGCGCCATCGCCCGGAAGTCCTCGAGGCGCCCGGCGTGCAGGTGGAGCGCTCCGCAGCACTCCTGTTCCGGAGGCACCACCACCTCGTAGCCGGCCGCGGAGAGGAGCCGGACGGTGTCGGCGTTGACGTCCGGGTAGAAGAAGCGCTGCGCGCAGCCCAGCAGGACGCCGGCCCGGCCGCGCGACCGCCCGCCGCGGGGCGGGACGACCCTGGGCAGCGGCGCGCCCGGCGCGGGCAGCGGGGGCAGCAGCGCCTCCATCGCACGGAGCTTGCCGAAGGGGGCCAGGAGGCCGAGCCCGCGCACCAGCGCCTGGGCGCCCGACCACTGGTACGCGCGCAGCGCGGCCAGCATCGAGCCGAGCCGTCCCGGATTCGGGAACACCGCGAGGAGGAACCGGAGCATCGCAGAGTCACGCTGGGGCGCGCTGATCCCGCTGCGTTCGAACTGGCCGCGCGTGGCCTCGAGGAGCTGCCCGAACGGCACGCCGGACGGGCACGCGGTCTCGCACGCGCGGCACCCGAGGCACAGGTCGAGGTGGCGGGCGATGGTCGGGGTGAGGCCGATTCGGCCCTCCGCGGCCGCCCGCATCAGGTACACGCGCCCGCGGGGTGAGTCCATCTCCTCGCCGAGCACCCGGTAGGTCGGGCATTGCGGTAGGCAGATCCCGCAGTGCACGCAGGCCCGCAGCCCGTCCATGGAGGGCGCGTCCTGCCCGTCGAAGGCGCCCAGGCGCGCCGGAGCGGTCTGGCTCACAGGCCGCCCACGAAGCGGCCCGGGCTCAGGACGTCGTCGGGATCGAACTCAATCTTTATTCTCTTCATGATGTTCAATATTTCTGAATTGATAGATCCCCAGACCTCACAAGATCTCTTAAGCTCGACCGGGGCCCGCTGCACGACCAGGCTGCCCCCCTCGGCCTCGACCGCGGCTCGTAGCGGCCGTACGAGATCCTGGCCCAGATGTCGCAGGTCGGGGCTGCCCCAGACCGCCATCTCTACCACGCCGTGTCCCGGCTGCGCGAGAACCGCGATCTCGACGCCCAGTCGGCCGGCGGCCGCCCACCCCGCCTCCGCCCAATCGAGCAGTCGACGCGGCTCGGAGGCGAGGCGCAGCAGGACCGGCGCCTCGACCGCCACGCCCAGGGCCGACCATGCGGTCTCGGCGACGGCCGCCGCCTGGCCGCGGTGGACCCGGGCGAGGGCTTCGAGCGCGCGGCCCTGCTGCTCGACGGCCTCGGCCACGCTCGCGATCGACAGGAGGAGCGCGATCGGATCCGCGGTCAGGCCGGCCCGACGCAGGCCCACCGCGTCCAGGAGCACGGCGCGATCCGGCTGGAGCGGCGAGTCCACGAGGGCGGCCAGGAACGCGGCCGCGGCCGCGGGGGACGGCAGGCCCACCTGCCACGAGCGCGTGGCGGGCGGCATCGGGTGCAGCCGCAGCGTCGCCTCCACGATGATCCCGAGGGTGCCGAGGGAGCCGACCAGTAGCTTCGGCACGTCGTAGCCGGTGACCGACTTCACCACCTTGGCGCCGCCCCAGGTGAGCGTGCCGTCGGCCTGGACGAAGCGCACGCCGAGCAGCAGATCCCGGCCGGTGCCGTAGCGGAATCGGAGCGGGCCGCTCGCGTTCGTGGCGAGGACGCCGCCCACGCTGCGCGGGCCGCCGCCCGGTGGATCGAGAGCCAGCCGCTGGCGGTGCGACGCCAGGTGCGCCCCGAGGCCGGCCAGGGTGAGGCCGGCCCCGACCGTGGCCACCATGTCCTCGGGCACGTACTCGTGCACGCCGGCGAGGCGCCCCAGCTCCAGCACGAGGTCGAGCCGGCGCGGCGGGTTGCCGAGGGCCTGAGCCGTGCCGGCGCCGCGTGGCACGACCGCGAGCCGCTCCGCCGCGCAGAGGGCCAGCAGCCGGCCCACTTCCTCGCCGCTCCCGGGCCGCGCCACCACCCCGGGCACGAGGCCGTCCACCGCGTAGCGCGCCAGCCCCGCCGGATCGCGCAGCAGGTGCTCGCGGCCGACCAGCTCGGCCAGCGCGTCGTGGAGGGCGGGCGTGGAGACGGCCATCGTCAGATCCAGGTGCCGGAAGGCAGCGGGCGGGCGGCGGGCCGAAAGCCTTCGCCACAGGCCGGGTGCGACGGCAGCAGCTTGCCGGGATTCATGATCGAGTCCGGATCGAAGGTGCGTCGCAGGCGCGCCATGAAGTTCAGATCGGCCTCCGCGAACTGCAGCGGCAGGCTCTCGCACTTGTCGAGGCCCACGCCGTGCTCGCCGGTGACGCTGCCTCCGAGGCGCAGACAGGCGTGCAATAGGTCCTCGTTGGCGTGCTTGGCCCGCTCGAGCTCGCCCGGGACGCGATCGTCGTAGCAGATGAGCGGGTGCAGATTGCCGTCGCCGGCGTGGAACACGTTGGCGATCACCACCCGGTGCCGCGCGCCGATGGCCTGGAGCTCCCGCATGATCTCGGGCAGCTTGGAGCGCGGCACCACCGCGTCCTGCAGCAGCCAGTTGGGCGTCAGGCGCCCGAAGACGCCCGCCGCTTCCTTGCGGCCCTTCCACAGCAGCGCGCGCTCCTCCTCGCTCCGGGCCACGCGGATCTCGAGCGCGAGGTGCTCGCGGCAGATCGCCTCGATCGGGGCGGCCTGCGCGTCGATCTCGGCCGCGGGACCGTCCAGCTCGATCAGCAGGACCGCGCCCGCGCCCTTGGGGTAGCCCGCGTGGATGCCCTCCTCGATCGCGCGGATGACCACCTCGTCGAGCATCTCCAGCGCGGCCGGGATGATGCCGGCCCGGATGATCGCGGAGACCGTCTCGGAGGCATCCTCGATGGTGGAGAAGGACGCGAGGATCGTCTTCACCGACTCCGGCAGGTGGGTGAGGCGGACCACCACCCCGGTGATTAGGCCGAGGGTGCCCTCCGCGCCCACCATCACGCCGGTGAGATCGTAGCCGGGACGCTCGTGGGCCTTCCCTCCGAGCCGGAGCAGCTCCCCCGCCCCGGTGACGACCTCGAGCCCGAGGATGTGGTTCACGGTGATGCCGTACTTGAGGCAGTGGGGCCCCCCGGCATTCGTGGACGCGTTCCCGCCGATGGACGACACCATCTGGCTCGAGGGGTCCGGGGCGAAGAAGTAGCCGCCCTCGCGGGTGGCCTGGCTCAGCCACAGGTTGATCAGGCCCGGCTGCACGGTGGCGCAGCGATTCGCGAAGTCGATCTCGACGATGCGGTTCATGCGGGTCATCGAGACCATCACCCCGCCCTCGGGAGCCATGGCCCCGCCGATCAGGCCGGTGCCCGACCCGCGCGGCACGATCGGCACCCGGTCCCGGCGGCACAGCCGGACGATCTCGGCCACCTGCTGGGCGGACTCCGGGAGGACCACCGCCTCCGGCGCGCCCTTGTAGAACGTGTGCATGTCGCACTCGTAGGTGAGCAGCCCCTCGCGGGAGACCACGAGCCCGGCGGCGCCGACGATGCGCTCGAGCTCGCGGAGGACCTGGGGAGACAGGGGCATGGGGCGTCTCAGGCTGACAAAATACCACCGGCCCTCCCGTGGAGGGCCGGTGATCTACGGACCGCCCGCCGGAGGCGGGGGCTCAGCCGATCTTCCAGGTGTCGCCCGACATGAGTAGCTTGGCGATGTCGCCGGGCCCGCGCTCCGAGATGATCTTCTGCTCCTGCTGGATCAGGATCTCCTCGTAGGTCGCCTCGCCCGGCTTGTTGGCGAGCACCCCGAGCGGGATCGGGTACTCCGGAGCCCACAGCTGCGCCAGCACCAGTGCGGTGCCCCCGTCGGTCTCGTCGTGCACCCACAGCGTGCCCTCCGGGACGTCCACCACCTTCACGACCTTGGGCTTGACGCCCTCCAGCACGAGCCCGCGACGGTCGTCGAGCGGACCCCACACCAGCGGCTTGCCGTGCTCGAGGCGGAGCTCGTGCAGGACCTTGGACTCGCGGTCGTAGAGCACGCCCCACGCCATGTCGTTGTACACGTTGCAGTTCTGGAGGATCTCCACGAACGCCGCGCCCTTGTGGGCCGCCGCGCGCTTGAGCGTCTCCTCCATGTGCGCGATGTTGCGGTCGAGGGTCCGCGCCACGAAGGTCGCCCCCGCCGCGAGCGCGAACGCGCACGGGCTCACCGGCCGGTCCGCCGAGCCCAGCGGGGTGGACTTGGTCACCTTGCCCAGCTCGCTGGTCGGCGAGTACAGGCCCTTGGTGAGGCCGTAGATCCGGTTGTTGAACATGAGAATGGTCAGGTCCACGTTCCGCCGCAGCACGTGCAGCAGGTGGTTGCCGCCGATGCTGAGACCGTCGCCGTCACCGGTGACCACGAAGATCTTGAGCTCGGGCCGCGCCAGCTTGAGGCCCGTGGCGACGGCGGGAGCCCGGCCGTGGATGGTGTGAAAGCCGTACGTGTTCATGTAGTACGGGAAGCGGCTCGAGCAGCCGATCCCGGAGATGAACACGATGTCCTCTCTCGGGATGCCGAGGTCGGGCATCATCTTCTGCACCGCGCTCAGGATCGCGTAGTCCCCGCAGCCGGGGCACCAGCGCACGTCCTGGTCGGACTCGAAATCCTTCTTGGTGTACTTCGGGGTCGCTCCGGGTGCTCCGGTCACAGGGCTCACCGCTTGGCCTCCAGCAGTTGGTTGACGGCTTCGAAGATTTCCTGGCTCGCGAGCGGCAGGCCGCGCACGCGGTTGAAGCCGACCGCGTCGACCAGGTACTCCGCCCGGAGGATGCGCACGAGCTGCCCGCTGTTGATCTCCGGCACCAGCACCCGCCGGTACTGGCGGAGGATGTGCCCGAGGTCCGGCGGCAGCGGGTTGAGGTACCGCAGGTGCACCGAGGCGACCGCCTTGCCCTCGGCCTGTGCCTCCTCGACCGCGGCGGTGATGGCGCCGTAGGTGCCGCCCCAGCCCACCACCAGCACCTCGCCGGTGGCCGGGCCGTTGATCGAGGTCGGCGGGATCTCCTGGCCCACGCGCCGGACCTTCTCGGCGCGGGTGCGGACCATGTGGTCGTGGTTCTCCGGGTCGTAGGAGATGTTGCCGGTCACGTCCTGCTTCTCGATGCCGCCGATGCGGTGCTCGAGGCCGGGCGTGCCCGGGCGCACCCAGGGCCGCGCGAGGGTGGCCGGGTCCCGCAGGTACGGGAAGAACCCCTCGACCTCGGTCCGGAAGCCGACCGTGATCTCGGGCAGCGTCTTGACGTCGGGGATCAGCCACGGCTCGGAGCCATTGGCCAGGTAGCCGTCGGAGAGCACCATCACCGGCACCATGTACTTGATGGCCAGCCGCACCGCCTCGTAGGCGATGTAGAAGCAGTCCCCCGGGGTCGCGGGGGCGATCACCACCACCGGCGACTCGCTGTTGCGGCCGTAGAGCGCCTGCATGAGGTCGGCCTGCTCGGTCTTGGTCGGCAGGCCGGTGCTGGGCCCGCCGCGCTGGATGTCGAAGATCACGAGCGGGAGCTCGGCGGTGACCGCGAGCCCGATGGCCTCCCCCTTGAGCGCGATGCCGGGGCCGCTCGACGCGGTCACCCCGATGCAGCCGCCGAACGAGGCCCCGATCGCCGCGGTGACCGCCGCGATCTCGTCCTCGGCCTGGAAGGTCCGCACCCGGAAGCGCTTGTGGAGCGCCAGCTCGTGGAGGATGTCGCTCGCCGGGGTGATCGGGTAGGCGCCGAACACCACCGGCACCTTGGTGCGCTCGGCCGCCGCGAGGAGCCCCCAGGCCAGCGCGCGATTGCCGGTCATGCTGCGGTACACGCCCGGCGCCATCTCGGCCGGCTCGACGCCGTAGTGCTCGGCGAACATCTCTGCGGTCTCGCCGAAGGCGTGCCCCGCCTTGAGCGCGCGGATGTTGGCCTCGACGAACTCCGGCCGCTTGGCGAAGCGCTTCTTGATCGCGTCCAGGGTCGGCTCGAGCGGGCGCGTGTACACCCACGACACGAGCCCGAGCGCGAAGAAGTTCTTGCAGCGATCCTTCTCCTTCGCGTTCAGCGACATGTCCTCGAGCGCCTTCTTGGTGAGTCCCTCCATGTCGACCTGGTGCAGGCGGTACTTCTCGCCCAGCGTCGCGTCGTCGAGCGGGTTCGCGGTGTAGCCGGCTTTGTCGAGGTTCCGCTTGTCGAACGCGGCCGGATTCACGATCAGGATGCCGCCCGGCTTGAGATCGGCCAGGTGCACCTTGAGAGCGGCCGGGTTCATCACCACCAGGGCGTCGAGCTGATCGCCCGGGGTGTAGACGCGCTGGCTCCCGAACTGGAGCTGGAAGCTCGATACTCCGAACAGGGTCCCGGCGGGAGCCCGGATCTCGGCGGGGAAATTCGGCAGCGTCGAGATGTCGTTGCCGGCCCACGCGGCCTCGGTCGTGAACTGCTCACCCGTCACCTGCATCCCGTCGCCCGAGTCTCCGGCGAACCGGATCACGGCGCGCGTCAGGGTGCGGCGCGGCTTCGACGCGGTCCGTGCGGCGGCCACACTCTCACTCATGTTCGGTGTCCTTTCCGTCCAGGCGCATGCCCATGTCTATAGCGGCTTGCAGGCGGAGTGGCTCTGGTCACCCTGGCGTCTGGGAAGCGCGATCAGATGCGTGACACTCCCAAGTCATGCTACCCAAACGCTTGAATAGAAGCAAGGTTGTCTGCGGTCTGACCGCCCGACCGGACCCCCTGGACCCCTACAGCTCGAGCAGCTCCATCTTGGGCGACCGGGTCAGGTTCCGGCAGCCCGCACCCTCGACCAGGACCATGTCCTCGATACGGACCGCCCCCCGCCCCGGGTAGTAGAGCCCGGGCTCCACCGTCACCACGTGGCCGGTCTTGAGCTCGGAGTCCAGGCGGCTGATCCGCGGCAGCTCGTGGATGTCGAGGCCGACACCGTGGCCGGTGCCGTGGAAGAAGCCCTGGTTCCGGCCGTTCACCACCCCGGTCATGTACCCCCGGGCCTCGAGGGTGCGGTTGACCTCGGCGTGGATGGCGGAGCCAGAGGCTCCGTCACGGATCAGCTCGATGCCTCGCAGCTGGCTGGCCAGCACCGCGTCGTAGAGGCGCCGGAGCTCGTCCGGAGCCCGCCCCTTGACCACGGTGCGGGTCATGTCGGCGAAATACCGGGTCCGGGACGACCGGGGGAAGATGTCGAAGATGATGCCCTGGTTGGGACGGATGGGGCCCGATCCCTGGTTGTGCGGATCCACCCCCTGCTCCCCGCAGGCGATGATGGTGTGCTCCGCGATGCAGTCGTTCTCCATGAGCGAGACGTTGACCGCCTTCTTGAGGTCCTCCGACGTGAGCGGCCGACCCCGATAGAGCACCTCGTCGCCCCGGACGACGCTCTCCCGGAGCATGGCGAGCGCCGCCTCCAGCGCGGTCTCGGTGTGGCGCTGCGTCTCCTCGATGGCCGCCACCTCGTCCGGCGCCTTCACGACCCGCTCCGGCAGGAAGGGGCTCGGGCGCGGCGTGACGGTGACGCCCCGCTCACGGAGCCGGTCGGCCAGCTCCAGCGGGAAGTTCCCCGGGACCTCCACCGCCTTGACGCCGTAGTCCTCGAGCAGCAGGCTGACGGTGTCGGTGAGCCGGGGCTGGGGCCAGCGCTGCCGGGCCTTGGCCTCCCACTGCGACAGCGACAGCACCTCGTCGACGCGCGCCTGGGCGCGGGCACGGTCGACCTCCAGGTCGGACATCAGCAGGGTCTTGCGGCCGCCGACCTGGAGGAACACGAAGGGATCCGGGGCCAGGAAGCGGCACGCGTAGTAGAGGTTCGAATCGCTCTCGCTCGCCGCGATGATCAGGGAGGCGGGGGTCTCGCTCATGCCACGGCTCCTCGTCAGGCTCTGGTGGGGAAGCGGGGGACGCGCATGCCGACTACGGTATCACGGCGCCCCGTCGACCGGCTTCTGGAGCTGCTCGATGAAGCGCGCCACCACCGGGGTGAGCCGCCGCCCGCGGCGGTGGATGATGCCGATCGGCCGCACCAGCCCGGGGAGCGTGAGCGGGGCCACCGCGAGCGTGCGCATTCCCGACTCGTTGAGAACGGTCGGGCGAGGGAGGATGCTCACCCCCGCGTTGATGCCGATGGCCTGCTTGATGGTCTCGACGTTGTCGAACTCCATCACCACCTCCACCTTGACCCCGTGCTGCTTGAGGGCCCGGTCGATGGCCTTGCGGATGGCGAGGTCGCGATCGAACGCCACGAACTTCTCTCCCTGCAGCTCGGAGGCGGCCACCGAGCGCCGCCGGGCGAGGCGGTGGGCGGGATGCGCGACCAGCACCATGGGCTCCATCCGCAGGGGCAGCACGGTGAGCGTGCGGGTGGCGGCCGGGTAGGACAGGATGCCGACGTCGGCCTCGTCCTCCAGCACCGCCTCCACCACCTTGTGCGGGTGCAGGCACTCGAGCAGGACGCGCGCCTGGGGATAGGCGGCCATGAAGGGCTGCATGTGCCGGCTCATGTCGTGCAGACCCACCGAGTAGATCGCGGCGACCCGCACCGTGCCCTCCACGCGCTCGCGGGCCGCGGCCAGCTCCGCGCGCGCCTTCTCCCAGCCCTGGAGCAGGGTGCGACACGAATCGTAGAAGGCCTGCCCCTGCTCGGTGGGCAGCAGCGGGCGGCGCGAGCGGTCCAGGAGCACCGCGTCCAGCTCCGCCTCGAGCTGCTGGATGGCCTGGCTCGCCGCGGACTGGGAGACGGTGTTGGCGGCGGCGCCGCGGGAGAAGCTGCGCAGGCGCACCGCGTCGCAGTAGAGCTTCAGGGTCTCGAGGTTCACGGGCCCTCAACGTACCACTATTAGTACAACTAATGACGTGTTTTTTTACTTTGTGCTTGGCTAATGCTCGCGTCCCGTGTAGTCTCTCGGGAAGTTCGGCGGCGGTTGGACAAACGCACCAGGGGCCTCGGCGGGGACTGCCGGGGTGGAGAGAGGAAGCGATGCACCAAGACGCGTCAGAGCTGACCCCGGGGATGCCCCCGGCGCAGGGCCTGTACGATCCGGCGCACGAGCACGACGCCTGCGGCGTGGGCTTCGTGGTGGACATCAAGGGTCGCAAGTCCCATGCGATCGTCACCCAGGCCCTCACGGTCCTGAAGAACCTCCTGCATCGCGGCGCCTGCGGCTGCGAGGTGAACACCGGGGACGGGGCCGGGATCCTGATCCAGATGCCGCATCGATTCCTGGCCCGGGAGTGCACCGCCCTCGGCATCGCCCTGCCCGAGCCGGGACGGTACGGGGCCGGGCTCGTCTTCCTCCCGCGCGACAGCCGTGACCGGGCCGAGTGCCGGGCGATCCTCGAGCGGATCGCGGTCGAGGAGGGTCAGGTGCCGCTCGGCTGGCGGCCGGTGCCCACCGACTCGTCGCCGATCGGCCCCACCGCGAGGTCGGTGGAGCCCACGTTCGAGCAGGTGTTCATCGCGCGGGGCGCCGGCGTGCCCGATCGCGCCGCCTTCGAGCGCAAGCTCTACGTGATCCGCAAGCGCGCCGAGCACGCGGTACGCAAGAGCACGCTCGGCGCGCGGCAGTTCTTCTACCTCCCGAGCCTGTCGGCCAACACCCTCATCTACAAGGGCATGCTCTCCGCCGATCAGATCGAGGGCATGTTCCCGGACGTCACCGATCCCCTGGTCGAGTCGGCGCTGGCCCTGGTCCACCAGCGGTTCTCCACCAACACGTTCCCCTCGTGGCCGCTCGCGCACCCGTACCGCTTCATCGCCCACAACGGCGAGATCAACACGCTCCGCGGCAACATCAACTGGATGCGCGCCCGCGAGGCCCTCTGCCACTCCGCGGTCCTGGGCGACGACCTCAAGAAGATCGTGCCGATCGTGGTGGAGGGCGGCAGCGACTCGGCGGTGTTCGACAACGTGCTCGAGTTCCTGGTCATGGCCGGGCGACCCCTGCCCCTGGCCGTGCTCATGATGATCCCGGAGGCGTGGAGCGGGCACGAGTCGATGAGCGAGGAGCGCAAGGCCTTCTACGAGTACCACGGCTGCCTGATGGAGCCCTGGGACGGGCCCGCCTCGATCGCCTTCACCGACGGCACCGTCATCGGCGCGGTGCTCGACCGCAACGGCCTCCGGCCCTCGCGCTACTACGTGACCAAGGACGACATGGTGGTGATGGCCTCCGAGGTCGGGGTGCTCGACATCGCCCCGGAGCGGGTGCTCCTGAAGGAGCGGCTGCACCCGGGCCGCATCTTCCTGGTGGACACCGCCCAGGGCCGCATCATCGACGACGCGGAGCTCAAGCACACCTACGCCACCCAGTACCCGTACGGGGAGTGGCTGAAAGCGTACCTGACCCCGGTCGAGAACCTTGCCGCGCCGCCCAGCGTGCCGGAGCCGGATCACCAGACGGTGCTCGAGCGCCAGCAGGTCTTCGGCTACACCCACGAGGACCTCCGCCTGCTCCTGGGCCCGATGGCGGCGGCCGGCGAGGAGCCGGTGGGCTCGATGGGCACCGACACCTCGCTCGCGGTGCTCTCGGAGCGCCCGCGGCTGCTCTACGACTACTTCAAGCAGCTCTTCGCGCAGGTGACCAACCCACCGCTCGACGGCATCCGCGAGGAGCTGGTTACCCAGATCGCGACCAGCATCGGCCCCGAGGGCAACCTGCTCGAGCCGGTGCCGGAGGCCTGTCGTCAGATCAAGCTCAAGACGCCCATCCTCCACAACGAGGAGCTGGCGCGCATCCGGCACGTGGACCAGCCCGGCTTCAAGTCCACCACCGTGTCCATGCTCTTCCCGGTCGCGGACGGCCCGCGGGGCCTCGAGCGCGCGATGGAGGAGCTCTGCCGCCAGGTGAGCCGCGCGGTCGCGGAGGGGTGCACCTTCCTGATCCTGTCCGACCGCGGGGTGAGCGCGACCCACGCCCCCATCCCGGCCCTGCTCGCGACCGCCGGCGTCCACCACCACCTCATCCGCGAGGGCACGCGCTGCAAGGTCGGCTTCGTGATCGAGACCGGCGAGGCCCGCGAGGTACACCACATGGCCCTGCTCCTGGGCTACGGGGCGGGGGCCATCAATCCCTACCTCGCCTTCGAGAGCCTCGACGACATGATCCGCCAGGGTCTGCTGCCCGGGCTCGATCACAAGAGCGCGGTCAAGAACTACATCAAGGCGCTGAACAAGGGGGTGCTGAAGGTGATCTCCAAGATGGGGATCTCCACCATCCACTCCTATCGCGGCGCCCAGATCTTCGAGGCGATCGGGCTCGGCCAGGAGCTGGTCGACCGCTACTTCACCTGGACCGCGTCGCGCATCAGCGGGGTCGGGATCGACCTCATCGCGGAGGAGGCGCTGGCCCGCCACCGGCGCGCCTATCCGGAGCGGCCGGTGGGCGGCCGCGAGCTCCAGTGGGGCGGCGAGTACCAGTGGCGGCGCGACGGCGAGTACCACCTCTTCAACCCGGACACGGTCTATCGCCTGCAGCACGCGACCCGGAGCGGGCAGTACCGGATCTTCAAGGAGTACACCGCCCTCGTCGACAACCAGAATCAGAACCGGGCGACGCTGCGCGGGCTCTTCGAGCTTCGCTACGCGCCCAAGCCGATCCCGCTGGAAGAGGTCGAGCCGGTGGAGGCGATCCTGCCGCGCTTCGCCACCGGGGCCATGTCGTACGGCTCGATCAGCCTGGAGGCCCACCAGACGCTCGCGATCGCCATGAACCGGCTGGGCGGCAAGTCCAACACCGGCGAGGGCGGCGAGGATCCCACGCGCTACCAGCGCGAGCCGAACGGCGACTGGCGGCGCAGCGCGATCAAGCAGATCGCCTCCGGGCGCTTCGGGGTCACCAGCGAGTACCTGGTCAACGCGGAGGACCTCCAGATCAAGATGGCCCAGGGCGCCAAGCCAGGCGAGGGCGGCCAGCTGCCCGGCCACAAGGTTTACCCGTGGATCGCCAAGGTGCGGCACTCCACCCCGGGGGTGGGGCTCATCTCCCCGCCCCCGCACCACGACATCTACTCGATCGAGGACCTGGCGCAGCTCATCCACGACCTGAAGAACGGCAACCCGAAGGCCCGGATCAGCGTAAAGCTGGTCTCGGAGGTCGGGGTGGGCACGGTGGCGGCCGGGGTCGCCAAGGCGCACTCGGACGTGGTGCTGATCTCGGGCCACGACGGGGGAACCGGCGCGGCGCCGCTCACCTCGATCAAGCACGGCGGCACCCCGTGGGAGCTGGGGCTCGCCGAGACCCAGCAGGTCCTGGTGATGAACAAGCTCCGCGACCGGATCATCGTCCAGGTCGACGGGCAGCTGAAGACGGGCCGTGACGTGGTGATCGGGGCCCTCATGGGCGCGGAGGAGTTCGGCTTCTCCACCGCCCCGCTCGTGGTCATGGGCTGCATCATGATGCGGGTGTGCCACCTCAACACCTGCCCGGTCGGCATCGCGACCCAGGACCCGAAGCTGCGGGCCAAGTTCACCGGGCGGCCCGAGTTCGTGGAGAACTTCTTCCGCTACATCGCGGAGGAGGTGCGCGAGTACATGGCGCGCCTCGGTTTCCGCACCGTGGACGAGATGATCGGCCGCGTCGACCGGCTCGACGTCGCGCCCGCGGTCGAGCACTGGAAGGCGCGCGGCCTCGATTTCTCGGCGATCCTGCACCGCCCCGCGTCGGGTCCAGAGGTGGCGGTCCGACGGATCGTCCCGCAGGACCACGGCCTCGAGCGCTCGCTCGACATGACCACGCTCGTGCCCATGTGCCGGCCGGCCCTCGAGCGGCGCGAGTCGGTGGACATCCGGCTGCCGATCCAGAACGTCAACCGCACGGTGGGCACGATCCTGGGCTCGGAGATCACCGCCCGGTACGGGGCCGACGGCCTGCCCGACGACACCATCCGCATCCACTTCACCGGCTCGGCCGGCCAGAGCTTCGGGGCGTTCCTGCCCCGCGGCGTGAGCCTCACGCTCGAGGGCGACGCCAACGACTACATCGGCAAGGGCCTCTCCGGCGGCAAGCTCGTGGTCTTCCCGCCGCGCGAGGCCACCTTCGTGGCCGAGGAGAACATCCTGGTCGGCAACGTGGTGCTCTACGGGGCCACCGGCGGCGAGGCCTACTTCCGCGGGGTGGCCGGCGAGCGCTTCGCGGTCCGCAACAGCGGCGCGCTCACCGTGGTCGAGGGCGTGGGCGATCACGGCTGCGAGTACATGACCGGCGGGCGTGTGGTCGTCATCGGGGGCACCGGGCGGAACTTCGCCGCCGGCATGTCGGGAGGGCTCGCCTACGTGCTGGACGAGGCGGGCACCTTCAAGCGGCGCTGCAACCTGGGCATGGTCGACCTCGAGCCGCTGGTCGACACCGAGGACGTGGAGCTGGTCAAGGACCTGCTGGCGCGCCACATCCGCTACACCCAGAGCCCGGTGGCCGCGCGGCTGCTCGTCGACTGGGAGCGCAGCCAGCCCAAATTCGTGAAGGTGATCCCGCAGGACTTCAAGCGGGTGATGGCCGCGATCAAGAAGGCCCAGGAGACCGGCATGTCGGCCGACGAGGCCGTGATGGCCAGCGCGCACAACTAGGGTCATGGGGAAGGTCACCGGCTTCATCGAGTTCAAGCGGGACAAGCAGCCGTATCGGCCCGTCGAGGAGCGCGTCCACGACTGGAAGCAGGTGATGCTGCCCTGGCCGGCCGACGCCCTGCGCAAGCAGGGCGCGCGGTGCATGGACTGCGGCATCCCGTTCTGTCACCAGGGCTGCCCGCTCGGCAACCTGATCCCCGATTGGAACGATCTGGTCTACCGGGACAAGTGGCGCGAGGCCATCGACCGGCTGCACGCCACCAACAACTTCCCGGAGTTCACCGGCACCCTCTGCCCCGCCCCCTGCGAGGGCTCCTGCGTGCTCGGCATCAACGACGACCCGGTCACCATCAAGGGGATCGAGATCTCCATCATCGATCGCGCGTTCGCGGAAGGGTGGGTGCGCCCGGAGCCGGCCGTGGTCCGGACCGGCAAGACGGTGGCGGTGGTGGGCTCGGGACCGGCCGGCCTCGCGGCCGCCCAGCAGCTCTGCCGCGCCGGCCACCAGGTGACGGTCTTCGAGCGGGCCGACCGCGTCGGCGGTCTGCTCCGCTACGGCATCCCTGAGTTCAAGATGGAGAAGCGGGTGCTGGACCGGCGGCTCGCGCAGATGGAAGCCGAGGGCGTGCGCTTCGTGGTCAACGCCCACGTGGGAGTGGACCAGCCGGCCGAGGACCTCCGGCGGGAGTTCGATGCCCTCGTGCTCTGCGGCGGGGCCTGCGCACCGCGCGACCTGCCGATCCAGGGCCGGGAGCTGCACGGGGTCCACTTCGCGATGGACTACCTCACCCGGCAGAACCGGCGGTGCGAGGGCGACGTGGTCCCCGACGAGGCCTTCATCACCGCTCAGGGCAAGCGCGTGGTCATCATCGGAGGCGGCGACACCGGAGCCGACTGCCTGGGCACCGCCCACCGCCAGGGGGCGCTCGAGGTGCACCAGCTCGAGATCCTCCCCCGGCCCCCCGACGAGCGCGCCGCCGACAACCCGTGGCCGCAGTGGCCCAACATCTACCGGGTCTCCTCGGCCCACGCCGAGGGGGGCGAGCGCGTCTACTCGGTCTCGACCCTTCGCTTCATTGGCGACGAGCGCGGCCGCCTGAAGGCGCTCGAGCTCGCCCGAGTGGAGCCGGTCCGTGAGGGCGGCCGGCTGATCTTCCGGGAGATCCCGGGCTCGACCAGCACGCTCCCCTGCGAGCTGGTGCTCCTGGCCATGGGCTTCGTCGGCCCGGAGCGACCGGGGCTCCTGCAGCAGCTGGGGGTCGCGCTCACCGACCGGGGCAACGTCAGGCGGGACGAGAACTGGATGACGAGCGTGCCCGGCGTGTTCACCGCGGGCGACATGCAGCGGGGCCAGTCGCTGATCGTCTGGGCGATCGCGGAGGGGCGCAGCGCGGCCCGCGGGGTGGACCGCTACCTCATGGGCGCTTCGGACCTGCCCGCCCCACTCGCCTGATCCGGCCGGCGCCTAGCGCCAGCGCTCGAAATCCCACAGCGGCTCGGTGCGCGCCGCGATACCCGCCACGTGATCGATCTCGCCGCGCAGCCGCTCGGAGGTCAGATCCTGGTTGACCACGGGACTATTCAGGAAGAACCAGCGCACCCGCTCGTTGTAGGAGAAGTGGGTGGGCCCGATCGCGTCGTTCTCGACGAGCATGTCGAGGACCGCGTTGCCGCTGACGGTACGGCCGGGCGGCACCTTCTTGAGCCACGCCACCAGCCAGACGAGGCTACCGTCCCGGGAGAGCGTCACCCGCGTGGTCACCGCCGCGCCGGTGCGGAGGCGCAGCACGATCTCGTACTCGATGCCCGCCTCGTTGCGCACCTCGCGCGGCTGGTAGCCGAGCGCGCCCAGCGCCGCGCGGAGCCCGGCCGTGTCGAGACGGCCCCCCGCCCGCTCGGGCTGGGCGTGGGCGACGATCGCCAGCAGGCAGAGCCCGATCACCGCGCCGGCGAGCCCGCCGCGTCGCACCCCATCGCCCTTGGAGGTCACCGATGCCCCTCACCCGCTCCGAGCGAGAGCGCCTGATCCAGCAGTACGCCGACGGCCCCGCGCGCCTGGAGGGCGCCCTGGCCGCGGTCCCCGCCGCGGCCCGCCGGTGGCGCCCGGCGCCCGGCGAGTGGTCGGCCCACGAGGTGGCCTGCCACTGCGCGGACTCGGAGGTCAACGCGGCCGCCCGCATCCGCTACCTGGTGTGCGAGCCCCAGCCTCTGGTGCTGGCATACGAGGAGAGCGTCTGGGCGGTGGCGCTCGACTACCACGGGCACCCCCTGGAGCCGGCGCTGGACACGGTGCGCGCGGTGCGGGCACACACCACCGCGCTGCTGCGCCGCCTGCCCGAGTCGGCCTGGAGCCGGGAAGGGCGCCACACCGGCTCGGGGCGGTACACCGCGGAGGACTGGCTCACCATCTACGCGGAGCATCTGGAGAACCACGCGCGGCAGATCGAGGCCAACGTGTCCGCGTGGCAGGCGGCGGGCCGCCCTAGCTGAGCGGGCGGACGATGGCGTCCCAGGCGCCGAAATCCTCCTTCAGGAGGATCACGCGCTCGCCGTTCCCCTCGAGGTAGTCGAGGGACCCGCTCCAGATGTAGAAGGTGAAGCGCGTGCGCGCGCCCTCGAGGCTGACCTTGCCGTAGCGGGTCACCCCGTCCCAGGACGCGACGAGAGTGGCGTCGGGATTGATCGTCAAGTAGAAGAGCTGGTACGAGCTCCGGGCGAACGCGATCTGCCCCTGCCAGCGCCCGGCGATCAGCGCCACGTTGTTCACCGCCCGTGCGGGCGGCAGCGACGCGCACCCCGCCGGCGTCAGGAGCGCCGCCGCCAGCAGCGCGGCGCCGAGCGCCCGCCGCCCGAGCCGGCTCATCGCGCCGGGCTCTGCCAGAGCACGTGGCCCACGAAGAAGGGCCCAAGGCTCGCCAGGTACTGCGACGTCTGGGCGGTACGGCGCATCGCCTGCACGAGGTGGGAGAGCGGGTGCAGCTCGCGGCCGACGAGGCCGATCACGAAGTCGTTGTCGTTGGTGTCGAGGCCGTGGCAGGCGAGCCGGATGTCGTGGGCCAGGTCGGCCTCCCCGTAGGCGCGCCCCTGCGTGCCGTGCTCCTTCAGGATCGCGCCCTGCTCCTGCGGCGAGAGCCGCGCGAACGCCCCGGTGCGCCGGAGCGGATACCAGATGCCCCAGGGACAGGCCGGATTCAGCACGCTGCGGCGCGGACGGGCGAGCAGCCAGTCCTCCAGGTCGGGCTCGAAGCCCGAGGCGTAGGTGCGGCCGAGCATGGTGAGCTCGGGCCGGTGCCGGAGCGCGCCGAACGGCTCGCCGTGGAGCGCGTCCCGGAGCCCGGTGGCGAAGAAGGCCGGGTTCTCGTGGAGGGTGAGGAGTCCCACCCCCGCGGGGTCGTTCAGGTCGTGGTAGAGCACGCCCTCGATCCGGCTCCGCTCCATCGCGGCGACGAGCGGCTTGCTGTCACCGCAGCCGGTCCACACCTGCAGCTGCACGAACAGGCGCCGGTCGGAGACCTGCTGGTTGGCGCCCTTCTCCCTGACGTCGACGCCCGCTCCGTCCACGGCCTATCCTCCCCGCGTGTGCATCTCGAGGTGCGGATCGCGCTTGAGCTCACCGATCTGGATGAGCGGCCGTCGCTCGGGCAGGGCCAGCCGCTCCTCCGCCCCGCGGTCCCGCCGCCCCTGCCACGTCGTCCGGATCAGGCCCAGCAGCTCGTCGCGCGAGGCCCCCGCCCGCAGCGCGCCGCGCAGGTCCAGGCCCCGCGTCGCGTAGAGACAGAGGTACCAGAGGCCGTCGGCGGTGAGCCGGCTGCGATCGCAGGCACGGCAGAAGGGCTCGGTCGTCGAGGAGATGATGCCGAAGACGCGACCGTCCGGCAGGCGGAAGCGGTCGGCGGGCGCGGAGCTCTCCTCCACGATGGGCGCGATCGCGCCGTAGCGCGCGGTGAGCTGCTCGAGCATCTCGCGCCGCGAGACGACCCGCTCCATGCTCCAGTGGGTGGCCCCGCCCACGTCCATGTACTCGATGAAGCGCACCTCGGCCCCGACGCCACCCGCGTACTCGACCAGGTCGACCAGCTCGTCCTCGTTCACCCCGCGCATGACCACCGTGTCGATCTTGAGCCCGGGCCAGCCGCTCCGCGCGACCGCCGCGACACCCTCGAGCACCCGGGCGTGGGTGTCGCGACGGGTGAGCAGCCGGAACCGGCCCTCGCGCAGGGTGTCCAGGCTGACCGTCACCCGGTGGAGCCCCGCCGATCGGAGCGCATCGGCCTGCTCGGCGAGCAGGACCCCGTTCGTGGTCAGGGCCAGGTCGCGCAGCCGGGGGTTGTCGGCCAGCATGCGCACCAGATGGTCGAGGTCCCGCCGCAGCAGCGGCTCGCCGCCGGTGAGGCGCACCTTATCGACGCCTAGATCGGCGAAAACGTCCACGAGCTGCGCCATCTCCTCGAAGCTCAGCACGTCGTTCCGGGGCAGCCAGACGTACTCCTCCTCGGGCATGCAGTACTGGCAGCGCAGGTTGCAGCGGTCCGTGACGGACAGGCGCAGGTTGCGCAGCGGTCGATCGAGCGCGTCGCGGATCACGGCAGCTCCACGAACACGTCCCCGTCGACCACGCGGGTCGGGAAACAGGCGATCTTGACCGCGGGATTGTTGGCGTTCGCCCCGGTGGTCACGTCCCAGCGCCAGCCGTGCCAGGGGCAGATGGCGAGCCGTCCGTCGAGGTCTCCGTCGCCCATGGGTCCGCCCCGGTGAGGGCAGGTGTTGTCGATCACGTGAAAGGTGCCCTCCACGTTGAACAGGGCGAGGCTTTTGGTGCCGGCCTGCACCACGAGGCCCTGCCCGACCGGCACGTCGGTGGCCTTCGCGACCTTCACGGCTGCCATGGCGGCGGCCTCGTCCTAGGCCCCGGCCGCGGCCGGAGCCGCGACCTCCCAGGCCCGCTCCCACTCGCGCCGCAGACCCGCCTTCTTCACCCCGACATCGAAGTGATCCCAGGGCAGGATCTCGCCGACGTCGCGGGTCCGGCGGGTGTAGAAGGCGGGGTCGCGGTCCCACTCACGAAGCGCGCGACGCCAGTCCCCGTCGAGCCCGGCGGCCAGCTCGATGAAGTCGGCCACCCGCCGGTCGCCCCGCGCGAGCAGCGCCTGCAGTGCGGCCTCCCGCGGGTTCTCGTGCACCACCCGGATGGTGTCGAGCCGGCGGGCCGCCCGCTTGATGACGTCGAGCTTGGCCTCGAGCGCCCGGGCGTCGTCGAAGCTCGCCCACTGGAACGGCGTCCACGGCTTCGGCACGAACGAGGAAATCGAGAGCGTGAGCTTGCCGAACGGATGCCCGTCGGGGCCCCGGACCTGCAGCCGCTCCAGGAGCCGGGCGGCCAGGTCCGGGATGGCCTCCACGTCCTCGCGGGTCTCGGTGGGCAGCCCGATCATGAAGTAGCACTTGAGGTTGGGGATGCCGTAGCGCCGCAGCAGGTCGCAGGCCTCGTAGAGCTGCGCGTCGCTGATGACTTTCCTGATCACTCCGCGCAGCCGCTCGGTGCCCGCCTCGGGCGCCATCGTCAGCGTGCGGTGGCCGCCGCGCTGGAGCGACGCCACCAGCTCTTCGGTCAGGCTGTCGGCCCGGAGCGAGGAGATCGACACCTCCACGCCGTGCTCTTCCAGCACCTGCATGAGCTCACCGATCCACGGGTAGTCGGAGACGCAGGCACCCACCAGCCCCACGCGCTTCGACTCCTTCGCGATGCGGGCCACCGACTCCCGGAGAGAGTCGAGGCTGCGGTGCCGCACCGGCCGGTAGACCTGGCCCTCCAGACAGAAGCGGCAGCCTCTCCCGCAGCCCTTGCCGACCTCGAGCAGCTCCATGTGCCCGTACTCGGCCTTGGGCGTCTTCAGCGACGAGCGCGTCTCGAACCGGTTGACGTCCTTCAGGCGGCGCTTCACGACCACCGCGGGGACGTCGGACTCGACCGGGCTCACGCCCAGGATGCCGCCCTCGGGCCCGTACGCCACCCGGTAGGCGTCCGGCACGTAGATCCCGGCCAGGGGCTTGAGCCGGTCGATGAAGCGGCCCCGGCGGCCGTCGTCGGCAGGAGCGCTCGCGGTCCACGCCTCCACGAGCTCGCCCACCACCTCTTCGCCCTCGCCGACCACGATCACGTCCATGAAGGCGGCGACCGGCTCCGGGTTCGAGAAGGCGCACACGCCGCCCATCATGATGACCGGGTCGCCGGGGCCCCGGTCGGCCGCGCGCACCGGAATCCCGGCCATCCCCAGGAGGCGCACCGTGTTGACGTAGTCGCCCTCGTAGGTGATCGAGAAGCCGACCAGATCGAAGTCGGTGAGCGGACGCTGCGACTCGAGCGAGAACGGGGGCGTGCCGGTGCGCGCGTGCTCGTCGACGTCCTCGGCGTCCGGGAAGAAGACCCGCTCGCAGACCACGTGCGGCAGCGCGTTCAGGTGGTCGTAGATGGTCTGGAAGCCCAGGTTCGACATGCCGACCGTGTAGGTGTTCGGGTACACGAGCGCGATCCGGACCCGCCCGCCCCAGTCCTTTTGCGCCACGCCCTCCTCGGACGCGACGAGCCCCTGAGCCTTCTTCTTGAGTTTCCAGGACATACCGCGAGTCAGTCTACCACGTGCGCGAGCACAGCATCGGCGAGGCAGGGCGCGTGTGCGAGTTCAACGAATGTCCGCGGCCGGGGGAGTGCGGGGGCCATTTCTGGGCCCCCGCATAAGACAAGCTTAAAGATTTGAACGGCCGACTGCTAAAACGGCCGACTGCTAGTCAGCCCCGACCGGCCCGACGCCCATGATCTGGATGTCGATGCTGCGCGGCCGCGGTCCGTCGAGCTCCGCGAAGAGGATCGACTGGAAGCGGCCCAGCGAGAGCTCGCCGCCGCTGATGCCCACCGCCACGCTCCGGCCGAGCAGCGCGGCCCGGAGGTGGGAGGACGCGTTGCCGCGCTCGCAGTCCGAGAAGCGGGGGTCGTCGTGCTTGTACCCGGCGCCGTCGGCCACCAGCCGATCCATCATGGTCTTGAGGTCCTCGACGAGGGCCCCCTGGAACTCGTTCACGAACAGCGCGCAGGTGGTATGGAGGGAGTTGACCAGAATGATTCCCTCCTTGATGTCGGCGCCCAGCACGATGTCCCGGATCTGCTTGGTGATATCCAGGACCTGTGTCCGTTTCTCGCTCAACATCGTGAAGGTCTTCCGGACTACCTTCAAGGTTTCCACCTTGTCAGCCTCCCTGATTGAGTGCGCTGCAGCTCTGGTGCCGAGGGAGGGAATCGAACCCCCACGGCCCTTACGGACCAGCGGGTTTTAAGCCCGCTGCGTCTCCCAGTTCCGCCACCCCGGCCCACCCGACCGCTGGACCGCCTCCCACGAAATGGAGGCGGCGAGCGGATTCGAACCGCTGAATAGAGGTTTTGCAGACCTCCGCCTTAGCCACTTGGCTACGCCGCCCTTCCAGCCTCTCACGTATATGGAGCGGGAAACGGGATTCGAACCCGCGACCCCAACCTTGG
>DATJIR010000380.1:0-71871 GCA_035493135.1 Verrucomicrobiia bacterium
CCGAGATCGAGCTGCTGCTGACCGACGCGCTGGTGCGCTACGCGACCGAGATCCGCGGCGGCCGGCGGATCCCCGGCTACACGGAGCCGGACTGGGCGATCGTCACGCCGCGCTTCGACGCGGTCGCGACGCTGACCCAGGCGCTGCGCGAGCCGGCGAGCTTCGCGGCGGTGCTGGCGTCGCTGCCGCCGCCGGCGCTGGACTACCGCGCGCTCGTGACCGCGCTCGGCCGTTACCGTGCGCTCGCGGCCCGGGGCGGGTGGCCGCCGGTGCCGCCCGGGACCTTCCTGAAGCCCGGGGACGAGGAGGGCCGGGTCACCGCGCTTCGGGCGCGTCTGGCGGCCGAGGACGGGCTGGTGTCGCGGCGGGCCGACGTCCGCTACGACGACCTGCTGGCCGAGGCGGTGCGGCGCTTCCAGGCGCGCCACGGGCTCGCCGTCGACGGGATCGTGGGGCCCGCGACCGTCCAGGCCCTGAACGTCCCGGTGACCGACCGCATCCGGCAGATCGTCCTGAACCTGGAGCGGTGGCGCTGGCTGCCGCGAGAGCTCGGGCGCCACCACATCGTGGTCAACGCGGCAGACGCGCGTCTCCACGTGGTCGTCGACGGTCGCCCGGTGCTGACCTCGCGGGTCGTGGTCGGCGACCTCCGGCATCCCACGCCAGTGGTGCAGGCCTGGGTGGACGCGGTCGTGCTCCATCCGCGCTGGAACGTGCCGACCTCCATCGCGGTCGAGGAGATCCTGCCGCGGCTTCGCGAGAACCGCCGCTACCTGGCCGAGAACGACATCGTGGTGCTGGAGCGGCGCGAGAGCGACCCGTTCGGCCTCGCGATCGACTGGGCCACGATTCCCGCGGATCGCTTTCCGTTCCGGCTGCAGCAGCAGCCGGGACCCGACAATCCCCTGGGCCGGATCAAGCTCGACATCCCGAACCGCTTCGACGTCTATCTGCACGACACGCCGACCCGCGCGCTGTTCGCGCGGCCGGTGAGAACCGCCAGCCATGGATGCATCCGGGTGGAGCGGGCCGCCGACCTGGCCGTCCACGTGCTGGAGGACGAGGGGCAGGGGTGGACCCGGGAGCGGCTGGCCGATGCGCTGGATGCCGGCGAGACCCAGCGAATTCCCCTCACCCGGCCGCTCCCTGTGTACATACTGTACTGGACGGCATTCGTGGAGCCGGACGGGTCGGTGCAGTTCCGGGTGGACGTCTACGGACGCGACGGGCGGCTGGGCGCCGCGCTGGCGGAGGGGGAGCGGGATGGGCGAGATGAATGATCGGAGCCGCGCGCGACGTCGGTTCGTGCGACTCGGTGTCGCGGGCATGGCCGCTCTGCTCGTGCCGACCCGGGGTGTCGCCTCGCCGGCCGACACGCGGGTCCTCGCGCTGCGCAGCCTGCATACCGGCGAGTTCGCGCGGGTGACCTACTGGGCCGCGGGACGGTACCTGGGAGAGGGGCTGAGCCAGATCGACCGCCTCCTCCGGGACCATCGCACGAATGCGGTACATCCGATCGACCGGCGCCTGCTCGGGGTGCTGGATGAGCTTCACGGCCAGCTCGACACCCGCGAGCCCTTCGAGGTCATTTCCGGGTACCGCTCGCCAGCGACGAACGCAACGCTCGTGTCGACCACGAGTGGCGTCTCGCCCACCAGCCTGCACGTGGTGGGCATGGCCATCGACATCCGGGTCCCGGGGCGCCCGCTCCGCGCGGTTCGCGACACCGCCATGGGGCTCCGGGCCGGTGGGGTCGGCTACTACCCGGACTCGGACTTCGTCCACGTGGACGTCGGACGGGTCCGGTCGTGGTCGCACCGGCCCGGAACCGCGGCGTCCTGACCGCTCGTCACTGCGAGCGAACGGTGTAGCCGCGCCCCTCCATGCACCGGGTATAGACCTCGCGGTCGATGCAGTAGGGCGAGAGCAGCTGCCCACCACCCTCCGCGGTGATCGCGGCCCGAAGGCACGCGTTCTCGTCGCGCTCTCGCTCCCCCTGGGCGACGCCGGGCTTCTCCCAGCTGATACGCCCCGCGGCGCACCCCACCCGGCATCGTCGTTGCGGCGAGCGCCATCACGGCGCGCCCGATCCCCGTCGCGCAGCGCATCGATCTCCTCCCGTCAGCGACTGAGGCTCTTCTCACTCGCGCCGGGACGCCCGGTGAGCGCCTCGTGGATCTGGACCAGCAGCGCGCGCTGGTCGAGCAGCACGGAGACGAGCTGGCCCGCCACGATCATGGTGCCGCCCACGATCAGGCCCACGAGACTGACCACCATGGCGGCCAGGATGCGCACCGCCGGGGAGAAGCGCTCGAACCCGTCGTCACTCGAGAAGCCGAGCCACCACGCCAGCAAGAGGGCGACCGTGAACACCCCCGAGCCCACGAGCACCGACGCCTGACCCCAGCTGCGAGTGAATCGATAGGCCATCGCTTGGCCCTCCACTCCATCGTGAGAGGAGCAAGCTTCGTGCCCCTCGCTCAAGTGTCGGCAAAGACACGCATGTCGATCGCGGCCGACCAGGGCCAGCCGGCGGGGAGCTGGGGAATGCCGCCTCAACTGGGGCATGGGCGCCACGGCCCGTCTGCGGCTGGGGCGCCTGCGCCCCGCGGGCGCGCCGCAAGTGGCCGGCATCGTGGACTCGTCGTGCTGGCCGTCGAGTTGCACGTGGTGAGCCGTGACCATGACGCCGAGACCGGCTCCCGGGACGGACGAGCTGCTCGCGCGGGCGACGAAGCCGGCCGAAGAGGCCCTGCGTCTGCACCCCTTCTACCGCGGCAAGCTGCAGGTGATGCCGAAGTGCGCCATCCGCGGCCTG
Organism: Verrucomicrobiia bacterium; assembly: GCA_035493135.1. Classification (GTDB taxonomy): domain Bacteria; phylum Methylomirabilota; class Methylomirabilia; order Rokubacteriales; family CSP1-6; genus CAMLFJ01. Next base: position 2,819 of record DATJIR010000380.1, read on the forward strand.
TCGGACCTGGCGATCTGGTATTCGCCCGGTGTGGCCGCCCCGTGCCGCGCCATCCAGGCCGATCCCGACCTGGTCTATGCCCACACCAACAAGGGCAACTCGATCGCGATCGTGACCGACGGCACTCGAGTGCTCGGCCTCGGCGACATCGGCCCCGAGGCCAGCCTGCCGGTCATGGAAGGCAAGGCGATGCTCTTCAAGTACCTGGGCGGCGTCGACGCGGTGCCGATCTGCCTGGCCACCAAGGATCCCGACGAGCTGGTGCGGGCGGTCAAGCTGCTCGAGCCCGCCTTCGGAGGAATCAACCTGGAGGACATCGCCCAGCCCAAGTGCTTCCGCGTGCTCGAGGCGCTCCGCCTGGAGCTCCGCATCCCCGTCTGGCACGACGATCAGCAGGGGACGGCCACCTGCCTCCTAGCCGGGCTGCTGAACGCCCTCAAGGTCGTCGGCAAGGATCTGGGCCGGGTGCGGATCGTGATGGTGGGCATCGGCGCGGCGAACGTCGCGGGGTATCGGCTGCTCACCGCCAGCGGCGTCGAGCCGGGCGCCATCGTCGCGTGCGACCGCACGGGCATCCTGCATCGGGGGCGGCACGATATCGAGGCCGAGCAGGCGCGCTTCCCGGACAAGTGGCGCGTGTGCCGCGAGAGCAACGCCGACGGCCTCGTCGGTGGCATCGCCGACGCCCTCCGCGGTGCGGACGTCTGCGCGGCGTTCTCGGCCTCCGGTCCGGGGATCATCAAGCCCGAGTGGGTGGCGGGCATGGCCCGCGACGCCATCGTGTTCGCGTGCGCGAATCCGGTTCCGGAGATCTGGCCGTGGGAGGCTAGGGCGGCGGGCGCCCGCGTGGTCGCGACGGGCCGGGGGGACTTTCCCAACCAGCTCAACAACTCGCTGGTCTTCCCCGGGCTGTTCCGGGGCGCCCTCGACGTCCGCGCCCGCACCATCACGGACGGCATGGCGCGGAGCGTGGCGCGGGAGCTGGCGCGCTTCGCCGAGGCCCGATCGATCCACGACGAGGACATCCTGCCGCGCATGGACGAATGGGACGTGTTCCCGCGGGTCGCGGCCGCGGCGGGCGTCGCCGCCCAGACGGATGGCGTCGCGCTGGTGCCGAAGGGCCGGGAACGCCTGTACGCCGACGCGGCCCGGACCATGCGGGAGGCGCGAGAGGCGGTCGCGCTCCTCATGCGCGAAGGGTTCATCGCGGACCCACCGAGCGCGTGACCCCTGGGGCCTGAACGCCTCAACCGGGGAGCCGCGGACCCAGCGGGCCAGAGGGGACCGCGGCTAACATGGCGGTCCAGAAGCGCTCGCAGTCGCCGGGACATGGCAGGCCCGTTGCACCTTGAAGGCACAGAGGGAGAATCGAGCCATGATCCGAGCCCGGCGGACCCCCAACACGAAGCGTTCGGCCCGTCGAAGGGAGCACAAGATGAAGGTCAGGGAAGTGATGGCCAAGGACCCGGTGACGATCGATCCGGAGGCGGCCGTGGGCACGGCGCTCGACGTGATGCGCACCAAGCACGTGCGTCACCTGCCGGTCGTGGATGAGGCGGGCGCGCTGATGGGGATCGTCACCGATCGTGACCTTCGGCACGCCGCCTTCGCGCCCGCGGTGCAGGAGTACCTCTCGGTCCGAGCCCGCCGCCTCGCGCGGCAGCTGGGTGAGACCCTGGAGAACCTGCGCGTGAGGGACGTGATGACGTGGGCGGTGGTCACGACGGGTCCGGAGACCCCGGTGCTCTCGGCGGCCCTCATCATGTTCGAGAGCCGGGTGGGCAGCCTGCCGGTCATCGAGCGCGGACGGCTCGTCGGCCTGCTCACGGAGCAAGACGTGCTGAAGGCCCTCATGATGGAAGGGAAGGTCGCCGAGTTCGTCGGCGGCTACATGTGGTAGCGGCGGGGCACAGGAGGACGCGATGGCAAAGGCGAAGGGCGGGGCGTCTCGCTCCAGCAAGGCGGGTCGACCGCCCGAGACGCGGGCGGTGGCTCCGCGCGTCGCGCGGCGGATGAAGAGTGCCCGGGCCGCCTTCCGCAAGGACACCACGATTCACCAGGCCGCCCAGGGGCCGCGCGTGCTGTGGGGTGTCACCAAGCCCAAGGTCAAGAAGGGGTAGGTCCTCCCGGATCTACCACTTCACGTCCCGCACCCCGACCCAGTGGCCCGCGTGGCTCACCAGGATGTGTCCCGAGGCGCTCACGAGCAGGATGATCGCCACGTCGGCCCACGACAGGGCCGCCTGGCGCCCGACCAGAATGAGCGCCCCGAGCACGAAGTCCACCTGATCCCACGGGAGCCAGGGCTTGCCCGGGGCGATGCCCAGCCGGCGCTTCACGAAGCTCTTCGCGGCGTCGCCCCCCATGGCCCCCGCGCCGAATCGAAGACCGAGCGCGATCCAGTGGTCGTACGCGACGAGCCCGCCCGGCCAGGCGATGCGCGACTGGGCGAGGGTGACGACGACCGCCGCGAGGACGCCCGCCCCGAAGCCGACGACGGTCTTGTGGCTGCCGAGCCACCGCTCGCTGATCGGCCGGTTCCATCCCCTCCAGTAGCGGACCAGGGGCGGCGTCATGTTGGCGACGTAGGCCGGTGCCATCAGGTACGCGAGTCGGGCGCCGCGCGACAGGCAGGCGGTGAGCATGGGGCGGGGGCAGCTTGCCACGCCCGATCCGAAAGGGCCAGCCGTGGCGCGGCGGACCCACGAGAGGCGGCGGTGCCTCGCCGGGCCGATCTCGTGGGAGGCGACGAGATCGCCAGGCCACCGATTTCCCTGGCCTTTCCTTCCCGGCATCGCGCATGCACTCGATTGTCCGGGAATGAATAATTTCGCCGACACCCTCTACGGGAGGAGACGATGTACAAGCGTGCACTGGTAGCACTCGATGGCTCCCCGGTGGCCGAGACCATCATCCCATTCATCCTGGACATCGCCGGGCCTCTGGACCTCGAGGTGATCCTCCTCCGCGTCCTCCAGCCGCTCCCGCCGGTCGTGGTCGATGGCGCGGCGTACGTCCCGGTCGAAGACCCCGTGGCGGAACGGATCGACGCGCAGGAATATCTCGCCCCGGTGGCGATCGAGCTTCGGAACAAGGGCGTGCGCGCCACGACCGAGGTACGCAGCGGCGACCCGGCCCAGGAGATCGTGGCGGCGGCGCGTGAAGCCGGAGCCGATCTCATCGCGATGTCCACTCACGGGCGCGGCGGCCTGGGACGCCTGATCTTCGGGTCGGTGGCCGAGGCGGTACTGCGTGAGGCGGAGATCCCGGTATTCCTGCTGCGGACCACGGAAGCCGAGGTGGCGAGCCGCCGCCGGCGTGAAGCCGTGACGTGACGGCACGCCCGGCTCATCCCGCCGGCAGGGTCTTCCGAAGCGCGGAGGCGGCCGCCACGAGCAGCACGCCGAAGGCGAGCGCGTAGACGCCGAGGGTGGACACGACCGGCGGCTCCCCGGCGTGGGGCAGGACGAGGATGATCACGGCCAGGAACAGCGAGAACACCCCGCCGGTCGCCAGCAGCCAGTAGCCGGCTCCCCGACGGGGCAGGCGGACCGCGGCGGTGATCTCCAGGATCCCGGTGAGAAGGCCCCAGGTGGCGATGGCGAGCACGAGCTCGCGGGGCACGAGCGGCCACACGAGCGCGAGCCCGCCCACCGCGACACTCACCGCGCCTTCGAACAGGACGGGCCACGCCGCGAACCACGTCCGCGTGACCCACAGCGCCGACGCGATCGCCCAGGCGCCGTCCAGCAGCGCGTAGGCGCCGAAGAGCGCCACCAGCAGGTTCAGGGAGGTGGCCGGGCGGAGCAGGAGCAGGGCGCCGAACAGGATCGCGAGCGCGCCCCTGGCACCGATCATCCACCAGTTCTTGCCGAGCGTGACGAGAAGAGCGTGCCCGTCGGGCCTAGCGTTGATCATCTCGGTCTCCGGGTTGGGGTGAGAGGATCTGGTGGTGGTCGACGGCCGGCTCGGTCGAGCGGCGGACGATCTCGGCCCGGGTACGGTCGCGCAGCCGCACCATGGCCGGCCAGCCGTCGTGCTCGGGCACGATCGGGGCGCCGACCGCCAGCGTGACCGGCCCGGGGCGCGGGAGCCAGCTGCCGTCGGGCAGGATCTCGCGGGTGCCCCTGATCGTGACCGGGATGACCGGGCAGCCGGTCTCCACCGCCGCCTTGAAGCCGCCCAGGCGGAACGGCAGGATGCCCGGCGCGCGCACGAACGTGCCCTCGGGGAACACCAGCACCGAAAGGCCGTCGTGGAGCGCGCGGGTGACCCTCAGGGCGTCGGTCACGCTCCGGGAGCTCGGCCCGCGCTCCACGGTCAGGTGTCCGACCTTGCCGATGATGCGTCCCACGACCGGCGCGGCGGCGAGCTCTTGCTTGGCCACGAACCGGAACGGGACCGACAGGGCCGCGAGGAGGACGACGACGTCCAGGTAGCTCCCGTGGTTGGCGGCCAGCACGAGCGGTCCGGGCGCGGTGAGATGTTCGGCTCCCTCCAGACGAAGCGAGCAACCGGAGGCCGCGAGCATCAGGCGACACCAGCCTCGGACCATGCGATCGGCCGCGGAGCCGGTCGGGGCGAGGCGCACCGCCAGCCAGAGTGGCGGAACGGTGAGCAGGAGCAGCGAGCCCAGGTAGCCGGCGCGGACGAGAGCGGGCAGCCGGCCGGCGGCCCGGATCGCCCGTGCTCCGAGATCGCGCAGGAGGAGGCGTGCCCATTGCGCCGCGACCGTCCGACCCGGCCGGCCGAGGCCGCCCGCCAGGTAGACGGCGCGCGTCGCGCTGCGCCGGACCTTGCCGCTGGAGGTCTTGAGCACGGCGTGGGGGTCCGCGATCACGACCACGTCGGCCGGGATCCCGAGCGCGGCCACCACCCGGTCCAGCACCGCAGCTCGCAGCTGCTCGCGCTCGGGCCGCGGGCGCGTCCGGGTCTCCGCGACGACCACCAGCCGCTCGGTGCCCACGCTCGGGTCGTGGACGCCGAAGGCCGCCACGCAGCCCTTCCGGATGCCCGGGACGGCGCCCACGATGTCCTCGACCTCCTGCGGATACAGATTGCGTCCGGCCTTGATGATGAGGTCCTTCTGCCGCCCGGTGACGTACAGCTCGCCGTCGGCCCAGTAGCCCAGGTCTCCCGAATCCATCCACCCCTCGTGACGCGCCGCCCGCGTCGCGGCCGGGTTGCGCCAGTAGCCCTCCGTGACCGACGGGCCACGGAACTCGATCCGGCCCTCGACCCGCTCGCCCAGGGTCCGACCCGCCCGATCGAGCACGCGTACCTCGTGTCGGGGCAGGGGCGGGCCGCACGACACGAAGGACAGCGGCGCTCGCTCCTCCCGAGAGGCGGGGACCGCCTGGCCCGCCTCCTGGAAGGCGGCCCGGGCGATCGTGTCGACACGGGGAGCCCCCGGTGGCGGGATGGTGAGAGCCACCGAGGCCTCGGCGAGCCCGTAGACCGGGCACATCGCGCTCGCCTTGAACCCCCGCGGGCCGAACCGCCGCGTGAACCGGTCGATCGTCGCCGGGCTGACCGGCTCCGAGCCGTTGAGCGCCAGGCGCCACGACGACAGGTCGAGGCCCCCGACCTCCTCGTCGGTCAGCCGGCGGGCGCACAGATCGAAGGCGAAGTTGGGGGCGGCGGAGACGGTGGCCCGGTGGGCGTGAATGGCCTGCAGCCATCGGGCCGGCCGGGCGAGAAAAGCCAGCGGGGACAGGATCGCGATCGGGATGCCGAAGTACAGGGCACCCAGCCAGGATCCGATCAGCCCCATGTCGTGGTAGAGCGGCAGCCAGCTCGCCGCGACGTCGTCGGGGCGCACCCGGATGGCCTCGCCGATGGCCCGGATGTTCTCGAGCAGGTTCCCGTGGGAGAGCAGCACGCCCTTGGGCTCTCCGGTGCTGCCCGAGGTGTACTGGATCAACGCCGGGTCGCCCGGCCCCCCTCGCGCGGTGGCGGCGACCCCATGGGGGCGCGCCAGATCGGGGGAAGCCACGACGTGCCGGAGCGACGGCACACGGGAGCGGAGCAGCGTGGCCACCCGCATGGCCTCCGGGAAGGTGATGATCGTCCGCGCGGCTGCGTTTCGCAGGATGCCGACCTGGCGGCGGGCGTAGTCCTCGATCAGGTCGCGCCGGAAGGGCGGGTAGATGGGCACCGGCACCGCGCCGGCCAGCAGGACACCGAAGAAGGCGTGGAAGAAGGCCTCCTCGGTCCTGAGCATGATCGCCACCGTGTCCCCCCGACCGATTCTGCGCTCTCGCAGAGAGGCGGCGACTCCTTGCGCTCGCTGCCAGAGCGAGCCATAGGTGATCGGCTGCTCCTTTCCGTCCTCGTCCCGGAGGAAGATGTGGACCCGCTCGGGTGAGGCCTGGGCGTGCCAGTCGAGCGCCTCGACCAGCGATCGCGCTCCCGCCGGCGCCGGCCTGGCCTCGCCGACCGGCGAGCGCGGCGGCAGCACGGCCTCGACGCCGGGCGGCTCGGCACCCTGGATGGCGGTGACCAAATCGCGCGGCGTGACGGCCTCCGCCATCACCGCGTCGGGCAGACGTACTCCGTAGCGCTGCTCGAGGCGCACCAGCAGCTCGACCCGCTCGAGGCTGCCGATGCCCAGGTCGCGATCGAGCGCGTCGTCGAGCCCGACCGGCCGGTCGCCAGACCGGCCGCCGAGCTCGTCGACGAGCCCGGAGACGATGCCGAGGACGTCGCGCGCGACGGCCCGCGGGTCCTGCCCGATCGCGTCCGTGGCCAGCACGGTCTCGCCGTGCCGAGCCCTACGAGGCCCGCCGCAGACCGGCCGAGAGGGCCCCGGCCATGTGCCCCATCTCGTTGCCGAGGAGCATGACCACGTCGTCCATCGTGATCACGCCGACCAGCACGCCGCTGGCGGTGACGACGGGGAGCCGGCGGACGCCGGTCTTGGCGAAGGTCCTGGCCGCGTCGAAGATCCCGAGATCCTGGCGAATCGTGACCGGCTTCTTGACCATGACGTCGCCGACCCGGACCTCCTCCGGGTCCATCCCGCGGGCCACGACCTCGACCACGATGTCCCGGTCGGTCAGCATCCCGACCGGCCGTCCCGCGTTGACGACCACGAGAGCGCCCACGTTCTTGGAGCGCATCGCCCGCGCGGCCTGATCCACCGTCATCTGGGCCGATGCGGTCACAACTGGCTTGGTGCAGATCTTCCCGAGCATGGCACGCCTCCTGTGAGTGAGTGTGGGTCGCGTCAGGAGAGTGCAAGGCAGATGCCGACAGAAATGCTCGGTATATCGGGCCTTCCGCGCCCGCCGGGCTGGGGCGGGCGAGCCTCACCGGGGCGCGCGCGCCTCGGCAAGCTGCCCGGACGCCGATGCCAAGCGGTTGAATTGGCGCGGTTTTCTTCTGGCACTCGCGATGCACCTAAAGCGGGGCGGGTAGGTCGACCGTAACGTTCCGACCACAGGAGGACCGACGATGCGCGCGTTGATGCCGTGGACGGGGATGACGGGCCTGAAGCAGGAGATGGACCGGATGTTCGACCGGTTCTTCGAGAGCAAGTGGGACGAGTTCCCCGCGCTCGGGGAGTGGGCGCCCAGCATGGACATCTCGGAGACCAAGGACAGCCTGGTGGCCAAGATCGAGGCGCCGGGCATGCAGGAGAAGGACATCCAGGTCTCGCTCCAGGAGAACCTCCTGACCATCAAGGGCGAGAAGAAGCAGGAGAAGGAAGAGAAGGACGAGCGGTATCACCGGGTGGAGCGGACCTACGGGTCCTTCACCCGCAGCGTGCGCCTGCCGGTGGCGGTGGACGCGAGCCGAGTGACCGCGAGCTTCAAGAACGGGCTGCTCACCGTGACCCTGCCCAAGACGCCGGCGGCCAAGGGCACGATGATCCCGATCAAGGCCGAGTAGCCAAGATCTAGAGAGCGGGAGGTGGTGCTCCGATGCTGAGTGAGGACCGGGAGCGCATGGTCGCGACCCAGATCGAGGCCCGGGGCATCACCGATCCGCTCGTCCTGGACGCGATGCGGGCCGTTCCGCGCGAGCGCTTCGTGCCCGCCTCGATGGCGCGGTTCGCCTACGACGACGGCCCGCTGCCGATCGGCAAGGGCCAGACCATCTCGCAGCCGTACATCGTGGCGGTCATGACCGCGGCCGTCCGGATCAAGCCGGGTGAGCGGGCACTCGAGATCGGCACCGGCTCCGGCTACGGCGCGGCCGTCCTGTCCCGGATCGCGGGCGAGGTGTACACGGTCGAGCGGATCGGGGAGCTGGCCGAGGGGGCGCGCCGCCGGCTGGCCGCGCTCGGGTACGACAACGTCCACGTGCTCGAGGGCGACGGCAGCCTGGGCTGGCCCGAGCACGCTCCCTACGAGGCAATCCTGGTGACCGCGGGCGGGCCGCGCGTGCCCAAGGCGCTCCTGCACCAGCTCGCGGTGGGTGGCCGGCTGATCATGCCGGTGGGCACGGACCCGCATGGCCAGCGTCTCGTCCGGGTGACCCGGACCGACGCGCACGAGTACGAGCACGAGAACCTGGAGTACGTGGCATTCGTCCCATTGATCGGCGCCGAGGGTTGGCCCGAGGGAGGCTCGACATGTACAAGCACATCCTGATCCCCACCGATGGCTCCGCGCTGTCCGAGATGGCGATCCGCCAGGGTATCGCCCTCGCCAAGAGCATGCAGGCCCGGGTGACCGCGATGACGGTCTCGATCCCGTTCCACGCCTTCTCCCTCGACCCGGTCATGGTGAGCGACACGCCCGGGCAGTACGAGAAGGACTGCGAGGCGCTGGCCGAGAAGTGTCTCGGATTGGCCAAGACCGAGGCGGGCCTCGCGGGCGTGCCCTGCGAGACGCTCCACGTCCGGGCGCCGCACCCCTACGAGGCGATCATCGACACCGCCCGCAAGGGAGGCTGCGACCTGATCTTCATGGCCTCCCACGGGCGCAAGGGCATGTCGGCCCTCGTCCTGGGCAGCGAGACGGTCAAGGTGCTCACCCACAGCAAGATCCCGGTGCTGGTCTGCCGGTGAGGGAGGCGACGACGCGCCATGCCTGAGCTCTTCGTGATCGGCGATGAGACGACGCACGTCGTGGGCGACGCGAAGTGCCCGGAGTGCCTGGAGGAATACCCGGAGGTGTGCCCGTGCGGCGGGCTGATCCACGCCGCCTCGGGCGAGCAGGACGCGGGGGGGACCGACTGGCCGGCGACCCGCTGCGACCACTGCGGCCGCTCCGAGGAGGAGCTCGACTGATTCCGCTGATCGCGACCCAGGGGCTATCCAAGGACTACTCCCTCGGCGACCACACGGTGCACGCGCTGCAGGGGGTCTCGGTGGAGATCCGGGCGGGGGAGATGGTGGCGGTCATGGGCCCGTCCGGATCCGGGAAGTCGACGTTCATGACCATTCTGGGGTGCCTCGACACGCCGACGGCGGGGCGGTACCTGCTGGAAGGCCGCGACGTGTCGAGCCTCGAGGACGACGCGCTGTCGGCCATCCGGCACCGGCGCATCGGCTTCGTGTTCCAGCAGTTCAACCTGCTCCCGCGCATCACGGCCCAGGCCAACGTGGAGATGCCGCTGCTCTACGGGGATGTCCCCGGGCGCGAGCGCCGGGAGCGGGCGCGGCGCAAGCTCGCGATGGTCGCGCTCGACGAGTGGGCCCAGCACCGGCCCGGGCAGCTCTCGGGAGGCCAGCAGCAGCGGGTCGCGATCGCGCGCGCCCTCGTCAACGATCCCATCCTGCTGCTGGCCGACGAGCCGACCGGCAACCTCGATACCCGTACCAGCGCCGAGATCATGGCGGTGGTGCAGGACCTGCACCGGGCCGGTCTCACCATCGTGCTCGTGACGCACGAGCCCGACATCGCCCAGTTCGCGCAGCGCGTGCTGAGCTTCCGCGACGGCCAGCTGGTCGGCGACGAGCGGATCGAGCACCCCCGGAACGCCCGGGCCGGTCTCGCGGTGCCGGCGGGGCGGGCGGCGTGAAGATCGGCGCCACGCTCCAGATGGCGGAGGCCGCGCTCCGGAGCAACCGGCTCCGGACCGCCCTCACCGCGCTCGGGGTCATCATCGGGGTGGGGGCGGTGGTGACCATGATGGCGGTCGGCGCGGGCGCGCAGATCCGCGTCGCCGAGCAGATCCGGAGCCTCGGCTCGAACCTGATCATCGTGATGTCGGGCTCCATCACCTCGGGCGGCGTCCGCCTCGGCTCGGGGAGCCTGCTCACGATCACCGAGGACGATGCGCGCGCGATCCAGCGCGACGTGCCGAGCGTCGAGGCCGCGGCACCCACGGTGCGGGGCGGCGTCCAGGCCGTGGTCGGCAACAGCAACTGGTCGACCGCGATGCAGGGCGTGACCCCGGAATACTTCCAGGCCCGCGACTGGGGCGTGACCACCGGCCGGCTCCTCACCACGGAGGACGTCGACGCCGCGGGGAAGGTGATCCTGCTCGGGCAGACGGTGGCCGACAACCTCTTCGGGGGCAGCGACCCGCTCGACCAGACCGTGCGGATCAAGACAGTGCCGTTCACCGTCGTGGGCGTGCTGGCCCGCAAGGGGCAGAGCGCCCGGGGGGAGGACCAGGACGACACGGTGATCATCCCCATCTCGACCGCGAAGAAGAAGGTCCTGGGGGTGAGCCCCGCCAACGCCCGGTCGGTGGGCGGCATTCTCGTCAAGGTCGCCGATCCGGCCCGCATGGGGGAGGCCGAGCTGCAGATCCGCGAGCTGCTCCGGCAGCGGCATCACCTGCAGCCCCACCAGGACGACGACTTCGCGCTCCGCAACCTGGCCGAGGTCCTGGCCAGCCAGGAGGCGTCGTCCCGCGTCTTGAGCCTGCTCCTCGCGGCGGTGGCCGCGGTCTCGCTGGTGGTGGGCGGCATCGGCATCATGAACATCATGCTGGTGTCGGTGACGGAGCGGACGCGGGAGATCGGCCTGCGCCGGGCGGTCGGTGCGCGGCGCCGGGACATCCTGGGCCAGTTCCTGATCGAGGCGGTGTTCGTGTCGCTGGCCGGGGGCCTGATCGGCATCGCGGTCGGGGTCGCCTCGTCCTACGTGATCGCCTACTTCTTCCAGTGGAGCGTGCTGGTCTCGTGGTCCGCGGTGCTGCCCGCGTTCCTCTTCGCCGCGGCGGTCGGGATCTTCTTCGGCTACTATCCGGCCCGCAAGGCGTCCCGGCTCAACCCGATCGAGGCGCTCCGCCATGAGTGAGACCGGCTTCGTCCAGTGGCTCCGGGAGATCCGGCTGGAGGACGTCCCCCGCGTCGGCGGCAAAACCGCCTCCCTCGGCGAGCTCTACGGCGAGCTCGGGGCGGCCGGCGTTCGCGTGCCCAACGGGTTCGCGATCACCGCGGCCGCCTACCGGGCTCTGCTCGACGGCGACGGACTGCGCGACCGGCTCGCGAGCATCGTGAAGGACATCACCGGCGAGGACGTGGCGGAGCTGGCGGCCGCCGGTGCCCGCCTGCGCGCGCTCGTCGAATCGGCCCCGCTGCCGCCCGGGCTTGCGGACGAGATCGTCTCCGCCTACCGCACGCTCGCGCGCGAGTACGGCACCGAGCCGGCGGTGGCGGTTCGATCGAGCGCCACCGCGGAGGACTTGCCGCAGGCGAGCTTCGCGGGCCAGCACGAGAGCTACCTGGGCGTCCGGGGCGAGGCCGCGCTGCTCGCCGCCTGTCGGCGCTGCTTCGCCTCGATCTTCACCGATCGCGCCATCGTCTATCGCCTCCAGAACGGCTTCGATCACCTGAGCGTGGCCCTGTCGATCGCGGTCCAGAAGATGGTCGCCTCGGACCGGGCCAGCTCGGGGGTCATGTTCACGCTCGATCCCGACAGCGGGTTCCCCGACGTGGTGCTCGTCAACGCGGCCTGGGGCCTCGGCGAGGCGATCGTGCAGGGGCAGCTCGACCCGGACGAGTTCTGGCTCTTCAAGCCGACGCTCCGGGCCGGCCACGACGCGCTGCTGAAGCGGAAGATCGCGCGGAAGACCTGGAAGCTGGCGCTGGCCCCCGACGGGCTGCCCGCGAAGGTCCCGGTGCCGGACGAGGCGCAGCGCGCCGCCAGCCTGACCGCTCCGGAGGCGCTCGAGCTGGGGCGCTTCGCGCTGGGCATCGAGGCCCACTACTCGCGGCGCGCCGGGCACCCGGTGCCGATGGACATCGAGTGGGCGAAGGACGCCGACGACGGCCGGCTCTACATCCTGCAGGCGCGGCCCGAGACGATTCATGGATCGAAGCAGGGAGCGGGGCGGAGAGCCCTCCTCGAGATCTTCGCCCTGCAGCCGGGGGGATCCCGCGAGCGCCTCGCGGTCGGCGCGGCCATCGGCCAGCGGATCGGGGTCGGGGCCACGCGACGGCTCGACGGACCGGGCGACCTGGAGGCCTTCAAGGCGGGGGAAGTGCTCGTGGCGTCCATGACCGATCCCGACTGGGAGCCGATCATGAAGCGCGCGGCCGCGATCGTGACCGACCGCGGGGGCCGCACCTGCCACGCCGCCATCGTGAGCCGGGAGCTCGGCGTCCCGTGCGTGGTGGGGACCGGCAACGGGAGCGAGGTCCTGACCGACGGGCAGGTGGTGACCGTGTCCTGCGCCGAGGGGGAGGCCGGCTCCGTCTACCGCGGGGCTCTGCCCTTCGAGCGGCGGCAGGTGGACCTCGCCACCATGCCGAGGACCGCGACTCGCGTTATGCTCAACGTGGGCAATCCCGGCGAGGCCTTCCGCCTGGCCGCCCTGCCCAACGACGGGGTGGGGCTGGCGCGCATCGAGTTCATCATCGCGAGCTTCGTGCGGGTGCATCCGCTCGCCCTGCTCCACCCGGAGCGCGTCGCCGACGCGGCGGCGCGGGCCGAGATCGACGCGCTCACCGCCGGGTACGCCGACCGCGGCGAGTACTTCGTGGAGCGGCTGGCCGAGGGCGTCGGGATGATCGCGGCCGCCTTCTACCCCAAGGACGTGATCGTGCGCCTCTCGGACTTCAAGTCGAGCGAGTACGCGGGGCTCCTGGGCGGTCGCGGCTTCGAGCCGGAGGAGGGCAACCCGATGCTCGGGTTCCGGGGCGCGTTTCGGTACGCCCATCCGCGCTACCGCGAGGCGTTCGGGCTCGAGTGCCGCGCGCTGCAGCGGGTCCGGAAGCAGATGGGCCTCACCAACGTGAAGCTGATGGTCCCGTTCTGCCGGACCCCGGCCGAGGGCCGGCGGGTCCTCGATCTCCTCGCGGCCAATGGTCTCGTGCGTGGCGACGACGGCCTCGAGGTCTACGTGATGGCGGAGATCCCATCCAACGCGATCCTGGCCGACGAGTTCGCGGCCCTCTTCGACGGCTTCTCGATCGGCTCCAACGACCTCACCCAGCTCGTGCTGGGCGTGGACCGGGACTCGGAGCTGGTCGCCCCCGAGTTCGACGAGCGCAACCCCGCGGTGCTCGCCATGATCGGCCTGATCATCGACGGGGCGCGGCGCGCGGGGCGAAAGGTCGGGATCTGCGGCCAGGCGCCGAGCGACTACCCCGAGATGGTCCGCTTCCTGGTGGGAAGGGGGATCACCAGCATCTCGCTCAACCCGGACGCGGTGGTGCGCGGCCTCGAGGCCGTCGCGGCGGCGGAGGCCGAGCGGCGGTGACGGCTTCGCTCGGGACCGTGACGTGGGCGCCGGGCCTCTCGCGGGTGGGGATCACGTACTCGCGCGAGGACCTGACCTGCTGGCTCCGGGACACGCCGCCGCGCGAGGCGGTGGAGCACATGCCGAGGATCCCTCTGGCCGAGCCGGAGCTGGAGGCGCCGACCGCCTATCTGATCTCGCTCCACGAGTTCTAGGAGCCGATCAGCCTCCGCACGAGCTCGGGGCCGTTCTGCCACATCACGAGCAGCACGCCCATGAGGCTCTCCCCCGCGATCCAGCCCGAGGCCACCGGGAAGGTGAGCTCCTCCGACCGCCGGGGATGCCTCCTCTCCACCCACCGGCCGAGCGCGCCGCCCAGGAAGAAGAGCAGCCCGTAGTGCCAGTGGAAGGTCCACGCCAGGCCGAACCCGGCCGGTGACGGGAAGAGGTGCCGGCGCGCGGGGAACATCGCGGGCAGCACGGACAGGACGACGCCGACGAGGGCCCCGGCCGCGATGGACCAGGTCTTGACCGGGCCGAGCGCGAGGACGCCCTGGGACAGCGCGAGTGCCACCGCGCGCCACGCCTGGGCCGCGGGCGCCGGGAACTGGTCTCCGCCCAGCGCGCTCGCGTCCGGCACGAGCAGCCGGAACGACAGCACGCTCACGAGCGTCCCGACGAAGATGCCGGCGAACTGGGCCACGAACTGCCGGCGGGGGTGGGCCCCAAGGAGATAGCCGCTCTTCAGGTCGGTGAGGAGGTCGGCGCTGCTGCTCGCGGCCGCCGCGGTGACCGCGGCGCTCATCAGGTTCACGTTCATGTTGCCGGGGCTCACCGCGCCGAAGAGGAGCTGGGTGATCTTGCCCATGGCGCCCACCGGCGTGGTGTCGGTCTCCCCGGTGACGCGGCACGCGACGAGCGCCAGCACGAACGAGAGCAGCACCGCGGCCGCGGTCTGCCAGTACGGCATCCCGAAGGTGACGTGGCCGAGCCAGGCGAGGCCGACGAAGCCCACGACCTGGCCCCACAGGAACCAGGCGGCGGGGGTCTCGATCGCGGCGAGGGGATCGTCCGCGGCACGCCCGCGGCCACTGAACATCGCGCCCAGATCGGCAAAGGCGCGGCGCGCCGTCCGCCACTGCATCGCGAAGGTGACGAGGCTCGAGGTGACCATGCACGCCACGCCGCCCCAGAGCGTCCACTGCACGAGTGTGCCGTAGCCCGAGCCCTCGATCACGCCCTGGTGCTGCAGGATGGGCACGAAGATCATCCACGCCCCGACGCTGCCGAGCAGTATGCTCCAGCCCACGTGCCAGCCGGTGATCGCGCCGGCCGCGACGAACATGGGCTCCCACGAGAGCATCACGGTCCGCCCGATCCAGGCGGGACCGAGGAGGCGCTCGTTGGCCGCCGTGATCCAGGAGCCGATCATGAAGGGGGCGAGCGTCGGGCTCACCAGCGCGAGCCCTTCCGCCCAGAGCTTCCCGAGGACCGCGGCGAGCCCGGCCCAGCC
Organism: Verrucomicrobiia bacterium; assembly: GCA_035493135.1. Classification (GTDB taxonomy): domain Bacteria; phylum Methylomirabilota; class Methylomirabilia; order Rokubacteriales; family CSP1-6; genus CAMLFJ01. Next base: position 17,919 of record DATJIR010000380.1, read on the forward strand.
GAGGGCCCGCGCCGAGCGCGCCCCGCGGTCCCCGACCGAGTGGAGCGCCCGGAGGGTCTCGGCCGCCGCGATGCCGCTCGGGAAGCGGAGCTGCTCGATGTTGATCATCTGGCGCTTCATGGGGATGGCCATGGTCACGCCGAGCACCGAGAGGAAGAAGATCCACGCGAGCATCGCCGGGAGCGACAGCGCGCGGTCGTTGATCAGCATGTACGCCGCGAAGGCGGAGATGAGCGTGCCGCCGGTGGAGTAGCCGGCCGCGCTCGCGGTGGACTGCATGCAGTTGTTCTCGAGGATGGTCATCGGGGTGCGCGCGAGCCCCAGGCGGTGCACCACGCTCCAGATCGCGTACGAGAGGATGGAGGCGGTGATGGCGACCCCGAAGCCCCAGCCCGCCTTGAGCCCGATGTAGAGATTGGTGAGGGAGAGCAGCCCGCCCAGCACCGAGCCCATGGCCACCGCGCGCCACGTGAGCTGGGGCAGCCGGTCGCCGCGGCCGCGGTAGACCTGCTCGTACCACTGCCGCTCGATCTCCTCGGCGCTGCCCTGGAACCCGCGCACCGGGAGCGCGTCCGGCTCGGCCGCGGAGGGCGGGTGGCTCAGAAGCGCGACCAGGTGGGATCGGGATCGAAGAGGGTGAGCCCGCGCGCGGCCGCGGCGGTGCCCGGGCCCAGATCCTTCTGGTAGACGACCCCGTCGTGGCTGACGATGAAGGTCATCACGCCGGAGGCGCCGTACTCGGCCGGATAGGCGACCAGCGCGAAGCCGCCGATCATGTTGCCGCGCACGACGTAGTCGTACGCTCCGCCCGGCGCGTGCGGTCCCTGGGCCTTCACGATGCGGTAATAGTACCCCCAGTAGGGAATGCGCCCACCGCTCGGGCGCTTCGCCGGATAGCCTTCCGCCTCCGCGCGGGCGACCAGCGCTCCCAGCGGGCTCGCCGGCTCGTCGGGAGGCGTATCCCAGTAGAGCCCGTCGCGCTTGCCGGGCGTGCTGCGGAACCGCTGCGCGTACTGCAGCAGGGCGTCTCCGTCGGGGTCGCGCACGTAGTACTCGCGCTGGGCGTCGACGTAGGCCAGGCAGACCTGCACCGCGTTGAGCTCGTTCCGCCCGATGCGCCGGTTGAGGATCTCTTCCCGCCCCCGGGAGGTGTCGAACCACCAGCCCCCGGCGTCCTGGACGAGCGGGATCGGCATGGGCCACTCGTCCCGGCCGACGGTGAGGACGAGCCGCCCCGGGGCGACCTCGGCGAGCCGATGGGCGTCGTCGTAGGCGCGGACGAAGCGCTCCCGGCTCTGTCGATCGGCCACGTCGTCACCCGACGCGACGAGCGCCCGGGCGTCCGGCCCGAGCACGCGCAGCAGGGTCGCGGTGTCGCCCGCCCGCGCCGCCTGGACGAGAGCCGTGACGGCGGCCTCCGGGGACAGAAACCGGGTGAGCGTGGCCGACGCGGCGCTCGAGCCCGCTGCCATCAGGAGCACCACCGCCAGCGCGATCCGCGCCAGGATCATCGCCGACCTCCGCCGCCCGGCGCCGCGCCGTGGCTCGGGCCCGACGGGCCAGGTCGAGACGGGGCCGGTCGAGATGGGGCTGGTCGCGACGGGCCCGGCGGAGCGGGCCTCGGCGATGGGCCGATGCTTCGACGGCTCTCGCGGCCACGATCGCTGTAGGTTCGCGTGTCCGGGCCGCGCCCGAGGCCCTGGAAGGCGCCGGGCTCGCGCGGTGTGACCCCGGGGCCGATCGGGCGACTCGGCGCGGCGGCCCCCGGGCCTCGCTCCGGCCTCGGTATGGGGCCGGGGCGGACGTCGGCGCCCGGCGCGCGTCCGGGCAGGGGACCGGGTCTGATCTCGGCGCCGGGCGCGCGCCCGAGCGGCGGCCGTCCCGCGTCCTCCCGCCCCCGGAACATCTCCCGGGCCACCGGGTCCGGCGCCACCGGCCGGCCGAACACGCGCTGCAGGCTCTCGGTGCGATACAGGACGCCGCGCCGGTGCTCGGGGCTGTGCTCCCACGACAGGCGCTCGCCACCGGGGATCAGCCGCCCGCGGATCAGCTCGCCGCGATCCCGGTCGACGTTGACGACGCGCGAGAAGCGCTGGTAGCGGCCGACGTCGAGGTCGAGGCGATGGTGATGCCAGTCGGCGCGTCCCCAGAGCGCCATGCCCACCACGATGCCGACGCCGAAGGTGAAGAAGCCGCCCACGAACCATCCCGGCGGGTAGTAGTAGTACGGCGGATACGCCGGATACGGCCACGGGCCGTAGACGGCCATCGGATCGTAGGTCGGCACGTAGACCACGCCGGGCTCGGCCGGCTCGATGCCGATGACCGGCGGCCCCTCGACCGGCGCGGGCTCCACCGTGACCACCTGCTGCGGCGTGGTGGCGAGCGTGCCCTCGGCCTGGGCCCGCGCGCGGAGGCGCTGGATCGCCTCCATCAGCTCCTCGCGCTGCCCCAGGGACGCGTCGCCCAGCTTCTGGGTCCACGCGAGCTGCTCGTTCATCATGCCGAGGACCTGGGGGAACGAGACGAGCGACTTCACGCTGTCGTCCCAGTTCTGGGCGGTGAGCGCCTCGTTCAGAGCCGGGCCGGCGAGGCCGGGATTGGCCTGGACAAATCGCGCGGCCATGACCACCTCGAGCGGATAGGTGGCCGCCATCAGCACCTGCGCCAGGAGCGGGTCGGGATAGAGCGCGATCGGCGCGGCGATCTGCTCCAGCTCCTCCGGAGCGAAGGACCGGGGCGCGACCAGCGGCTGGGCGAGCAGCGGAAGCGGCGCGGCGAGTGCCAGGGCCAGCAGGCCCACGAGGGCGTTCCGCAGAGCGTGCCGCCGCCCGCCGCGTTCGCCTCGATGTCTCGTCGTCGCCTCCGATGGGCGTCAGGGCCGACGGTAGCCCATCGCTTCGCGCACGCGGGCGGTCGCCATCCGGACGGCAGCGTGCCGGGGTGACACGCGGTCGGCGCGCGCCCGCTCGAGGGTCTCGCGGGTGTTGGCGCGGATGCGCTCCTCGATGACGGCCAGGGCCTGGGTCTCCGTGCCGCCGTGGTACTCGATGGCCGCGCAGATGACTCCGCCCGCGTTGGCGATGAAGTCGGGGATGCTCAGGATGCCGTGGACGTGCATCCACTCCTCGGCCGGCCCGGTGGCCGGGATGTTCGCGCCCTGGATCACCAGCCGGGCCTGGAGGTGCTTCACGTTGTCGGCGGTGAGCGTGTCCGGCCGGGCGGCGGGAATCCAGATGTCGCACGGGACGCCGATCAGCGCTTCGCGGCCGATGGCCTGGCCGCCCGCGAAGCCGGACAGCGGCCGTCCCGCCCGCTTGTGGGCGATCAGGGCGTCGATGGGGAGCCCGGCGGGCTCGTAGGTGGCGCCGCGACTGTCGGAGGCAGCGACCAGCCGGGCGCCGCGGGCGGCGAGGAAGCGCGCCGCGTGCTGGCCCACCGCGCCGAATCCCTCGACGGCCACGCGCGCGCCGGCGAGGGAGATCCCGGCCTCCGGCGCCGCGACCTCCGCCGCGACGGCCACGCCCAGGCCGGTGGCTCCGATCTCGTCGAGGGGGATGCCGCCGATCACCCGCGGCAGGCCGACCGCCCGGTCGATCTCGTCCTCGACCCACGCCATGCAATGCTCGTCGGTGCCCATGTCGGGACCCGGGATGTATTCCGTGAGGGAGCGGATCGCCCGCGCGAACGTCCGGACGCGGCGCTCCTTGTCCGCGGGATCGGCGGCGGGATCGGCGACGATGCCGGCCTTGCCGCCGCCGTGGGCCAGGCCGGCGGCCGCGTTCTTCATGGTCATGGCCCGCGCGAGCCGCGCCACCTCCACGAGCGTCACGTCCGGGGCCATGCGCACCCCGCCGATGGCGGGGCCGCAGGCCTCGTTGTCGACGACGACGATGGCCTCGAGCCCGACCCGCGGATCGCGGATCAGGACGACCTTGGTCGGGCCAAGCTCGTCGCCGCCGCCGGGTGCGAGGAGGTCCATCGCGGGCTCAGAGCAGCTTGACCAGGAAGTGGGCCCGGCGATTCTTCGCCCAGCAGCTCTCGTCATGCTCGGTGCAGATCGGTCGCTCCTTGCCGTAGGAGATCGCGACCATGCGCGCCGCCGGCACGCCGTGGGCCATCAGATAGGTCATGGCGGCGCGAGCGCGCAGATCCCCGAGGCCCAGGTTGTACTCGCTGGTCCCGCGCTCGTCGGCGTGCCCCTCGATCAGGACCAGCGCGTTCGGCGTAGCCCGGAGCCACGCCGCGTTCTCGTCGAGCACGCGCGTGTCCTCGGCCCGGACCTCGTGGGCGTCGAAGGCGAAGTAGATGTCCCCCAGCCGCGCGGCGGGGACGAACTCCTGCGGCGGCGGCGGTGAGCCCGTGGGAGTCAGGACGCCGTCGTCCGGGGGCTCGGTGGCGACCGCCACGGTCGAGGCCTCGGTCGGAGATGCCGAGAGATCGGCCTGACCGCTCGTCGCCGCTCGACAGCCGACCGCGGAGACCAGGAGAACCACCAGCGCGAGGATCCGTATCGTGCTCATGCCCATCGGTCGTGCAAGCGGGGTGCCCGGCCCCCAAGCGCGCGCCGAATCGACGATCCGAGCCTTGCGGTGGGCTGCCCACGACCGGAATTCCCACGACAGTGGGGCAGGGGTGACCCGCCCCGGTCGGGCCAGGAACACCAACTACGGGGGCTTCCGGTCCGGCCGGCGTGGCACTAGGATTGCTCCGGTACCGCTCACGTGTTCTTCAAGGCGCTCGCTTGTGATTTCGACGGGACCCTCGCGGTCGATGACCGGATCGGCCCCGCGGTGCGCGCCGCGCTCGAGCGGGCGCGACAGGCGGGTCTCCGGCTGGTGCTCGTGACCGGGCGCACCTTCTTCGAGCTCACGCGCGTGTGCGACTGCCTGGAGCTCTTCGACGGCGTGGTGGCCGAGAATGGCGCGGTGATCTACTATCCCGGCTCGTCGATGATCCGCGACCAGGGACCCCCGGTGCCCGGGCGGCTGCTCGGAGAGCTCGAGCGGCGGGGCATCTACTACCAGGTGGGCCGGGTCATCGTCGGCACCGGCCGCGGCGACGAGGCGGCGGTGCGCGAGGCGCTGGGCGCGGCCGGCGTCACCCGCGACCTGATCCCGAACCGCGCGGCCCTCATGCTCCTGCCCTCCGGCGTGTCCAAGGGCTCGGGGGTCCAGCAGGTGCTGCGCTTTCTCGAGCTCTCGCCGCACGACGTGCTGGCCCTGGGGGACGCCGAGAACGACCTCGCCCTCTTCGACGCGTGCGGCTTCAGCGCCTGCCCGGGCAACAGCATCGCGGTCGTCCGCGAGCGCGTCGACTGGGTCTTGCCGGGGGGCGCCGGCGACGACGTCGGCGCCGCGATCGTGGGGCCGGTGCTCGAGGACCGGCTCGCGGTGCAGCAGTCCCCGCGTCACCGGATCGCCCTCGGCTGGGGCGCGACCACCAGCGAGCCGATCAAGATCCCCGCCCGCCGGATCAACCTGCTGATCCACGGCGATCCCCACTCGGGCAAGTCCTGGCTCGCGGGCGCCCTCGTGGAGCGGCTGGTCGGGGCGCGCTACGCGGTCTGCGTCATCGATCCGGAAGGGGACTACCGGGTCCTCTCACGCCTGCCCGGGGTGGCGTGGGCGGAGGTGATGGAGGCGGGCGACGTGGACGCGGCCCTCGAGCACCTCCAGCACAACCCCGACGCCTCCGCGGTGCTGGATCTCTCCACCCGGCCCCACGCCGAGAAGGTCGTCCTGATCGAGCGAGCCCTCCGGCGCATCCGCGAGATGCGCCAGCGCTTGGGGCGTCCGCACTGGGTCCTGGTCGACGAGGCCCACTACCTGCTGCACGACGGCGGTATCGCGAGCGACGCGCTCGGCCTCGAGGACCGTGGCTTCTGCTTCGTGACGTACCGACCGCGGTGGGTGTGCGCGGCCGTCATTCAGGCGGTGGACGTGTTCGTCCTCGCGCGGACCACCGCGCTCGACGAGCTCGCCTTCCTCCGGTCGGCCTTGCCGGTCCTCGACGGAAGCGAGGCGGTGCCGGCCGTGCTCCCACGGCTGCCGCGCGGGCAGTTCCTCATCGCCCAGCGCGACCCGGGCGGCCGGGCCACCGCGGTGACCTTCGTGGCCGCGCCGCGCCAGACCGTCCACGTACGCCACCTGACCAAGTACGTGGACTCGCACGTGCCCCCCGGCCGCGAGTTCCTGTTCCGGGATCGCCGCGATGGGCGGGTCCTCGGATCGGCCAACAGCCTGCAGGCCTTCCGGCGGGTGGTGGCCACCGCGCCCGAGGGGCCGCTCGCCTACCACGCCGAGCGCGGCGACTTCTCGCGCTGGGTCCGCGACGTCTTCGCCGACCTCGAGCTGGCGCGGCAGCTCGGCAAGGCGGAGACGCGCTGGCGGCGCGGCGAGCTGCCGGACCTGCGCGAGGCGATCGACGCGCTGATCACGGTGCGCTACGGGGGCGACGACTAGGTGCCGGTCTCGGCCCCCTGGGCCCTCGGCATCGAGCAGGCCCTCGCGGGCGCCGCCGGCACCGAGCGGGGCCTCTCGGCCGCGGAGGCGGCCGCGCGACTCGCGACCCGGGGCCCCAACGAGCTCGCGCCCCCGCCGCGCTTCGAGGCGCTCCGCGAGCTGCTCCGGTACCTGGCCAACCCGCTGGTCCTGATCCTGCTCGTGGCGAGCGTGGTCTCGGCCGCGTTCGGGCAGGTGGTCAGCGCGGTGATCATCGCGCTCATGCTGATCTTGAGCGTGGCGCTCAACTTCACGCAGGCCTACCGCTCCCAGCAGGCGGCCCGGCGCCTCCGACAGCAGGTCGGGCAGACCGCGACCGTGGTCCGCGACGGGGTCGAGCGGGAGATCCCGGTGCGCGAGGTGGTGATCGGCGACGTGATCCACCTGAAGGCGGGCGACCTGGTGCCGGCCGATTGCCGTCTGCTCTCGATCCGGGACCTCTTCGTGAACGAGGCCCTGCTCACCGGCGAGTCGCTGCCGCGCGAGAAGCAGGCGACCCCTGGGCCGCTCCCGCCCGGCGCCGGCGGCCTGGGTGACGCGGTGACCGGGGTGTTCCGCGGCACCTCGGTGGTGAGCGGGATCGGCGCCGCGCTGGTGGTGGCCACCGGCGGCGCCACCGAGTTCGGGCGGGTGGCCGCCGGCCTGGTCGGGCGGCCCCCCGAGACCGAGTTCGAGCGCGGCACCCGCAAGTTCGGCTTCCTCATCCTGCAGGTGGTGGTCTTCCTGGTCCTGTTCGTGTTCCTGGTCAACGCGCTCCTGCGGCGGGATTTCCTCGAGTCCTTCCTCTTCTCGGTGGCGCTCGCGGTGGGCCTCACGCCCGAGCTCCTGCCCATGATCGTGTCGGTGACCCTGTCGAGCGGCGCGGTCCGCATGGCCGGCAAGAAGGTCATCGTCAAGCAGCTCGCCGCCATCGAGAACTTCGGCAGCATGGACATCCTCTGCAGCGACAAGACCGGGACCCTCACCCACGGCGAGATCACGGTCGACTGCCACGTCAACCTGCGGGGCGAGGACGACGAGACGGTCATCCGGCTCGCCGCGCTGAACAGCGTGTACCAGACCGGACTGCGCAGCCCGATGGACGAGGCCATCCTGCGCCACGAGCACCCGGCGGTGACACGCTACCGGCGGATCGACGAGATCCCCTTCGACTTCCAGCGGCGCCGCGTGTCGGTGATCGTCCAGGACGGCGCGCGGCGTCTCCTGATCACGAAGGGCGCTCCCGAGAGCGTCATGCCGGTCTGCGCCGCGGTCGAGACCGCCGGGACGGCCGGGCGGCTCGACGCGGGGGCCGGCGCCGCCGCGCAGGCGCTCTTTCACCGGCTGAGCGCCGACGGCTACCGGGCGCTCGCGGTGGCGTACCGGGTGGTGGACGAGCAGCCCGGCTACGGGGTCGCCGACGAGCGGGACCTCGTCTTCGTGGGCTTCGCCGCCTTTCTCGACCCGCCCTACGAGGGCGTCGCCGATACCCTGCGTGCGCTGCGGGCGGACGGGATCGAGGTCAAGATCATCACCGGGGACAACGAGCTGGTGACCCGGAAGATCTGCCAGGAGGTCGGCCTCGACGCCGGGGAGATCGTTCTCGGGGAAGCGGTGGAGCGCATGTCGGATCCGGCGCTCGGGGCGGTGGCGGAGCGGACCCGGGTGTTCGCGCGCGTCTCCCCGATCCAGAAGAACCGGATCGTGCGGGCGCTCCACGCCCGCGGGCACGTGGTCGGCTGCGTGGGCGACGGCATCAACGACGCCCCTGCCCTGCGCTCGGCCGACGTGGGCATCTCGGTCCAGAGCGCGGTGGACGTGGCGCGGGACGCCGCCGACATCATCCTGCTCGAGAAGCGGCTGTCGGTGCTGCACGACGGGGTCGTCGAGGGGCGCCGCAGCTTCGGCAACATCATGAAGTACGTGCTGATGGGCACCAGCTCCAACTTCGGTAACATGCTCAGCATGGCCGCCGCCTCGGTCTTCCTGCCGTTCCTGCCCATGCTGCCGCTGCAGATCCTGCTCAACAACTTCCTCTACGATCTCTCCCAGGTGCCGATCCCGTCCGACCAGGTGGACGAGACCTACATGCAGAAGCCCAAGCGCTGGAACATCGCGTTCATCCGGCGCTACATGCTGGTGTTCGGTCCGCTCTCGTCCGCCTTCGACTTCCTCACCTTCGCGGTGATGCTCGGGGTGTTCCACGCCGACCCGGTCCTGTTCCGCACCGGCTGGTTCGTCGAGTCGCTCGCCACCCAGACCCTGGTGATCTTCGTGATCCGCACCGCCGATCGCCCCTGGCGGAGCCGCCCGAGCCGCGGGCTCGTCTGGGGCGTGACCGCCTGCGCGACGGTGGGCGCCCTGCTCCCGTTCACGCCGGCGGCCCCGTGGCTCGGCTTCACGCCGCTGCCGCCGCCGTTCTTCGCGGGGCTGCTCGGCATGGTGGTGGTGTACCTGGCGCTCGTGGAGGTGGTGAAGCGCTGGTTCTATCGGCGCTATCCGATGTGAGGGGGTAGCCCGCATCCCGCCGGGGCGGCACGGTCCCGCCTGGGGCGTGCGCTCCCCAGCCGGCGCGGGCGCTCGTCTCGGCAAGTCGTGGATTCCGTAGCAGAAGAGCGGTGGCACTTCCGTTGCACCGTCACGAGCGGACCACTTTGCACCGAGAGGAGGAGGCTCATGTCGATGCTGCACGTCGTTCAATCCCGCAAGCCGCTGGATCGGGCCGCCAAGGATCTCGAAGCCGCGGTGACCCGCCACAAGTTCGGGGTGCTGGGGACGCACGACCTCCGGGCCAAGATGGCCGAGAAGGGCGTGTCCTTCGACCGCGAGTGCCGGATCTTCGAGGTGTGCAACCCGATCCAGGCGAAGAAGGTGCTCGACACCAACCTCGAGATCTCCACCGCGCTGCCGTGCCGGATCTCGGTCTACGAGGAAGGCGGCGTCACCAAGCTGGCCACGATCAAGCCCACCGCGATGCTCGATCTCTACGCGACGCCGGGACTCAAGGAGGTCGCCCGCGAGGTGGAGGTCACGCTCGAGGCGATCATGGCGGAGGCGGCGGAGAGCTGACCGCCAGATGGGGCGGTACACGTTCCTGGAGGACGTGGCGCTGGCCGACTGCGCGGTCGAGATCCAGGGCAAGTCCCTCGACGACCTCTTCGAGACCGCGGCGGCGGCCATCGCCCGCCTCATGGTGGACCCGGCCACGCTCGCGATCACCGTCGACCGGCGGATCGAGCTCGAGGCCGCCGAGCGCGACCTGCTGCTCCACGACTGGCTGTCGGAGATGATCTTCCTCAAGGACCGGGACGCGCTGGTCTTCCCGCACGCCGCGGTGCGGGTGACCGGGGAGGGGCCGTACCGGCTGATCGCCGACGTCCAGGGCGGAATCATCGATCCCCCGCGCACCGCGCTGGGGGCCGACCCCAAGGCGGTCACCTTCCACCAGTTCGCGCTCGAGCCCGTCGACGGAGGGTGGCGCGCGCGGGTGGTCATCGACATCTAGGGAGACGATGAGGATCACCGAGTCCCTGCGCGGGGCGGCCCGGCGGGTCGACGAGTGCATCTGGGAGATTCCGGCGGAGGCAAAGCCCGGCATGCTGGTGCCGGCGCGCGTCTACGCCTCGGGCCCGCTGCTCGAGCAGATGGACGACGGCGTGTTCGAGCAGGTCACAAATGTGGCATGCCTGCCCGGCATCGTCCGCGCCTCGCTCTGCATGCCCGACGGCCACTGGGGGTACGGCTTCCCGATCGGCGGGGTGGCCGCCTTCCGCGCCGACTCGGGGGTGATCTCGCCGGGCGGCATCGGGTTCGACATCAACTGCGGGATGCGGCTCGTGCGCACCGGCCTCACCGAGGCCGAGGTGCGGCCCCGCCTGCCGCAGCTGATCGAGGCGCTGTTCGGCTCGGTACCGTCCGGGGTGGGCGCGAAGGGCTTCGTGCGGCTCTCCGGGTCCGAGTTCCGGAAGGTGATGGTGGAGGGGGCCGGCTGGTGCGTGGCGCGCGGTTACGCGTGGCCCGAGGACCTCGCGCACATCGAGAGTGGCGGCTGCCTGTCCGGCGCCGATCCCGCGCACGTCAGCGCGCGGGCGCTCGAGCGGGGGATGGAGCAGCTCGGGACGCTGGGCTCCGGCAACCACTACCTGGAGATCCAGGTGGTGCGACCGGGCGCCATCCACGACGAGCGCGTGGCGCGCGTCCTCGGGGTGGACGGCCCCGGCCAGATCTTCGTCATGCTCCACTGCGGCTCGCGCGGGTTCGGGCATCAGGTCGGCACCGACTACCTCCGGATCTTCGACCGGGCGATGAAGCAGTACGGTATCAGCGTGCGGGACCGCGAGCTCGCGTGCGCGCCGTTCGCGTCGAAGGAAGGGCAGGCCTACTTCGGGGCGATGACCGCCGCGGCCAACGCCGCATTCGCCAACCGGCAAGTCATTACCCACCGCATCCGGGAAGTGTTTTCCAGGGTGTTCGGGCGGGACGCCCGCGCGCTGGGCCTCTCGGTGGTGTACGACGTCTGCCACAACACCGCCAAGCTCGAGCGCCACGTCGTGGACGGGCGGGAGCAGGAGCTGGTCGTGCACCGCAAGGGCGCCACCCGCTCCTTCGGGCCGGGCGAGCCGGACGTGCCGGCCGACTACCGGGAGGTCGGCCAGCCGGTGATCATCGGCGGCTCCATGGAGACCGGCTCCGCGCTCCTGATCGGAACCGCGCGCGCCATGACCGAGACCTGGGGCTCGACGGCCCACGGCGCCGGCCGCACCATGTCGCGCGCGCAGGCCAAGCGTCGAGTGTGGGGCGAGACCCTGATCAAGAGCATGGCGGAGCGCGGGATCGTCGTGCGCGCAGCGTCAAAGTCCGGCGTGGCCGAGGAAGCCGGGTTCGCCTACAAGGACCTCACCGCGGTGGTCGACACCTTGCATCGCCTTGATCTCTCCCGCCCCGTGGTCTCGCTCGCGCCCATCGGCAACATCAAGGGCTGAGGCGGGGCGGCGGGGCATCGCCGCCTCAACCGGGAGCGAGCCGCCCCAGCCGGACGAGACCGGCTCCGTCCAAGGTCCCGTTTTCCCGCGCACGCTTCTTCGGGTTGCGTGGCACTTGGATTGCATCCCTCTGCACGGGGTCATCTACCAAAAGGAGAAAGCCATGAGGCAAGTCGTCGCTGTCATGCTCGGTCTCGGAATCATCGCGCTCACGACGCCTGCAGTGGTTCGCGCCGCGGACCAATGTCCGGCGGAGCTGGCCCAGGCCCAGGCTGCGCTCAAGAGCGCCCAGGCCAAGACCCAGGACATCCAGTCTCCACGCGGTCAGGCGAGCGCGCGGTCGCAGGAGACCCAGTCACCGCGCTCCCAGGCGGGCGCCCGGTCGCAAGACATCCAGGCGCCGCGGCAGCAGGAGATCCAGGCGCCTCGCAGCCAGCAGGACATCCAGGCGCCGCGGCAGCAGGAGATCCAGGCGCCCCGCAGCCAGCATGACATCCAGGCGCCGCGGCAGCAGGAGATCCAGGCGCCTCGCAGCCAGCAGGACATCCAGGCGCCGCGGCAGCAGGAGATCCAGGCTCCTCGCAGCCAGCAGGACATCCAGGCGCCGCGGGTGAAGCAGGCCACCGCGCTCGTGCGTCAGTCGGAGGCCGCGTGTAAGAAGGGTGACATGGCCCTCTCGACCAAGAAGGCTCGCGAAGCCCTCGGTCTCCTCAAGAAGTAGTTGGAGGGACCACATGACCACGCTCAGCTTCTACCGGCGGGTGATCGACGAGACGGGACAGGCTAACCGCGCGGCGGCCAAGATCGGGTCCGCGGCCGTCCTTCACGCCCTGCGGGACCGCCTCCTGCCGACGGAGGCGGCGCAGGCGGTCGCTCAGCTGCCGCGCCCGCTCAAGGAGGCGTGGAAGGCCGGGGAGGTGCCGGGTCGCAAGCCGATCAAGATGAATCGCCAGGAGTTCTACGATCGGGTCAGGCGGGAGGCGGGCCTCAAGACCATTCGCGAGGCGCGCTTCCTCACCATAGGCGTCTTCGCGGCGCTCAAGGAGCAGCTCTCGCCCGGCGAGGCCGACGACGTGTGCGCGCAGCTGCCCCGCGATCTCAAGGACGTCTGGGAGGACGCGTGATGGTCTCCCCGCCGACCGCGCTGGCCGCTCCGGTGGAGACCGTGATGAGGCGGGGGATCGTGCAGATCATCGAGGCGATCCCGATGGCGGAGGTCCGTAACGTCGCGGGCAGGTACGACTACAACGCCTTTCCGGTCGTCACTCGCGAGGGCCGGCTGGTGGGCATGGTCACCAAAGGTGACCTCCTGCGGGTCGCGTGCCTGGCCCTCGAGGACCCCGGGATCTGGCAGCAGCCGGTGTCGCGGTTCATGGCCCACGGGATCCTGGCCCTGCGTCCGACGGACTCGCTGGCCTCCGCGGTCGAGTACCTGACCGAAGCCAAGCTCCGGAGCCTGCCCGTCATCGACGACGAGCAGCGGATCGTCGGCATGGTCTCCCGCAACGACCTGATGGACGCCATCGCGCCGGCCGCGGCGTGATCGGCGGGTGAGGTCTCGGCCCGGCTCAATCCGGGCCGCTGCCCCAGATGTCGAACATCAGCCGCAGCCGGTGGGGCCGCCCCCCGCGCGCGTACGGCGCGCTCGATCGCCTTAGAATCGGGGCCCACCGGCCCCGACTGAGGCGTGTTCTCCTCACGCGCCCGCGCGGCGGCGACGCCAACGTCCCGATTCTTCAGCCTTGCCGCATGGCACCCGCGTTGCACCCGCTCCTCTCCCAGAAGGCCAACCGAGGAGGAGCGCGATGGATGCCCGGTTCGATTCGACCCTGCACGCGGAGTTCCGCCGTCGGCTCCTCGCGAGCCGTGAGAGCCTCCTGCGCACGGTGGCCGCCAGCGACGAGGAGGTGTCGGCGCTCGAGGCGCCGGGACCCGGCGACTCGCCAGACCACGCCTCGGCCCGCTCGATCGCCACGCTGATGTCGCGGCTGGCGGGTCAGGAGAAGCGCGAGCTCGACGAGGTGGCGGCCGCGCTGCGCCGGCTCGGGTCGGGCGCGTACGGCGTGTGTGAGAGCTGCCGCGAGCCCATCGCGCTCGCGCGGCTGCGGGCGGTGCCCGCGACGCGCTGCTGTGTGCATTGTCAGGCCAGCCAGGAGGTCGTTCCGTGATCAAGGGAATGCTGCTGATGCTCTTGCTGGCCGCCGGCGCCGAGGCGCAAGACGGCGCGCTGGTGGCCCGGGGGCAGGGCGTCTTCAAGGACCAGGGCTGCTACGGCTGCCACACCGTGGGCAAGACGGGCACGCCGATCGCGACGGACCTCTCCCGGATCGGCGCGAAGCACGACGAGGCGTATCTCGGGGCGTGGCTGCGCGACCCCTCGCAGCAGAAGCCGCGGCAGCACATGCCCAAGCTCAAGCTGACCGAGGCCGAGGTGAAGGCCCTGGCCGCCTACCTCGGATCGCTGCGGTGATCCGGAGACCCCGGCGCGGCTGAGCAGGCGGGCATGGCGCGCCCACGCCACATCGGGGTCCTGACCGCGGGGGGCGACTGCCCCGGGATGAACGCGGCGGTGCGCGCGGTGGTGAAGACCGCGGAGCACCGGCACGAGCTGCGGGTGACCGGCTTCCTCGACGGCTTCGCCGGGCTGCTCGCGGACCGCGCCCGTCCGCTCGGCTTCGACGACGTGGCCGGCATTCTCGTGCAGGGCGGCACCATGCTCGGCGCCTCCAACCGCGACGATCCGTTTCGCGTGCCGATCGCGGGCGGCGGCTACGAGGATCGATCGGACGCGGTGCTGGCCACCGCGGCGCGGCACCGGCTCGACGGGCTGGTGGTGGTCGGCGGCGACGGCAGCCTCACGATCGCCCGCCGGCTCGCCGCCCGCGGCCTGCCGATCGTCGGCATCCCGAAGACCATCGACAACGACGTGTCGGGCACCGACATCACGGTGGGCTTCGACTCGGCGCTGTGCGTGGCGACCGAGGCGCTCGATCGGCTGCACAGCACCGCCGCGGCCCATCACCGCGTCATGGTCGTCGAGGTGATGGGCCGGCAGGCGGGCTGGATCGCCCTCGAGGCCGGCATCGCGGCGGGCGGGGACGTGATCCTGATCCCGGAGATCCCGTTCCGCTACGAGGCCGCCGCCGCCGGCATCGTCGCGCGCGCCCATCGCGGCCGCCGCTTCTCGATCGTGGTGGTGGCGGAGGGAGCCCTCTGTCCCGACGGAGGCCCGGTGGTGCGCGAACGCGTCGCGGACAGCCCGGAGCCGATCCGCCTGGGCGGGGTGGGAGCGGTGGTCTCCCACGCGCTGGAGTCCCTCGTGCCCTTCGAGGTGCGCTGCGTCGTGCTCGGGCACCTGCAGCGCGGCGGCGGCCCGACCCCGTTCGATCGGATGCTGGCGACCCGGTTCGGGGTCGCGGCGGTGACCGCGCTCGCCGAGGGCGACTCCGGGTGCATGGTGGCCCTGCGCGGCGATCGGATCGAGCGCGTGCCCATCGACGAGACCGTCACCCGCCCGCGCCTCGTCGACCCGCGCGGGGAGCGCGTGACGGTGGCGCGCAGCGTGGGGACGATCTTCGGCGACGAGGTCCCCGCCTAGGGCTCGCGCCCGCTCGCGCGCTTCGAGGCCGGTCGACCCCGCAGGTAGACGAACCAGTAGACCGCGCCGACCAGCACCGCGCCGCCGATGACGTTGCCGAGCGTGACCGGCGCCAGGTTCCGGACCAGGAACGCGCTCCACGTCGGCGCGGCGGCGCCCACGACCGGCGCGTGGGCGCGGACCCAGTCGGGATCGAGCGCGGTGACGAAGATCGCGTAGGGCACGAAGTACATGTTGGCGACCGAGTGCTCGAAGCCGGCGGCGACGAACGCGCTGATCGGCGGCACGATCGCGAGGATCCGGTCGGCGGTGGTCCGCGCGCTGTAGCCGAGCCACACCGCGAGGCACACGAGCGCGTTGCCCAGCATCCCGAGCACCACCGCCTGGACCGGATGGAGCGCGAGCTTGGCCTGCGCGACGGCGAAGGCGGCCTCGCCGAACGCGCCATCGCCGCCGCGGGCGGTCCCGGCCAGGCAGACCGCGAGCGCGGTCGCGGCGGCCCCCGCGAAGTTGCCCACGAACACGATGGTCCAGTTGCGGAGCAGGGCGGGCGTGCTCACCCGGCCGCTCGCCCACGCCATCACGATCAGGTTGTTGCCGGTGAAGAGCTCGGCGCCGCCCACCACCACCAGGATGAGCCCGAGGCTGAAGGCGACCCCGCCGAGCACACGGGCGGGCCCCCAGGGCAGGGCGGACGACCCGGCCAGCGCGGTGGTGGCGAAGACGGCCCCCAGCGCGATGAACGCGCCGGCCAGGACCGCGAGCACGAAGAGACGCGGGGTGTCCATCGACGTCTTCGCCACCCCGATCGTCTCGGCGCGCTCCGCCATCTGAGGCGGCAGCAGGGCATCCATCGCGTCACCTCCTCCGGGCCGAGTATGCCCCGGAGGGCGGGCCGGCGGCTGTAGCATAATCGGACTCGTGGACGAGCTCCGGAAGACCCTCCCCGTCGTCGAGCAGGCGTTCACCCGCGCGTCGGGGGCGCCCCTCCTCACCGGCAACGAGGTACGGCTGCTCAAGGACGCGGGCCAGAACTACCCGGCGTGGCTCGAGGCCATCGAGGGCGCGGAGCACACGATCCACTTCGAGAGCTACATCATCCACGACGACGCGACGGGACAGGAGTTCGCCCGCGCGCTCGCAGCGCGCGCCCGCGCGGGCGTCCGGGTGCGCGTGATCTACGACTGGCTCGGCGCGGTCGGCAAGACCGGCCGGCGGTTCTGGCGCGACCTGCGCGCGGCGGGCGTCGAGGTGCGCGCCTTCAATCCGCCGGGCCTGTCGAGCCCGTTCGCCTGGCTGGGGCGCGACCACCGGAAGATGCTCGCGGTCGACGGTCGGGTCGCGTTCGTCACCGGCCTCTGCGTGGGCCGCTACTGGGTGGGCGATCCCGCGCGCGGGATCGAGCCCTGGCGCGACACCGGGGTGGCGGTGCGGGGCCCGGCGGTCGCGGCGCTCGAGGACGCGTTCGCCCAGATGTGGGCGCTGGCCGGCCCGCCGCTCCCTCCGGCCTCGCGCGTGGCCCACGAGCGCCTCGCGCCCGCCGGCCCCGTGGCGCTGCGGGTGATCGCGAGCGCGCCGGGCACCGCCGCGCTCTACCGGCTGGACCAGCTGGTGGCGGCGGCCGCGCGGCGGACCCTCTGGCTCACCGACGCCTACTTCGTCGGGACCGCGACGTACGTGCAGGCGCTCAGCTCGGCGGCCCGCGACCGCGTCGACGTTCGCCTGCTCGTGCCCGGCGCCAGCGACATCTGGATCCTGCGGGGCCTGTCGCGGGCGGGCTATCGCCCGCTCCTCGAGGCGGGGGTGCGCGTCTACGAGTGGAACGGGCCCATGCTGCACGCCAAGAGCGCGGTCGCCGACGGTCGCTGGGCGCGCGTGGGCTCGACCAACCTGAACCTCCAGTCCTGGTTCGGGAACTGGGAGCTCGACGTGGCGGTGGAGGACGAGGGCTTCGCCCAGGCCATGGAGCGGATGTACCTCGACGACCTCACGCGCGCCACCGAGATCACGCTCTCCGCGCGCTCGCGCGTGGTGCGGACCGCGCCCGCGCCCCATCGCCGGGGGACCCGGCGGCCGGGCAGCGCCGGCCGGGCCGCCGCCGGGGCGGTCAGCATCGGCAGCGCGGTGGGCGCCGCGGTGACCGGCCGCCGCGCGCTGGGCCCGGCCGAGGCGCGGCTCCTGGGCGGGGCCGGGGTCGCGCTCGTCGTGCTGGCCCTCCTCGGCCTCGTCTGGCCGCGGCTCATCGCGGTGCCGGGGGCGGTGATCGCGCTATGGGTGGCGCTCGGCCTGCTGCTCCACGCGCGCACGCTCCATCGCGAGCGAACCGGGCGAGCGAAGCGCGAGAGCCAGGACTGAGGCCGCGCCAACTGCGACCGGCCGCCGCTATCGGAGCGGGACCGAGCTCCCGGCACCGAGGATGCCGTGGCTGCCGTCCACCGGCAGGGTCACCGTGAACGTGGTGCCCTTGCCCACCTGGGACTCCACGTCCACGCTGCCCTCGTGATCGTGGATGATGCCGTGGCTGACCGAGAGCCCGAGCCCGGTGCCGTCGGGCTTGGTGGTGAAGAAGGGGTCGAAGATCTTCGACAGGATCTCGGGGGCGATGCCGGTCCCGGTGTCGCGGACCACCAGCCGGACCGAGCGGGCCTCGGGGTCGTGGCCGGTCTCGATGGTGATCTCGCCGCCCGCGTCCGGCATGGCCCGCCGGGCATTGGTGAGCAGGTTCAGCAGTACCTGCCCGATCGCGTTGGCGTCGGCCATGATCTCGGGCAGGGCCTCGTCCCGTCGCAGGGTCACCTGTACGTGCGCGCGGTCCATGTCCTTCCGGACGAGCTGCAGGATCTCCTCGACGACCCGGTTCAGGTCGACCGGGGCGCGCACCCCGGAGGACCGGCGGGCGAAGGACAGCAGGCCCTGCGTGATCGAGGCCACCCGCCGGGCGTGGCGCAGGATCACCTCGAGGTCCTTGCGCATCTCGGCGGGCAGCTCCTCGCCCTCGGCCTCGAGCAGCATCACCTCGACGCGCGAGGTGATGATGCCGATGGGGTTGTTGATCTCGTGGGCGATGCCCGCGGAGAGGGTGCCGAGGGCGGCGAGCTTGTCGGCCTGGCGGGCGGCGCGCTGGAACGCCAGGCGCTCGCTGATGTCGGTGACGAAGGCGATGGCCCGGATGCCGTCGTCGGTCTCCACGAAGCTCAGGCTGACCTCCACCGGGAACTCGGTGCCGTCCTTCTTGACCCCGGCCAGGTCGAGCCCCCGTCCCATGGAGCGGACGCGGGGCGCGGCCAGGTAGCCGGCGCGGTGGACCACGTGCGCCGCCCGCGCGCGACGCGGGATCAGGATCTCGACCGGCTGGCCGAGCAGCTCGGCGCGCTCGTAGCCGAACATCTTCTCCGCCTTGTCGTTGACCCGCACGATGGCGCCCGCCGCGTTGGTGATCACGATGCTCTCGGAGGCGGACTCGAGGAAGGCGCGGGAGGTGGCCTCGCTGCGGCGGAGGGCCTCCTCCGCCGCCTTCTGCGCGCCGATGTCGCGGCCCACGATC
Source organism: Verrucomicrobiia bacterium (assembly GCA_035493135.1). Lineage (GTDB taxonomy): Bacteria > Methylomirabilota > Methylomirabilia > Rokubacteriales > CSP1-6 > CAMLFJ01. The sequence continues at coordinate 36,525 of DATJIR010000380.1, forward strand.
GAGATGCCGATCACCTTGTCGGGCGCGTCGCGGATCGGCGACACGGTGAGGAAGACGTGGACCCGCCGGCCGTCCTTCGTGACGTGCTCGGTCTCGAACCGCTCGGTGGTCTGCTGCCGCCGCACTCGATCGAGGGCCGCCGCCATCTCGGCCCGCCGCTCGCTCGCCAGGAGCAGGTCGACGGGGCGGCCCCGCACCTCGGCCGCGGGGTGGCCGTAGAGCCGCTCGGCCCCGTGGTTCCAGGTCAGGATGCGCCCCTCGAGGTCCAGGCCGACGATGGAGTCGTCGGAAGACTGCACGAGCGAGGTGAGCAGCGAGGTCGTCTGCTCGTGCTCGGCGACCTGCTCGCGCAGCGTCGCGCGGGTCAGCCGGAGCTCGCGGGCGCGCTGCCCGCTCTCCACGATCAGGAAGACCAGCACCAGCAGGGCGGCGGTGGCGAGCGCGGCCAGGATGATGAGCACGTGGCGGGCCTGCTGGGCCCGGCCGGTGGCCTCGGCGAGGCGCCGCTGCTCCTCCTCCCGCATCGCCCCGAGGACCGACCGGATCCGCTCGCTGGCGTGGAGGCCGCGATCGGTCAGGACGAGCCGGAAGGCCGCGTCGGCGCCCTTCTCGCGCCGCAGGCGGATGCTCTCGCGCAGCTCCTCGAGCTTGTCCCGGAGCGGGGTCTCCAGGCCCGCGAGCTGCCGCTCGATGTCCGGACGGTCCGGCGCGAGGCTGCGGAGGGTGTTGACGTGGGACTCGACGATGTCGGCCGACGCGGTGAGCGACGGCGCCAGGTAGCGGTCGTCCCCGGTGAGGAGGAAGCCGCGCTGACCGGTCTCCGCGTCGGTGACCCCCGAGCGGATGCTGTCGAGTTCGGCCACGATCTCGCTGCTGCGCCGGATCGCCTCGTACTGCTCGACGAGGTGGCGGGCGCTGACCGCGACGACCGCGATGGCCCCGAGAATGGCGGCGGCCACCGCGAACTCGAAAGCCACCCGGTGGCGGACGAGCCAGTTCGTCACGTGGCCTCGGCGCGCGGGAGCATGAACGGCTGCATTGTGGGCCAAGGCCCGGGCCGCATCAAGGGGCCCTGGGGCGCCGTCGCCACAGCGAGGCGGGGCCGCCTCGGCAGTCGTCGACCTCTCGGGCCGTAACTTACCGAATCGATGAGGATCTCCCGTGGCACCCGCGTTGCAATTCTTGCCGGGGGGGCGCGTGACGCTCGAGGAGGGAGGAGACCACCATGATGCGCGGGCTGATGCCGTGGACGGGAATCGAGAGCCTGCAGCGGGAGATGGACCGGCTGCTCGATCGCATCGCGCGGGTCAAGCGCACGGAGCTACCGGCGCTGGGGGACTGGGTGCCCAGCCTGGACGTCGCCGAGACCGCGGACAGCCTGGTCGCGACCGTCGAGGTGCCGGGGCTGGAGCGGCAGGACGTCGAGATCGCGCTGCACGACGGCCTGCTCACGATCACGGGGGAGAAGCGCCGGGAGCCCAAGGCGCGCTATCATCACGCGGAGCGAGCCTGCGGGACCTTCGTCCGCAGCCTGCGGCTGCCGATGGCGGTGGACGCGGCGCGGGTGACCGCGACGGTCAAGAACGGGCTCCTGACCGTGACGCTGCCCAAGACGCCCGCGGCGCGGGGCACCATGATCCCGATCGGGGAGGTCTAGCACCATGTTCTACCGGATCATCGTCCCGACCGACTTCTCGTCCTGCTCGGAGGAAGCGTGGCGCCTCGCCCAGCGCCTCGCCGGCATGTCCGGCGCGGAACTGGTGCTGACCCACGTGCTGAGCGAGGCCCCGCTGTTCCGCGAGGGCCCGTTCATCATGCCCAAGGTGCGCGAGGTCTTCGAGGCGGCCCGGAGCTTCGCCGATGCCGCGCTCGAGGAGTGGGTGGCCAAGGCGCGGGCCGAGGGTCTCTCGGCGCGCGCGGCGCTCCGCAGCGGCGTGGCCTACCAGGAGATCGTCACGCTCGCGGGAGACGAGCGGGCCGACCTCGTCGTCATCGGCACCCACGGCCGCGGCGGGATCGATCGCGTGCTGCTCGGCAGCGTGGCCGACCGGGTGGTCCGGCTCGCGCCGTGCCCGGTGCTCACGGTCCGCGAGCCCGCCTGAGCGCCATGACGCCGGACGTCGGGGCGCGCGGCGGCACGGTGGGCGACTGGATGAGCAAGCCGCCAATGGCGGTGGCCGAGGACACCCCGATCCGCGCCGCCATCGCCCAGATGGAGCGCGCCGATGTCCGCCACCTGCTCGTGATGGACGGCCCGGTGCTCACCGGCATCCTCTCCATTCGCGATCTGCGACGGATAGTGGGCCGCGAGTCGGGGGAGCCGGCTCTCTCCGCGCCGGTGCGCTCCATCATGAGCGAGGGCCCGCTCGGCGTGGGTCGCGGGGTGCCGATGACGATAACGGCGCGGCTCCTGCTCGAGCGCCGCATCGGCGCGCTCCCGGTCTGGGACGGCGAGCAGGTGGTGGGCGTCTTCACGGCCACGGACGCCCTCGAGGCGCTGCTGGCGATCGCCGAGAGGTCCCACGCGTGAGCGGTTCGCTCGTTCCGTTCCTCGACCCAGGCAGCGTGGCGGTGATCGGGGCCTCGCGCGATCCGTTCAAGGTCGGCGGCAGCGTCATCGCCAACCTGCGCTCGGCCGGCTTCCGCGGCCGCATCATCCCGGTCAACTCGCGCGCGAGCACCGTGCAGGGCCTGGCCGCGGTGCCGCGGGTGCAGGACGTCGACGGCCCGGTGGACCTGGCCGTGATCGCGGTGCCCGCGGTCGACGTCCTGCCCGTGCTCGTGCAGTGCGTGGCCAAGGGAGTGGGCGGCGCGGTGGTGATCTCGGCCGGCTTCCGGGAGATCGGCGGGGAGGGCGCGCGGCGGGAGGCGCAGCTGCGCGAGTGGCTGCGGGGCCAGCCGATCCGCGTGCTGGGCCCGAACTGCCTCGGCTGGATCCGGCCGACCCGGCGCCTCAACGTGACGTTCGCCCCCGGCATGCCCGATCCGGGCGGCATCGCCTTCGTCTCGCACTCCGGCGCGCTCGCGGTGGCGATCCTCGACTGGGCGCGCGACCGCCGGGTCGGCTTCTCCCTCTTCGCCTCGCTCGGCAACCAGGCCGACGTCAACGAGAGCGACCTGCTCGACGCGGTGGCCACCGATCCGGAGACGCGCGTGATCGCCGGCTACATCGAGGGCGTGGCCGACGGCCGCCGGTTCCTCGACGCGCTCCGGCGGGCCGCCGCGGTCAAGCCGGTGGTGCTGCTGAAGGCGGGCCGCTCCGCGGAGGGCGCGCGGGCGGTCTCCTCGCACACCGGCGCGCTCGCCGGCTCCGATCGGGCCTTCGACGCGGCGGTCCGGCAGGCGGGCGCGCTGCGCGTCGATACCGTCGCCGAGCTGTTCGACGTCGCGCGTGGGCTCGGGAGCCAGCCGATGCCGCGCGGCCGCCGGCTGGTGGTGGTGACCAACGGCGGCGGGCTCGGCATCGTCGCCACGGACGCGGCGCGCGCCGCCGGTTTCACCATGGAGCCGCCCGCGGAGCCGCTGCGCCGGCGCCTCGCCGAGGGGCTGCCCGCGACTGCCGGGCTCGGCAACCCGGTGGACCTGGTGGGCGACGCCGACGCGCGCCGGTACGGCCACGCGCTGCACACCCTGGGCAGCGACAGCGCCGACGCGATGCTCGTGTTGTTGACGCCGCAGGCCGCGACCGACGCGGCCAGCGTGGCGCGGACCATCGCGGGCGCCACCCTCGGCTGGTCGATCCCGGTGGTCGCGGCCTTCGTGGGCGGCGCGCGCGTGGCCCCCGGGGTGCGCACGCTCGAGGAGGCGGGCATCCCGTGCTACGCGTTCCCCGAGCCCGCGGTGAAGACCCTGGCCGGCATGGCGCGGCTCGGCGAGCGTCGCCTCGCGGCTCCGGGGTCCTTCGTGCCGTCGGTCGATCCGGCCGCGGCCCGCGCCTGGCTCGCCGAGCAGGGCGGCCCGGCGGCGCGCCAGCTCGGCACGCCGGAGCTGCTGCCGCTGCTCGCCGCCTACGGCATCCCCGGCGTCGGCGGCCGCGTGGTCAAGAGCGCCGACGACGCGGCGGCCGCGGCGGAGCGTCTCGGCTTCCCGGTGGCGCTCAAGATCGTCTCGCCCGACATCACCCACAAGACCGAGGTGGGCGGTGTGGCCCTCGCCCTGCGCGACGCGGGCGCGGTGCGCGAGGCGGCGGCGGCCATGCTGACGCGTGTCGCGACGGCGCGGCCGCAGGCCACGATCCGCGGGCTGCTCGTCGAGGCCATGGCCCCGGCCGGCAAGGAGCTGCTGCTGGGCGGCGTGCGCGATTCGCAGTGGGGCCCGGTCCTGATGGTCGGGCTCGGCGGCATCTACGTCGAGGTCATTGGCGACACCGTGGTGTGCCTGGCCCCGGTCTCGCCCGACGAGGCGGCGACCCTCCTCGACGAGCTCCGCATCGCCCCGCTGCTCCGCGGCATCCGCGGCGAGCGGCCGGTGGATCGCCCCGCGCTGGCCGGCATCATCAGCCGGTTCTCGCAGCTGCTGGTGGATCTCCCCGAGCTGCGGGAGATCGAGATCAACCCCCTGCTGGCGAGCCCGGACGGCGTGATCGCGGTGGACGCGCGGGCGCGCCTCGACGCCTAGGAGAGCTCGATGGCCGCTCCGCGAAGCTATCGCCGCATCGTGGTCGGGCTGGACGGGTCGGCCCACTCGCGCCGGGCCGCCGCCTTCGTCGCGCGGCTCCGTCCGCCGCGGGGCGGCCGGGTGACGTGCGTGCGGGTGGTCGAGCCGGTGCGGCTGCCGTCGATGCCGCTCGTGCCGGGGCCCATGCGCGCGCAGATCGCGGCGCAGGCGGCCGCGATGGAGCGGGGTCGCCGGGCGGTGGCCCGGCGCCAGGTCGATTGGGCGGCGGCGCTGCTGGCCAAGGCCGGCTGGCGCGCGCGCGGTGTCCTGCGCACCGGTCTCCCGCTGCGGGAGCTACTGGCCGCGGTCCGCGCGGAGAGGGCGGACGTGCTGGTGGTGGGGGCGCGCGGCGCGGGCGCGGTGACCCACTTCCTGCTGGGGAGCGTCGCGGAAGCCGCGCTGAAGCGCTCGCCCGTCGAGGTGCTGGTGGTCAAGTGAGCGAGGAGGCCGACATGCGACCCACCGAGATTCTCTTCCCGACCGACTTCTCCCCCGCCTCCGAGGCGGCGGGCCGTATCGCCCGGGCCATGGCCCTCGAGGCCGGGGCCCGCCTGCACGTGCTGCACGTGGTGCCTCCGGTCACCGATCCGTCGACCTTCTCGGAGCGACTCGCGCACGCGGCACAGGCTCTCGCCGAGGGGCTCCGGGTGGAGACCGCGCTCCGCACCGGGCTGGCCGGGCGGACCATCGTCGACTACGCGCGCGAGAAGGGGATCGGCCTGGTCGTGCTCGGCACGCACGGGCGCACGGGGTGGAGCCACGCGATCCTGGGCAGCGTCGCCGAGACGGTGGTGCGGCTCGCGCCCTGCCCGATCCTCACCGTGCCGGCCGGGTCGCTCGAGCCGGCGGGCGCGGCCACGCCCGCGGCGACCGCCGCGCCGACCCCGCCGCGGCCCTGCCTCGTGTGCGGCAAGCCGAGCGACGAGCTGATCTGCGAGCCCTGCCGCGCGCACATCCGCGCGGAGGCGATGGACCAGAAGCGGGAGGCCGAGCGCCCCGGGCGCCGCGGCATGCCGGTATGAGCGAGGCCGAGAGAGGAGGACGCCCCATGCGAGTCGACGAGCTCATGACGAGGAATCCCATCACGGTCAAGCCGGGAACCGGGGTGCTCGACGCGCGGCACATGATGGTGGAGAAGCAGATCCGACACCTGCTGGTCGTCGGCCCCGACGGGCTCCTGGCCGGGATGGTGACCGATCGGGACATCCGGCTCAACCTGCCCTCGCAGGCCACGAGCCTCTCGGTGTGGGAGGTCAACCACCTCCTGACCAAGCTCACGGTGGGGGAGGTCATGACCAAGACCGTGATCACGGTCGGGCCCGATCGCGACGCACGGGCCGCCGCGGTCCTGATGCTCGACCACAAGATCGGCGCGCTGCCGGTGACCGATGGCGGCAAGCTGATCGGGATCGTCACCGAGACCGACATCCTGCGCGGCTTCGTGTGGCTGACCGGCGGGGCGACCGCGGCGCACCCGGAGCCGTACCGCCGGCCCTGATCGTCCGCCGAGCGCGGGTGGCAGGCGACCCGGTGCCGTGGCAGACTGGCGCCGGGAGGTATCGTCCATGTCCACGCCCCGCCCCGCTCCGTCGAGCCGGCCGCCCGGCTGGCAGCAAGAGCATGCCCGCCGCTACCTCGCGACCGGCGGCCAGGACGGTCACATCTGGGAGGGCGTGACGACCCTCCTGCTGACCACGACCGGCCGCCGCTCCGGCCAGGCGCGCACCACCCCACTGATCTACGGACGCGACGGCGAGCGCTACGTGGTGGTGGCGTCCCGCGGCGGCGCCCCGGCGCATCCGGCGTGGTACGACAATCTCGTCGCGCAGCCCACGGTGCAGGTGCAGGTGATGGCGGATCGGTTCACCGCGCGCGCCCGCACCGCCACCCCGGCCGAGCGGCCGGCGCTGTGGCGGACGATGGCCGCGATCTGGCCGCCCTACGACGACTACCAGGCGCGGACCACGCGCGAGATCCCGGTCGTCGTCCTCGAGCGCGTCTGAGGGTGGCGGGCGCCCCATGAGCGAGACCTCGCGCCCGGTCGCCCAGGTCGTCAAGCCGGAACCGGTGGTAGAAGGGGCCGGGGTGCATCTCCGGCGCAGCATCGGCACGCGGCGTCTCGACCACCTCGATCCGTTCCTGCTCCTCGACCACTTCGAGTCGGTCCGCCCCGAGGACTACGAGGCCGGGTTTCCCTACCACCCGCACCGCGGGATCGAGACGGTGACGTTCGTCCGCACCGGGGAGGTGCAGCACCGCGACTCGCTCGGCCACCACGGGAGCATCGGGCCCGGCGACATCCAGTGGATGACCTCCGGCAGCGGGATCCTCCACGAGGAGATGCCGCAGGTGCGGCCCGAGGGGATCGGGGGGCTGCAGCTCTGGCTCAACCTGCCCGCGCGCGAGAAGATGACGCGGCCGAAGTACCGCGACCTGACCGGGGACCACCTGCCCGAGACCCCGCTCGACGGCGGCGCGCGGGCGCGCGTCGTCGCGGGCGAGGCGGCCGGCGGGCGGCTCACCGGACCGGTCGACGGCCTCGCGGTGGCGCCGAAGTTCCTCGACGTGACGCTGCCCGCCGGCGCCGCGTTCCGCGAGGCGGTGCCGCGCGGGCACACCGCGTTCGCGTACGTGGACCAGGGCGAGGTGCGCTTCGGCCCGCAGCGGACCGCGGCGCGCGCTCCGGCGCTCGTGGTATTCGGCGACGGCGATCTCGTGGAGGCGGCCGGCGCGCCCGGAGGCGGGCGCTTCCTCCTCGCGGCGGCGCGCCCGCTCGGCGAGCCGATCGCCCGGCACGGGCCGTTCGTCATGAACACCCGCGCCGAGATCGATGAGGCGCTGCAGGATCTGAGGACCGGTCACTTCATCCGCGAAGATCCCCGCGACGCCTAGGGCCGCCCCGGCCTACTTGAGCTTCAGGTCCTCGCAGGGCGCCGCGTACGGGTAGCCCTGGATCAGGCCCGCGCCCGCCTGCTCGACCCGCGACCCGACCCCCCAGATGAAGCCCTGCTGGAAGATCGGCGCGACCATTACCTGGTCCGCGATGATCTTCTGGATCTGGTGGAGCACCGCCTCGCGCTTCTTGCGGTCGCCCTCGTTCGACTGCCGCTGGAAGAGGTCGTCGATCTCCGGCCGGGTGCCGTAGGCGTAGATGCCGCTCTTGGTGAAGAAGGGCTCGATGCGGGCCGCCGCGTTGCCGGCCGCGCCGGTGGCGCCGATGAGCAGGCCGTGGAACTTCTTCTCGCGCCAGCTGGAGAAGAAGGTGGCGCGCTCCATCGTGCGCACCGAGCTGCGGATGCCGATCGCCTGCAGGTAGCCGCCGACCGCCTCGGCCAGCGAGGTGTAGGGCGGTAGCGGGGTGAGGTCGCCCGCGTCGAAGCCGTTCGGGTACCCGGCCTCGACCATGAGCTGCTTGGCCCGCTTCGGATCGTAGGCGGGCGGATCGACGTGCAGGGCGAAGTCGAACTCCGGGGGCACGAAGGCGCCGGCCGGCTTGCCGAGCCCGAGCATCTCGGCCTGGTTGATGGCCGGCCGGTCGATGGCGAGGCTCGCCGCCTGGCGCACCCGCCGGTCGTGCCAGGGCGATTTCGGGTCCCACTGGTCCAGGAAATCCAGCCAGTACATGCCGTAGAGCAGGGGGGCCACCACCCGGACTCCGGGCGAGCGCTTCAGGTCCTCCGCCACGGCCCCGCCGAAGAGATACGCCGCGTCGACCTCGCCGGTCTTCACCGCGGCGGCGCGAGTGGTCTCGTCGGGGATGGAGCGCATGACCAGCCGCTTGACCTGCGGGGCCTTCCGCCAGTAGTCCCCGAAGGCCTCGACGGTCAGCTCGATGCCCGGGGTGAAGGCGACGAACTTGTAGGGGCCGGCCCCGACCGGGGCCTTCTTGAAGCCGTCTTCCCCGACCTTCTCGATGTACTTCTTCGGCACGATCCAGCCGGCCCCGGTGGCCGAGGTCCCGTAGAAGGCCATGAAGTCCGGCCACGGCTCCTTGAGGACGAACCGCACCCGGTTCGGCGCGAGGACCTGGATCTCCTTCACCTTCTCCTTCAGGAGCTTCGCGCCGCTGCCCTTGTACCGTTCGAACGTGAACTTCACGTCCTCGGCGGTGACCGGGTCACCGGTATGGAAGCGCGCGTTCTTCCGGATGACGAACTCGTAGCTCAGGCCGTCCTTCGACACGGTCCAGGACTCGGCCAGGCTCGGCGTCATGATGTTCCCGGGCATGGGCTTCACCAGCGCGTCGTGCAGCGCGTAGAGCACCATGAACGGGGTGATGAGTGCCTCCGTCTCGCCGGGATCGAGCCAGCGCGAGACGAGGGTCACGTGGACGCCGATGGCCATCGTGCCGTCTGGCGGCACCGCCGCGGCGGGGGCCGCGCCGAGCAGGGTGACGAGGACGAGAGTCAGGATCGCTCCGAGAACACGCATCGCTCACCTCCGAGGAAGGTCGGTGCCAGAAGGTACCACGGGGCGGGATTCGCCTCACCCCCCAAAAAACCGGGGCAGGGTCTCGCCGACCCGCTTACGATGACCTGATGAAAGGAATCATCCTCGCGGGCGGCTCCGGGACGCGGCTCTACCCCGCGACCCGGGGGATCAGCAAGCAGCTCGTACCGATCTACAACAAGCCGATGGTGTATCACCCGCTGTCCACCCTCATGCTGGCGGGCATCCGGGAGATCCTCCTGATCACGACCCCGGAGGACGCCCCCGCGTTCCACCGGCTCTTCGGGGACGGGCGCGACCTGGGGCTCCGGCTCGCCTACGCCGAGCAGCCGCGGCCCGAGGGGCTGGCCCAGGCCTTCATCATCGGCCGCGAGTTCGTCGGCCACGACGCGGTGGCGCTGGCCCTGGGCGACAACGTCTTCTACGGCCACAACCTGCCGGTCGCGCTGCAGGCGGCGGCGGCCCGCGCCACCGGGGCCACCGTGTTCGCCTACCGGGTGCGCGATCCGTGGCGCTACGGGGTGGTGACCTTCGGGCCCGATGGGCGCGCGCGGGAGATCGAGGAGAAGCCGGCCCAGCCCCGCTCCAACTTCGCGGTCACCGGTCTCTACTTCTACGACAACCGCGTGCTCGACATCGCGGCCGGGCTCAAGCCGTCCGCGCGGGGAGAGCTCGAGATCACCGACGTCAACCGGGCGTACCTCGAGTGGGGGGAGCTGCACGTGGAGCGCCTCGGGCGGGGCATCGCGTGGCTCGACACCGGCACCTACGACTCGCTGCTGCAGGCCTCGAACTTCATCCAGGCCATCGAGGAGCGGCAGGGCCTCATGGTCGCGTGCGTGGAGGAGATCGCCTGGCGCATGGGCTGGATCACCGCGGAGGACATCCGGCGCATCGCGGCGCCGATGAAGCAGAACGGCTACGGTCAGTACCTGCTGGGCCTGCTGGACGGCGACCCCTGATCGGCCGGCGAGCGGCAGGGACAGGAGCGTGCCCACACGCCTATCGGCCCTTCGCCCTTCTCGCGTTCGCGGTCGCCCTCGTCGGAGGGCTCCCGCTCGGCCTCTGGCTGCTGGGCTGGCTGTACCTCGGAGCCCGGGCGGTTCCGCCGGGATGGCTGCTCCTGCACGCCCACCTGCAGATCTTCGGGTTCTTCGGGACGCTGATCATGGGAGTGGCCCAGCATCTCCTTCCTCGCTTCACCGGCCGGCCGGTGGAGCGGAGCCGGCTCCTCGTGCTGATCCTGGGCCTGCAGGCCGGCGGCCTGGGGCTGCGCATCGTCGGCACCGCGGGCGATCTCGGCGCCGCGATCTGGCTGGCCTCGCTGGTCCAGACGGTCGCGTTCCTGCTCTTTGGCGGGTGGGTGTGGGGCATGCTCGATCCGCCGCCGCTCGCCTTCCTCCGGTGGCATCTCACCGCGAGCAGCCTCTGGCTCGGGGGCGCATGCGCGCTCGAGGCCTGGCTTCGCGGCGGCGCGCTCGGCTCGGGACTTCCCCTGCCGACAACCGCCGGGCTCCGCGTCGTGCACGTGATGGGGCTCTTCGGTGGCGTGCTCGGCTGGGTCCTGGGTGTGCTGTTGCGGGCCGGTCCCATGTTCCTCGCTCGCTGGCGCGCGCCCATGGGGCCGGCCCGCGCGCTGCCGTGGCTCCTCGCGCTGGGCATCGGCATCGCGGCATCGGGTGAGACGGGAGACTGGAGCGCCGAGACCGCGGCGGCCCTGGCCCGGCTCGGCGAGCTCGTCATCCTCGCGGGCGGGGCGGGGCTGATGCTGCTCGGCGGCGTGCTGACCCGGGCGCGAGATGCGCTCCCGATGGTGGCCCGGAGCCCGGTGGAGTCTCGGATCTTCCGGATGGCGATGCTGTCGGGCGGCGGGGCCGTCGTCGGCTCGGCGGTGACGGTGGGGATGGCCTGGGCGGGGCTCGAGACACGGGTGCTCGCCGACGTGGTCCGCCACCTGGTCACGGTGGGCGTCCTGACGTCCGTGGTGGTCGCGATGGTCTTCCGCCTCATTCCCGTCCTCGAGGGTCGGGCCGTGCGCTGGCCTCGGCTGCGGCAGGTGGCGCTGTGGAGCCTCGCGGTCGGGATCATCCTGAGGAGCGCGGAGGTGCTGGTGAGCCTCGGCTGGGCTTCGCTGGCATCGTGGATCCCGCTCTCGGGCATTCTCGTCTGGATCGCGGTGGCGTGCGCCGGGACCAACCTGGCCGCCGCGATCGGCACGCCGGGGCGCCCGGCCGTGCCGCCTCGCTGACGGACCACGCCCGGTCCGTCGGATCGTGCCCCGCGTCGGCGCGTCTCTATGACCGGCGTCATATCCGCCCCCGGCGCGATGGCCGATGCTGTGATTCGTCCAGCACATCCGCACCCTCAGGAAGTGACGGGGGAGGTGGGTCGATCGCACTAGGAAAATGAGGCAGCCGCCCGATTCCGTTCGGGGCGGAGGCCTTCTAGCGTAGGGCTGACCGAACGATCGTTCAGGCGGGGGTTCGGAATGGCGATCGGCGAGCGGTACGAGGGTATCGTCAGCGCGGCGTGCGGGGTCATCGCGCGCCGCGGCTTCCACCAGGCGTCGACGCGGGAGATCGCCCGCGCGGCGGGGCTATCGCTGGCCGGCCTCTACCACTACGTCGGCGAGAAGGACGAGCTCCTGTTCCTGGTGCTCGACCGGTCGCTCGATCGGCTCATCGCGGACCTGGACCGAAATCTCGCCGAGGCGCGCACTGCCGAGGATCGGCTGCTGGCCCTGATCCGCACTCATCTCGATTTCGGCTTTCACCACGCGCACGCGCTGCGGATCATCAACCGCGACCACGAGCTGCTGGCCGATCCGCGCCGCTCCGAGATCGCGGCCAAGCGGCAGGCCTACCTGCAGCGGGGGCTGACCATCCTGCGCGATCTCGATCCGCACCGCCGCTCGGAGGACGAGCTCTTCTCGGCCACGAACCTGCTCCTGGGCATGCTGAACGGGATCGCCACCCGGCCCTTCCTCCGGTCCCTCGACGACGCGCGCGGGCTCGCGGCCGAGGTGGGTGCGCTGTTTCTCTACGGATTCCTGGAGCGCTCGGCGGGCGCCGAGCGAGAGGTGCGCTCCGCCGTGAGGAGGTCCGCATGACGCCCGAGCAGATCGTCGAGCGCAGTCGGGAGCTCGTCGCCCAGCCGCTGGGCGCGGTGGCGGAGCGCTGGAAGGCCGAGCACCCCGGGGGCCGTGCGGTGGCGGCCTACCCGGTGTGGGCGCCGGCCGAGCTGATCCACGCGGCGGGGATGCTGCCGCTGTCGCTGCTCGGGGGGGGCACGTCGGTGGAGCTGACCCACGCCGACGCGCGCTTCCAGTCCTTCGTGTGCTCCATCGCCAAGTCCACGCTCGAGCTCGGCTTCCAGGGCCAGGTCAAGGGCGTGGACGGCTTCGTCTTCTCGAACATCTGCGACGTGGCGCGCAATCTCAGCAGCATCTACCAGCGGAACTTCCCGGGGACCTTCGTGGAGTACCTGCACCTGCCCCAGAACTCCACCTCCGCCGCGGTGGTGGAGTACGCGGCCGCCGAGCTCCGGCGTCTCGCGGGCGCCTTCGTCGACGCGTTCGGCCTCGCGGCGAGCCCGGCCGCGCTCGCCAAGAGCATCGAGGTCTACGACGCGCTGCGAGCCCGGCTGCGGGCGCTCTACGCGCTGCGGATCGCCGAGCCCCACAAGCTCTCCACCGTCGAGCTCTACACCGTGCTGCGCGCCTGCACCCTGGTGCCGCCCGAGGAAGGCATCGCGTGGCTCGACGTCCTGCTCGCGGAGCTCCCGCGCCGTGCGGCCCGCGCCCGCGACCGGCTGCGGGTGGTGGTCGAGGGGGCCTTCTGCGAGCAGCCGCCGCTGGGCCTGCTGGAGGTGCTGGAGGAGGCGGGCTGCTACGTCGTCGAGGACGACCTGCTGCTGGGCTGGCGCTGGTTCACCACCGACGTGGCGGGGGAGGGCGATCCGTTCGAGCGACTGGGCGCGGCCTACGTGAACCAGGCCGTCCCCTCGTCGACCCGCCACGAGAGCCGGCAGCACCGCTCCGTCGGCCTCATCGAGAAGGTGCGGCGCGCGAAGGCCGACGCGGTGGTGTTCATGCCCGCGAAGTTCTGCGAGCCCGCGCTGTTCGACTACGTTCTGATGAAGCAGGGGCTGGAGCGGGAGGGCATCCCGCACCTCCTGGTGGAGTTCGAGGAGAAGATGTGGACCTTCGAGCGGACCCGGAACGAGATCGAGACGTTCGTGGAGTCCATGCTGTTCGACTGACCGGAGGCTCCCGCTCCCCCACCGGGGAGTGGGATCGGGACGAGGGGGCGGTCATGACCGCAGTCACCGAACGCCAGTACCAGGGCCAGGTCCACGAGCACTCGCGACGGCTCATGGCCGCCTGGATGGACGAGCTGTCGCGGGCCGAGGCCGAGGGCCGGCCGACCGGCGCCCTGATGATCTCGGGCAACTGCGTGGAGCTCCTCCGCGCCTGCCACATCCTGCCGATGTTCCCGGAGGTGACCGCGCTGCAGAACGCGATCCGCAAGAAGTCCCTCCCCCTGATCCTGAAGGCGGAGCAGGCCGGATACTCCAGCGACAACTGCGCCTACGTGAAGGCGGACATCGGCCTCTTCCTGGAGGGCGGCATGGGGCCGGGCAAGCCCATCCCGTTCCCGACCATCACCGTCTGCAACTACGTGGGCTGCAACGTCTACGTGAAGTGGTTCGAGCATCTGGCCGACGTGAGCGGGAGCAAGCTGTTCATCCTGGATGTCCCGTTCGTCCGCACCGCGGAGCCGAGCGCGGCGGACGTCCGGTACGTGGTGAGCCAGCTTCGCGAGCTCATCACGCTCGGCGAGAGCGTGTCGGGCCAGAAGTTCGACATCGACGAGCTGCGCGAGATCCTGACCCACGCGGCGCGGGCCGAGGACGGGTACGCGCGGGCCAAGATGCTGTGCAAGCGCCACCCGGCGCCCTTCGACGCGTACTTCGACGCCATCAACATGATGGGGCCGATCAACGTCCTGCGGGGCACGCGGGAGGCGGCCGAGTTCTTCGACGTGGCGGTGGCCGAGTTCGAGGGACTCGTCGCCCAGGGCCTGGGGCCGCTGAGCGAGGAGCGCTTCCGCACCGTGGTCGAGGGGCCGCCGCCCTATCCCTTCTACCGGAACTTCCGGAACCTCTTCGCCAGATGGGGCGCGGTGGCGGTGGCTTCCACCTACTCCACGGTCGGAGGCATCTGGGAGTGGGGCTTCCGCCACGACCCGCGCCGGCCGCTCGAGTCCATCGCCGAGCAGATGCTGCGCGAGAACCTCACCAACCGCTCCATCGTCGCGCGCTACGCGCAGATCAAGCGCTACGTCGAGGAGTGGGAGGCCGACGCGCTCGTCATCCACTCCATCAAGTCCTGCCGGCTCTTCTCGGCCGGGCAGGGAGACATGCGCGACTACTTCACCCAGAAGCTCGGGGTGCCGACCCTCATGGTGGAGTCGGACCTCGAGGACCCGCGCTACTACGCGGAGGCCCAGATCAAGAACCGCATCGACGCGTTCTTCGAGTCACTCGAGCACCGGAAGCTCGTTCGGAGCGCCTAAGATGAGCGCCGCCCGCGGCGTCCGGAAGATCCCGGTCTACTGCTACCAGTGCGTGGCGGGGCCGGACCTGCTCAAGGTCCTCGTCGAGGACGGGGTGGCGGTCGGCGTCGAGCCGAACAGCGAGCTGGCCGACGTGCATCCGGCCTGCGGGACGGTGTGCGTCCGCGCCTACGCGCTGGTCCAGAAGCTCTACAATCCGGCCCGCGTCCAGACTCCGATGCGCCGCACCAATCCCCGCAAGGGCCGCAACGAGGACCCCGGCTGGGAGCCGATCACCTGGGACGAGGCGCTCGGCACGCTCGCGACGCGCCTGAACCGCCTGCGGGCCAACGGGCTCGTGGACGAGGCCGGGTATCCGCGCCTGGCCGTGACGCTCGGCTCGGGCGGCATCGCCCCGGCCTACCTCGGAACCTTCGCCGCCCTCCTGGCCGCCTGGGGCCCGGTGGACCAGGGCATCGGCAGCGGTCAGGGCGTCAAGTGCTACCACTCGGAGCACCTGTACGGCGAGTTCTGGCACCGGGCCTTCACGGTGGCGGCGGATCTGCCGCGCAGTGAGTTCGTGCTCTCCTTCGGCTACAACGGCGACGCCTCCGGCGGCGTCACCGGGGTGTTCCGGCACGCGGAGGCGCGCGCCCGCGGCCTCGAGTGGATCCAGCTCGAGCCGCATCTCTCGGTGACCGGCGCCGGGGCCACCGAGTGGGTGCCGGTCCGCCCGAAGACGGACGCGGCGGTGCTCTTCGCGCTGCTGCACGTGATCCTGCTCGAGCACGACTGGCGGGCCGTCTGCGACATGCCCTTTCTCGAGCGCATGACCAGCTCGCCCTACCTCGTCGGTCCCGGCGGCTACTATCTCCGCGACGCCAAGACGAGGAAGCCGCTCGTCTGGGACGCGGGCAAGAATGGCCCGGTGCCCTTCGACGACGCGGACTGCCTGACCCCGGCGATGGAGGGCGAGTACGTCGTCGCCGGGATCGAGATCGGAGCCGACGGCTCGGAGAAGAGCGTGAGCGCGCGGGTGAAGCCCGCGTTCGCCCACCTCCTCGAGCACGTGAGGCCCTACACGCCGGAGTGGGCCGCGTCCGTCTCGGACGTGCCCGCGGAGACCATCCGGCGCCTGGCCCGTGACTACATCCGCCACGCGCGGGTCGGATCCACGATCGCGGTCGAGGGCGTGAAGTATCCCCACCGGCCGGTCGCGGTGCTGCTCGGCAAGACCGTGACCAACGGCTGGGGCGGCTACGAGTGCTGCTGGGCCCGGACGGTGCTGGCCGCGCTCGTGGGCGCCCTCGAGGTCCCGGGCGGCATCCTGGGCACCACCGTGAGGCTCAACCGGCCGGCCCAGAACCGCCAGGATTCGGTGCGGCCGGGCCCCGACGGCTTCATGGAGCAGCCGCTCAACCCCACCGAGAAGGGCACGTGGCAGGCGGCGCCCCACATTCGCAACGCGTATCGCACGCTCGTCCCCCTGGCCGATCACTCGCCCTGGTCCGCGGCGCTGGGACCCGCGCACCTGCCGTGGCTGTTCATGGACCGCCCGCCCGAGGCCTGGCCGGCCCCGACCGTGCCGGAGGTCTGGATCATCTACCGGACGAACCCGGCCATCTCCAACTGGGACGTCGAACGCATCGAGCACCAGCTCGAGCGCTTTCCCTTCGTGGCCGCGTTCGCCTATACCCAGGACGAGACCAACTGGTACGCGGACCTCCTCCTGCCGGAAGCCACCGATCTCGAATCGCTGCAGCTCTACCGGATCGGCGGCACCAAGTACATCGAGCAGTACTGGCAGCACACCGGCTGGGCCCTGCGCCAGCCGGTCGTCAAGCCCCCCGTCGCCGCCCGGGATCTCACCGACATCGCCACCGAGCTGGCCGCCCGCACCGGGCTCCTCCCGGAATACCTGGCCGCGCTCAACCGCGGCAGCGGGACCACGGTCCCGCTCAAGGGCGACGACTACGACTATTCGTTCTCGGATGCGATCCGCCCGACCGCGGACGAGATCTGGGATCGGGTCTGCCGCGCCGCCACCTGGTCGCTGAGCCGCGGTGCGGTCGAGCGCGATCTCGAATGGTTCAAGCAACACGGCGCCTTCTTCGTCCCGTTCCGGACCAGGCAGTACTTCCTGCACGGGGCCATGGTGGCGCAGGGCCTGCGCTACGAGCTTCCCTATCAGGAGCGGATCAAGCGGGTGGGCGAGCAGCTGGCCTCGCGCCTTCACGAGCGCGGCATCACGTGGTGGGATGCGCAGCTCGACGAGTATCAGGCCCTGCCCGGGTGGCGGGACTTTCCCGCGATCTGGCAGGGGGGCGTCACGCTCCCGGGACAGCCGCCGGGCGCGTTTCCCTTCTGGCTCCTCACCAGTCGCAGCATGCAGTACTCGTGGGGCTCGAACGTCTCGCTCCCGGTGCTGGCCGACGTCGCCCGCCACGTCAAGGGGCATTTCGGCGTGATGCTCAATCGGGGGGCCGCGCGCGGGCTCGGGATCGAGGACGGCGACCTCGTCGAGATCGAATCGCGCACCGGACGGACGCGGGGGCGCGCGATCCTGCGCGAAGGCGTGCGTCCCGACGTGGCGGTGGTTCTCCAGCAGTTCGGTCACTGGGCCACCCCGTTCGCGCGGGACCTGGGGATGCCGAACCTCAACCAGGTCGCCAGCATGGATCTCGCGCTCACCGATGCGACCGGCAGCGGCGCCGATCTGGTGCCGGTCGCGATCCGGCCGCTGCCATGACGCGCTGGGGAATGGCCGTCGACGTGCGGCGCTGCGTGGGCTGCCAGACCTGTACGATCGCCTGCAAGCAGGAGCACGGCCTGCCCGCCGAGACCGCGTGGCGGTTCGTCGCCGACTGCGAGGTCGGGGAGTACCCCGACGTGCGGCGCCTCTTCCTGCCGATGCAGTGCATGCACTGCGCCCAGCCTCCGTGCGTGCCGGTCTGCCCGACCGGGGCCTCGCGGCAGCGCGAGGACGGCATCGTGTGGGTGCACGACGACGCCTGCGTGGGCTGCGGCTACTGCGCCATGGCGTGTCCCTACCAGGCGCGCCATCTGGTCCACACCGGCAGCGGGTATTTCGAGACCCCGACGCCGTCGGAGGCGGCCCGCGCCCATCCGGAACGCCACGGGGTGATGACCAAGTGCACCTTCTGCAAGGAGCGGGTGGACGGAGGTGTCGGCCGCGGCCTCCGGCCCGGGGTCGATCCGGACGCCACCCCGATGTGCGCGCTGGCCTGCATCGCGGGCGCGATCGTCTTCGGGGATCTGGACGACCCCGACAGCCGCGTGGCCCGCCTCGCGGCGGATCCCCGCGCCCAGGTCCTCATGCCCGAGTGCGGAACGGAGCCGCGCGTGTACTACCTCGCGGACTGAGCCATGACGACCGCGACGACGGCGCGTTGTCGGGTGATGATTCCGGCCCAGCCGCAGGTCCTCTGGGGCTGGCCGGCGGTGGCGAACTTCGTCCTGGGCGGTCTCGGCGCCGGGTGGTACGTCGTGGCGGTGCTCGCGGCGGGCTTCGAGCGCTCGCCGGGCGTGACGGTGGCCTCGTGGGTGGCGCCGGTCCTCGTGATGGCCGGGTTCGCGGCGGTGGCGGGCGAGGCCGGTCGCCCCCGGCGGGGGCCACGCGTGCTGACGCGGCTCCGGACGTCGTGGATGTCGCGCGAGCTGCTGATCGGAATCGTCTTCGTCTCGCTGGTCGCCGCCGATCTCATCTTCCCGCTCCGCCTGCATCGAGCCCAGGCCGTGGTCGCGGCGAGCCTGCTCGCGCTCGCCCAGGGCTTCATCGTGAGGCGCGCGCGGGGGGTGACCGCGTGGGACGTCCCCATCGTGCCGGTGCTGTTCGTGCTCTCGGCCCTGCTCTCGGGTGGCGGCGCCTACCTGCTGGTGGAGACGGGCACGGGGCGTCCGCTCACCCCCACGACGGTCGGCGTGGGGGTGGCGCTGGTGGCGGCGGCGTTCGTCGCGTGGGGCCGCTACCTCGTGTGGACGTCCGAGGACTCGTTCGTTCGGGCCGTCGCCCCGCTCCGCGCGACCGGCTCGGCGCTCGTCATCGACGGGGCGGGCTACGGGCTGCCCGTGCTGCTCGGTCTGCTGGCGCTGGCCACGCCCGCCACCGCGGGGCCGGTGCTCGCGCTCGCGGGCGCGCTGCTCATCATCGGCCAGGCCTGGGCCAAGGCCCGCCTGATCCGGGTGGCCGGCCAGCTCCGCCCGATCACCCTCACCATCGCCCTCGCGAAGAGGAGGTCGTCATGATCCACGGCGCCGGCGTCGACGTGGGGTCCACCCAGACCAAGGCGGTGATCGTCGACGAGAGCCGGCGCATCGTGGCGCGGGCGCTGATCGCCACCGGCGCCAACGTGTCGCGCGCGGCGGAGAACGCCTTCCTCGAGGCCTGCCGGGCCGCGGGGCTCGCACGGGAGACGGTGGGCTACGTCGTGGGCACCGGCTACGGCCGCTACAAGGTCACCTTCGGCGACGCCCAGATCACGGAGATCACGTGCCACGCGCGGGGCGCCCACTCGCTGTTCCCGGCGACGCGGACCGTCATCGACATGGGCGGCCAGGACACCAAGGCGATCAAGGTGGGCGCCGACGGCTCCGTCATCGACTTCTCGATGAACGACAAGTGCGCGGCCGGTACGGGGCGCTTCCTGTCCGCCGCGGCCGACGTCACCGGCGTCGGGCTCGACGAGATCGGGCCGCTGGCGCTCCGGGCGACGACCCCCGTCCGGCTCACCTCGGTCTGCACGGTGTTCGTGGAGTCCGACATCATGTCGTACCTGGCCCAGCGCAAGACCATCGAGGACATCCTGGGCGGCGTCCACAAGGCGATCGCGACCCGGACCATGTCGCTGGTCCGTCGGGTCGGCGTCGAGGACGAGATCACGTTCACCGGCGGGGTGTCGCGGAACACCGGCATGGTGCGGGCCCTCGAGGAGGTGCTGGGCAAGCCGATCAACGTCAGCGAGGAGGGCCACTACATGGGGGCCCTGGGGGCCGCGCTGTTCGCGCTGGAGCGCGCGCGGGCCGGGGCTCGCGGCGAGACGGTGGCGTCCGGGGCGGCGAGGAGCTAGCCATGGTGATCGCGGGCATCGACATCGGGTCGGGCACGACCAAGTGCGTGCTGGTGGACGAGGCGGGTGCGGTGCGCGGGCGCGGCCAGGTGCGGACCAAGGCCGACTTCGAGAAGGTGACGCGGGAGGCGATCGCGGCGGCCCTCGAGGCCGCGGGCCACCTCGGGGATGCGATCGCCTACACCGCCACCACGGGTCTCGGGCGCTACGCGGTGGCCTTCCGGGATGTCCAGATCACCGATCTCACCTGCGGGGCGCGCGGCGCGGCGACGGTCTGCCCGGAGGCGCGCTTCGTGCTCGACATCGGCGCCCAGTGCTCGCGCGCCATTCGCCTGCGCGAGGGGGGCAAGGTCCGGGAGTTCCACATGAACGAGAAGTGCGCGGCGGGCTCGGGGGGCTTTCTCGAGCGGGCCGCCAAGTATCTCGAGGTCTCGATCGCCGACGTGGGGGCGCTGTCGCTCCACGCCGAGCGCCCGCAGGCCATCTCGAGCGTGTGCGCGGTGCTGGCCGAGACCGAGATCATCAACCACGTCTCCGAGGGGGTCACGGTCGACAACATCCTGCGGGGGATCCACAACTCGCTGGCCGATCGCGCGCTGTCGCTGCTCAAGCGGGTGGGCCTGGACGGTCCCGTCGCCTTCATCGGCGGCGTGGCCCGGCAGGAGGGCATGGTGGTGGCGCTCCGGGACAAGCTCGGGGTGCCCGTGCACGTGCCGGAGGGCCCGCAGTTCGCGGCGGCACTCGGCGCCGCGCTCCTCGGCCGCCAGCGGTTCCTCAAGACGGGCCGGGCCGCCGCGGCCTGAGGGAGACCGCCATGAGCCGGAGCGGCATCAACGTGCGCCCGATCGAGCCGTCGGATCTGGATGCCATCGTGCAGATCGACGAGAAGCTGTCCGGCCAGATCCGGAAGGACTACTGGCAGCGACGGCTCGACATCGCCGTCCTCCGTCCGCCCTGGATGTCGCTGATCGCCGAGACCGACGGCCGACCGGTGGGCTTTCTCTTCGGCTGGGTGGGCGAGTCCGAGTTCGGCATCGCCCGGCCCACCGGATGGGTCGACCTGATCGGGGTGGCCCCGCCCTATCGCGGCCGCGGCGTCGCCCAGGCCCTCCTCCGCCGTTTCGTGGACAGCGGCCGTGAGCTGCGCGCGATCGAGCGGGTGGCGACCCTGATCGACCTCGGGCAGGCCGACGTGCGGGAGTTCTTCACCCGGGTGGGGTTTCACCACGGCCCGATGATCCACATGGAGCAATCGATCGGACCCTGATCGCGCGGAGGAGCGGGGTACGGCAGAAGAAAGGAGGCGTGCGCATGGAACGTGAAGCCACGACGAGCCCGACCCAGACGCTGCGGGAGGAGCATCGGGTGATCCTGCGCGCCCTCGCGCTGATCGAGGTGGCCGCGAGCCGGCTGAGCACCGGGCTCCCGCTGCCGGGCGGCTGGTGGGAGGAGGCGCTCGGCTGGCTGCGGGCCTTCGCCGATCGCAACCACCACGCCAAGGAAGAGGAGTATCTGTTCCCGGCGCTGGGCCGCGCCGGCGTCCCGGCCGCGGGCGGGCCGGTGGGGGTGATGCTCGACGAGCACGCCGAGGGCCGCGCGCTGATCCAGGCGATGGCCGCGAGCGACCCGGATCGGCGCGGGGAGGCCGCGCGGCGCTACGTCCACCTGCTGCGCGACCACATCGACAAGGAGAACGAGGTGCTGCTGCCGCTGAGCGACGGGGTCCTCGATTCGCAGGCCCAGCTGGTCGTCGCCCGGGGATTCGAGCGGGTCGAGGCCGAGCAAGGGCCCGCGGCCTCCATCGAGCGCGCGGAGGCGGTGGTGGATCGTCTCGCCGCCGCGCTCGGCGGCTGACGTGCGGAGGACCGGATCTGCCGCCGGTCGCGGGGCTCACGATGGCACGCGACGCCGCGGAGCCGCCCGCCCGCGGCCCGACGCCGCGCGGTCGGCCTTCTGGACCGATCGGACGGCGGGCTGGTACCGGCGGGCGGCCGAGCGCGGCGACTACGCCGCGCGCGTGCTCGACGCCATCGGCCCGCGGCTCGATGCCTGCGAGACCGCGCTCGATGTGGGGGCCGGCTGCGGAGCGCTGGCCGTGCCGCTCGCCCGCCGGCTGCGCGCGGTGACCGCGCTCGAACCGTCGCCCGCCATGGCCGGCGGGCTCAGGGACTGGGCCGCCGAGGCCGGGCTCGGCAACGTGACGGTGGTGGAAGCGGCGTGGGGCGAGGCGGAGGTGCGACCCCACGACCTCGTGCTCTGCGCGCACGTGGGAGGTCTGCTCCGGCCTGACTCCGCCTTTCTCCACGAGGTCGGCCGGATCGCGCGGCGGCTCGTGGTCCTGGCCCGCGACCTCACGTCGACGAGGGGCGGGGAGGACAAGTTCTTCTTTCGCGAGCTGTACCCGATCCTGCTGGGCCGCCCGTACCCGCGCCGCCGCGGGGCCGACGACCTCGTCACCGCGCTGCGGGCGCGGGGCATCCGCCCCCGCGTGACCGAGATCGTCTACCGCTCGGACCAGCCCTTCGCCGACCTGGAGGAGGCGTGCGACTTCTGGATGACGTATCTCGGGCTCTCGGATCCGGGAGCCCGGGCCTATCTGGCCGCGTTTCTACGGGAGCGACTCGTGCGCCGTGACGGAGAGTGGGTCGCGCCGTTCCGGAAGACGGCGGCGGTGATCACCTGGGGAGAGGAGCCATGACGCTCGCGCTGTCGATCATCCGCGAAGAGCACCGGTCGCTGTCGGCGGTCATCCGGAGCCTGGATCTGCTGGCCCGGGAGGCCCGCGACCGCGGCCACGAGCCCGACTACGAGCTCTTCACCGTCATGCTGGACTACGTCGAGGGCTTCTCGGACCGCTTCCATCACCCGAAGGAGGACGAGCACCTCTTCTCGGCGCTCCGTCGTCGCGCCCCCGAGGCCAACCACGCGCTCGACGTCCTGGAGGGCGATCACGCGCGAGGTGAGGAGCTGATCCGGGACCTGCGCTACCTGCTCTCACGGTGCCGGGTGGGCGGAGCGGCGGCCGTCGACGTCTTTGCCGCCGCGGTCGGCGAGTACGTCGACTTTTACTGGCGGCACATGCGCCTGGAAGAGGATGTCGTCATGCCGCTGGCCGAGCGGAAGCTCACCCCGGCGGACTGGCAGCCGATCGACGCCGCCTTTCAGGCGAACGACGACCCGCTCTTCGGGGCCCGACCGCGGGAGGAGTTCAAGCGGCTGTTCGGTCTCATCCTCAACCGGGCCCCGGCGCCGGTCGGCGTCGGCCCGGAGCGCAAGACGCCGTGAAGCGCCGCGACCTGCTCCTGGCGATGGTGGCCGGAATCGGGGGATCCCTCCGGGCCGCGCGGCCCGCGGCCGGCGGCGGCGGCACGCGCGTGCCGGTGACGAAGGAGATGCTCGGCGCGGGCGCGGTGCGGAGCGGCGTCGCGCTCCCCGCGATCCCGCCCGTGATCGGCTCCCGACGCGCTCCGGCGCCCTCGTGGGGCAAGCCCCTGCCGTATCCGATCGTCATCGCCGACCGGCGCAACAACCGGTTGATCGAGGTCACGCCGGACCGGCGCATCGTGTGGGAGTTCCCGTCGCCCGATCTCGGAATCTACCGCGGAAACGAGGACGTGAACTTCTCGCCCGACGGGCACCTGCTCGCGGTGAGCGAGGAGGACAACTACGACGTCCACATCGTGGACTACGACAAGCGGGCGCTCGCCTGGACGTACGGAGCGCCCGACGTCAGGGGCCGCGGATCGGGCCTGTTCAATTACCCGGACGACGCTCACCTGCTCGAGGACGGCACGTTCATCACCGCCGACATCCGCAATTGCCGCGTGCTCATCATCGACCCGCGCACGAACCGGATCGTGACCGAGTGGGGGACCCCCGGCCAGTGCCGCCACGTACCGCCGCGCCATCTCGCCCACCCGAATGGGGTGACGCCGCTGGACAACGGCGACATCCTGGTGACCGAGATCCAGGGGTCCTGGATCTCGCGCATCACCCGCGCGGGGGAGGTCGTCTGGAGCGTCCCGGCGCCGCGCGTTCGCTACCCCTCGGACGCGTTCCCGACCACGGATGGGCAGGTGATCGTGGCCGACTTCTCCAAGCCGGGCCGGGTCGTCATCTTCGACCCTCTCCGCCGACGGGTCACCTGGGAGTACGAGGCGCAGGCGGGGGAGAAGATGCTCGACCACCCCTCACTCGCGCGGGAGCTGCCGGGGACGGGGGACGTCATCGTGGCGGACGATCTGCGTGAGCGTGTCGTCGTGATCGACCGGCAAACGAAGGAATTCATCTGGCAGTACGGGGTCACCGACACCAAGGGCTACGCGCCCGGCTATCTGAACTACCCGGACGGATTCGACCTCGACGTGTTCCGCGACTGGAGGACCTGACCATGGACCGAGAGACGCGCTCCACCATGAAGCCGCTACCCCATCGCTACGAGGTCAAGCTCACCGGCGGTCCGGTCGGCCACGCCACGATCTCCGCCGCGGACGTGCCCGACCTCCGGTCGGCCCCGCCCCTGGAGTTCGGCGGGCCGGGGGACGCCTGGAGCCCCGAGCATCTGCTGATGGCCGCGGTGCAGACCTGCTTCCTGTTCACCTTCCGCGCGGTCGCCCGGGCCTCCCGGCTCGAGTTCACCTCGCTCACGCTGTCGGGCGAGGGGACGGTGGACCGCGCCGACGGCGTCACCCGGTTCACCGAGATCGTGCTCCGGCCGCGGGTCGCCCTCGCACCGGGGGCGGACCGAGCCCGGGCGCTCCGGGCTCTCGAGAAGAGCGAGAAGGCCTGCCTGGTCTCCGCCTCCCTCTCGACGCCGGTGCGACTGGAACCCGAGATCGTGGGGGCGTGACCGTGAACGGCGGCGAGGTCATCGTCGAGTACCTCGCGCGGGAGAAGGTCCCCTACGTCTTCGGTCTCTGCGGTCACGGCAACGTGGGGCTGCTCGATGCCCTCTACGACCGCACGGACGCCATCCGGACCATCTCGACGCGACACGAGCAGACCGCCGGACACATGGCCGACGCGTACTTCCGCGTGGCCCACCGCCCGGTCGCGACGCTCACCTCGTGCGGGCCGGGGTCGGCGAACCTGCCCATCGCACTCGCGTGCGCCTTCATGGACTCGTCCGCGTTCCTCGCGATCACCGGCAACGTTCCGACCTCGCAGTTCAACCGGGCCGCGTTCCAGGAGACGTACCGGCACTTCCAGGCGGACTTCCCGTCGGTCATCCGTCCGTACGTGAAGCGGAGCTGGCAGCCCACGCGCACCGACATGCTGCCCACCGCGCTCCGGCAGGCGTTCGCCACCATGCTGGGCGGACGGCCCGGCCCCGTGAACCTCGACGTGCCGTTCAACGTCTTCAAGGAGCCCGCGGACGTCGAAGTCCCCGAGCCGGGCGACTGGCGGGCGGGGATCAGCCCCCGCAGCGGCGGCGACCCGGAGGCGATCCGGCGGGCGGTCGACCTCCTGCAGACCGCGCGGCGTCCCCTGATCTACGTGGGGCACGGCGTGACCCTCTCCGAGGGGTCGGACGAGCTGACCACGCTCGCCCATCGCCTGCGGATCCCGGTGATCTTCTCGCCCAACGGCTTCGGCGCGCTGGACATGGCGGATCCGCTGGCGCTGGGCTTCGTCGGACGCAACGGCGTCTTCCACGCCAACGAGGCCGCCCGCACCTGCGACGTGCTCCTCGCGCTGGGCGTCCGGTTCGACGACCGCTCCAGCAGCTCCTGGATCCCGGGCTACTCGTTCAACATCCCGCCGACCCGGCTCATCCACGTCGACATCGACGCCGAGGAGATCGGCCGCAACTACCCGGTGCACCTCGGCATCGTCGGCGACGCGCGGACCGTGCTGCGCCAGCTTCTCGAGGTGGCGAAGACTGCGCCGCCTCGGGCCGCCGCGCGCGACGCCTGGCTGGCCGACATCGCGGGGTGGCGCGCCCAGTGGGAGGCGTTCATCCGACCCCAGCGGGAGAGCGAGGTCGAGCCGATCCATCCGCAGCGCGTCGTCCAGGCGCTCCGCGCGGTGATGCCGGACGACGGCATCATCCTTCCGGACGTCGGCGTCCACCACAACTGGCTCGTCCAGTTCTGGACGGCCCGACGGCCCCGGACGCTGCTCAACAGCTGGGGCTTCGGGGCCATGGGGTTCGGGGTGTGCGGGGTGCTCGGCGCCAAGCTGGCCGCGCCCGACCGGCCGTGCGTGGCCGTCTGCGGCGACGGCGGCTTCATGATGCGCCCGGACGTGCTCTGCACCGCCGTCGAGTACGACATTCCCGCGGTGTGGGTCATCTGGAACAACTTCGCCTACGGCGGTATCCGCGACATCCAGCTCGGGATGCTGGCCAAGCGCGAGATCGCGACCAGCTTCGTCCGAGAGAAGGACGGCCGGCTGGTCAACCCGGACTTCGTGGCGCTGGCCCGCGCGTGCGGAGCCGACGGCATCCGCGTGGAGCGCCCGGGCGATCTGGCGGGCGCGCTCGAGCACGCCCTCCAGGCCGCCGCCCCCTTCGTCCTGGACGTGCACGTGGACCGCGATATCCGGCCGCCGGGGGTGGGCACCTGGGAGCTGCCGCCCCTGCCTTACGGGGAGCCCGCGTTCGGCCAGCGTCGGCTCGCCGCGCCCGACGGCTGATATGGCCAGGTACCCGCTCCTCTTCTCCGCCGGCCGCATCGGTCGCCTGGCGCTCCGGAACCGGATCCTCATGGCGCCCATGGAGAAGAACCTCGCGCTCCCGACCGGCGCGGTGAGCCGCCGGTACATCGACTACTGCGAGGCGCGCGCGGCCGGGGGCGCCGCGCTCATCCTGCTCGAGTCGATGTACGTTCACCCGGCCGGCCGGAACCATCGCTACCAGCTCGGCCTCCACGACGACGAGCTGGTCCCCGGCTATCGGCGGCTCATCGAGGCCTGCCAGCGGCACGGCGCGCTCGTCGGGGCGCAGCTCGAGTTCGCGGGGCGTGAGGCGTCCGCCGCCATCACCGGCACCCAGCCGGTGGCCCCGTCGCCCGTGCCGTGCACCGCCCTGACCGGCGGGGACGTGCCGCGCCCGCTCGAGATCGAGGAGATCCGCGCTCTCGTGCGCGCGTTCGCGGAGGCGGCCCGCCGTGCCATCGCCGCGGGGTTCGACGCGGTGGAGATCCACGGGGCGCACGGCTACCTGGTGGGCCAGTTCCTCTCGCCCTACGCCAACCGGCGCGACGACGAGTACGGCGGCGACTTCGAGCGGCGTCTGCGCTTCCCCCTCGAGGTGATCGCGGCGGTGCGCGAGGTGGTGGGCGAGCGCGTGCCTCTCCTCTACCGGATCAGCGCCGACGAGCACGTGGAGGGCGGCCTCACGCTCCCGGATGCCTGCCGGATCGCCGGCCGGCTGGAGGCGGGCGGCGTCGATCTGATCGACGTCTCGGCCGGCATCTACGAGTCGGCGCCGTGGATCGTGCAGCCGATGGAGATGGCCCCGGGGTGCCTGGCCCCGCTGGCGCGGGAGATCCGCCGCCACGTCGGCATCCCGGTGAGCGTGGCGGGACGGATCAACGACGCGAGCGTGGCCGAGCACGTCCTCGAGGCCGGCGACGCCGACTTCGTGACCCTGGGGCGCGCCCTGCACGCCGATCCCGCGATGCCGCGCAAGAGCCGGGAGGGCCGCGAGGACGAGGTCTGCGTCTGCGTGGGCTGCCTGAAGTGCAGCGACCTGCTGGGCCAGAACGAGCCGGTACTCTGCCTGGCGAACACGCACACCGGGCGGGAGCGGCAGTATGCGATCCGGGGCACGCCGCGGCCGCAGCACGTGCTGGTCGTCGGGGCCGGCCCGGCCGGGCTCGAGGCCGCGCGCGTGCTCGCCCTCCGCGGGCACGCGGTGACGGTGCTCGAGCGGGCGAGCGAGGTCGGCGGGCAGCTCCGGCTGGCCCGCCTCGTGCCGGGCCGGGCGGACCTCGCGGGGCTCGCGACCTATCTGGCCGAGGCCGCGACGCGCGCGGGAGCGCGCATCCACCTCGACGTCGAGGCGACGGCGGACGACGTGCTCGCGCGCCAGCCCGACGCGATCGTGATCGCCACCGGGGCCGGCCCCGGGATCCCGCCCGTCCCCGGCATCGAGCGGAGCCCGGCGGTGGATCCGTTCACGGTGCTCGGGCGGGCGGCCGGGCCCGTGAAGCGAGCGCTCGTCGTGGGCGGGGGCATGCTGGGCGTCGGGGTGGCCCACGTTCTCGCCGCGCGGGGCACGGAGGTGATCGTCGTGGAGCCCGGGGGCGAGCTGGCGGGGGAGCTGGGCGTGAGACCGAGGTGGCAGCACGTCGCGGACCTGCGGGCGCGCCGGAACGTGACGATCCTCCTCGGCGCCACCGTCGAGCAGCTCTATCCCGACGCCGCGCTGGTCCGGCGGGCGGGGGAGGACCTGAAGCTCCGTGACCTGGACCTGGTCGTGCCGACGAGACCGATGGTGCCCGCCGCGGATCTCGGCGAGGCGCTCAAGGCGCGCCCCGGCGGCCCCGCCGTCTTCGACATCGGGGATTGCTCGGTGCCGCGCACCGCGTTCGAGGCGATGCAGGACGCGGCCGCGCTCGGTCATCGTCTCTGACCGCCCGGCGAGGGAGCCCGTGATGGACGATCGGGAGACCGGCGAGGAGATGCGGCAGGCCCGGCAGCGGTGGGAGGTCGCGGTCGGGCCCGCCACCGGGGCCGACCGGGACGCCTCGCGCGGCGGCCAGCACGATCCGGACCTGACCGTGCGGGCGGTCTACACGCCGGCCGAGGGGACGGGGCGGGACGCCGACTACCTCCGGGACCTCGGGTTCCCGGGCGAGTATCCGTTCACGCGCGGCATCTACCCCTCGATGTACCGGGGCCGGCTGTGGACGATGCGGCAGTACGCGGGATTCGGGACCGCGCGGGAGACCAACCGGCGATTCCGCTACATGCTCGAGGAGGGCGTGACCGGGATCAACGTCGCTTTCGACCTCCCCACCCAGCACGGCCTCGATTCGGACGATCCGCGGGCGCAGGGGGAGGTGGGAACCGTGGGGGTGCCGGTCAGCTCGCTCCGCGATCTCGAGATCCTCTTCGACGGGATCCCCCTCGCGGGGGTCAGTCCGGCCAACGCCATCAATGCGCCGGCCGCGGCGATCCTGGCCATGTACGTGGCCCTGGCCGAGCGCCAGGGCCTCGCGCGGGATCGGCTCTCCGGCAGCATCCAGAACGACATCCTCAAGGAGTTCTTCGCGCGCGGCACCTACATCTTTCCGCCCCGGCCCTCGCTCCGGCTCGTGACGGACGTGCTCGAGTACTGCGCCGAGTCCCTGCCGCGCTGGAACTTCATCAACGTGTGCGGCTATCACATGCGGGAAGCGGGATCGACGCTGGTGCAGGAGGTGGCCTTCGCCCTCGCCGACGCGGTCGCCTACACCCGGGCGGCCGTCGAGCGGGGGATCGCGGTGGACCGCTTCGCTCCCCGCTTCGCGTTCAACTTCACCGCCGGCACCAATCTCTTCGAGGAGGCGGCGAAGTTCCGCGCCGCCCGTCGCCTGTGGGCGCGTCTCATGCGTGAGCACTTCGGGGCGGAGCGGCCCGCGAGCTGGGCCTTCCGCACCGGCGCCGGCTCCGGGGCCAGCCAGCTCACCGCGCAGCAGCCCGAGAACAACCTCATCCGGGTGACCCTCAACGCGCTGGCCGCCATCCTCGGCGGGGCCCAGTCGCTGCACACGGCCGCCTACGACGAGGCCCTCGCCCTGCCGACCGAGCGGTCGGTCCGGCTGGCCCTGCGGACCCAGCAGGTGCTGGCCCACGAGGCGGGCCTGACCGAGGTGATCGATCCGCTCGCGGGGTCGTACTACGTGGAGACGCTGACGACCGAGATCGAGACGAGCGCGCGGGCGCTCATGGACGAGATCGAGCGCCGCGGCGGCGTGATCGCCGCCATCGAGTCCGGGTGGATCCAGCAGCAGATCGCCGACGCTTCCTGGGAGCGCCAGCGACAGATCGAGGCGGGCGAGCGCGTGGTCGTCGGAGTCAACCGGTTCGTCGAGGAGGAGCCGGTGCGCGTGGACATCCATCGTCATCTCGACGCGGTGGCCGCCGAGCGGGGCGGCGCGCTCCGGGCGCTCCGGGAGGAGCGGGACGCCCACCGGGTGGCCCACGCCCTCCGCGGGGTGCGGGCGATCGCGGCCGGGGAGGGCAATCTCATGCCGGCGCTCGTGGAGGCGGTGAAGGCCTACGCCACGATCGGCGAGATCTGCGGGACCCTGCGCGAGGTGTTCGGCGAGTACCGGGCGGCGGCGGTGTACTGACCGGGATGAAGCGCTCGCCCCGAGGTTCAGGGCGCCCAGCGCCGGAGGCGGCGGCGGCCGGTGTCGAGGCCGGCGCCGCCACCTCCCGCGAGACGGGAGCCGTCTAGAAGCGCAGCGGGTCGGTCAGGCGCGTCCAGCGCCCGCCCTTCACCACCGCGAGGAACGACGAGTCGGCGCCCTGGTGCTTGTCGGGCGCGAAGTTGATCTCGGGGCCGTGGAAGATGTCGTGGTAGCCCCGGATCGACTCCATGGCCCGGACGAAGTTGTCGGTGGTCAGCTCGACGCCCGTCTTCTCGAGCCCGGTCACGGTGAGATCGGCGGCCACGTGCCCGTAGATCGCGCCGATGTTCGGGTCGACCTTGTAGCGCTCCTTGTAGCGATCGAACCAGGCCTGCGCCTCCGGGGAGAGGGTGTCGCGATAGGGCATCGCGGTGAGGCCCATGGCGTAGAAGCCCTCGGTCACCCCGCCCTGGGCGGAGGCCACGAAGAGATCGTAGGAGGCGGCCGAGCCGAGGAAGTCCACGTCGGTCCAGCCGATCTTCCGCGCGGTGGCGTAGGGGACGATCGAGTCGCGCACGATGGTGCCCATCACCACCAGGTCGCAGCCCGCCGCCTTGAGCTTGGTGACCTGGGCGCTGAAGTCCTGGTCGGTCGGCTTGTGGGTGACCGTCTCCACCACCTTCAGCTTGAGCTTCTCGGCCTGCATCTGCACGCCGTCGAGCACCTCCTTGCCGAAGTCGGTGTCCTGGTACATCGCGCACAGGGCCTTCTTGCCCTTCTTGCTCACGAAGTACTGGATGCCGGCCCGCACCTGGTCCACGTAGCTGGCCGCCCCGTAGAACTTGAGCTTGTGGAAGGGCTCGTACATCGAGCGGGCCGCGGAGAGCGGGAAGAGGTTGGGCACCCCCGCGTCGAACTGGTCCTTGAAGAGCGCGTTGTTCATCGGAGTGCCGAGCCCGGCCACCATCGCGAAGATGCGGTCGCGGTTGATCAGCTTGGCCCCCGCCTGCACCGCGCGCGGCACCTGGTACTGGGTGTCCTCGACCACCAGGCGGATCTTGCGTCCGTGGATGCCGCCCTTGTCGTTGACCTCGTCGAAGCGCATCTTCACCGCGTTCGAGGAGGAGACCCCGTAGGTCGCGGCGGGACCGGAGAGGTCGGTGTGCATGCCGAGCACGATCTCGGTCTTGGTGACCCCGCGGGTGTCCTTCTGGGCCGCGGCCACCCCGGCCAGGGCCACTGCGGCCGCCACGGCCGCGATCGTCAGTAGTCGCTTCATCACTCGCTCCTTTCGTACATGCTGTCGATCAGGTCCTTGTACTTCACGTTGACGAAGGCGCGCTTCAGCTTCATGGTGGGGGTGAGCTCCTCGTCCTCCGGCGTGAGGAGCTGCTCGATCAGCCGGAACTTCTTGACCGTCTCCACGCGGGCGAGCTGCCGGTTCACCCGCTCGATCTCGCCCCAGATCAGGTCCTGCACCTCGGCCGCCCGGCAGAGGGACGCGAAGTTGCTGAAGGGCACGTTGCGCTCCTGGGCGAACTGGGCCACCGTCTCGTGGTCGATCATGACCAGGCAGGAGAGGAACTTCCGCATGTCGCCGATCACCACCGCGTCGGAGATGAAGGGCGAGAACTTCAGCTGGTTCTCGATCTCGGAGGGGGTCACGTTCTTGCCCCCCGCGGTGATGATGATGTCCTTCATGCGGTCGGTGATCCGCACGAAGCCGTCCGCGTCGATGGTGCCCACGTCGCCGGTGTGCAGCCACCCGTCGACCACCGTCTCCGCGGTCTTCTCCGGCTTGCCGTAGTAGCCCAGGAAGACGTGGGGGCCCCGGAGCAGGATCTCGCCGTCGGGGGAGAGGCGCACCTCGGTATCCGGCCGCGCCACCCCGACGGTGCCGAGCTTGATGTGGTCGGGCGGCATCGCGGTGGCGAGGCCGGTGTTCTCGGTCTGGCCGTAGACCTCCTACATGTTGATCCCGAGCGCCATGTACCAGCGGATCAGCTCGGGGGCGATGGGGGCGGCGCCGGTGGCGGCCCCGCGGGCCCGGTGCAGCCCGATCGAGCGCTTGACGTTGTCGAGCACCAGGAAGTCGGCCACCCGGAAGGCGAGCCGGAGGGCCCACGGCACCGGCCGGCCCGCGATCCGCCGCTCCGCGATGCGCTGGCCGATTCCGAGCGCGCACTCGTAGGCCATCCGGCCGAGCCAGGTGGCTTCGCGCATGCGCAGGGCCACCCCCGAGTAGAACTTCTCCCAGATCCGCGG
Organism: Verrucomicrobiia bacterium; assembly: GCA_035493135.1. GTDB lineage: Bacteria > Methylomirabilota > Methylomirabilia > Rokubacteriales > CSP1-6 > CAMLFJ01. The sequence goes on from DATJIR010000380.1 coordinate 68,820, forward strand.
CACCGCGAAGAACAGGGCGGGGGCGACCTCACGGATGTTGTCCGGCACCGTGTCGATGCTCTCCGCGAAGTTCACGGTGGAGCCGGTGTAGAGCGGGTAGAAGACGGTGAAGGTCCGCTCCGCGATGTGGCAGAGGGGCAGGAAGGAGAGCTGCTGGTCGCCCTCGTGCAGCCGGGTGACGAAGTCGGCGTAGCCGAGCTGGAACAGGATGTTGCGGTGGCTCAGCATTGCCCCCTTGGGAGGGCCGGTGGTCCCGGAGGTGTAGACCAGGATCGCGAGGTCGTCGGGCCGCGGGATCTCGACCAGGCGGTCGAAGGCGTCGGGGTGCTCCCGGTCGTACCGCTCGCCCAGCTCGAGCAGCGCCTCGAAGGGCATGACCTGGTCATCGCGGAACGCGTGCAGGCCCTCCATGTCGTAGACGAAGATCTTGACCAGCTCCGGGCAGCGATCCCGCACCGCCAGGATCTTGTCGAGCTGCTCCTCGTTCTCCGCGAAGAAGAAGCGGGTCCCGCTGTCGTTGACGATGTACTCCACCTGGCGCGGGGAGTCGGTGGTGTAGATGCCGTTGGGGACGGCGGCCACCGACATGACCCCCAGGTCGGTGTAGAGCCACTCCGGGCGATTGTCCGACACGATCGAGACCACGTCGCGCGGCCGGAGGCCGAGCGCCACCAGCCCCAGGCCGACTCGCCGCGCCCGCAGCCCGTACTCGCGCCAGGAGATCCCGCGCCAGATGCCGAGGTGCTTCTCGCGCATCGCCACCCGGTCGCCCCGCTCCCGCACCACGTGCCGGAACAGACGGGGCAGGGTGTCCTGGCCGTGCACGGTGGCGGTGATCGGCTCGCGGGGCGTGGAGCGGCCGGGCTCGGTCCTCAGCGCCATGTCTTCTTCCTCTTCCAGCGCCGCGTGCCGCGGACGCTCGATTCCTTGAGGCCCAGGTAGAACTCCCGGATGTCGTCCTTCTCGAGCAGGCGCTCGCAGGAGTCCTCCATCACGATGCGGCCCAGCTCGAGCACGTAGCCGTAGTCCGCGGTGTGCAGCGCGATGTTGGCGTTCTGCTCGACCACGAGCACGGTGACCCCCCGCTCGCGGTTGATGCGCCGGATGATCTCGAAGATGTCCTTGACCAGCTTGGGGGCCAGCCCGAGCGACGGCTCGTCGAGCAGCATCACCTTGGGCCGGGCCATCAGGGCCCGGGCGATGGCCAGCATCTGCTGCTCGCCGCCCGAGAGCGACCCCGCGTACTGCGCGGCGCGCGCGGCCAGCACCGGGAAGTACTCGCTGACCATCTCGAGGTCGCGCGCCACCCCGTCCGCGTCCCGGCGGGTGTAGGCGCCCATCCGGAGATTCTCCCGCACGGTCAGGAGCGGGAACACCTCGCGGCCCTCCGGCACGTGGGACAGCCCGAGGCGCGCCACCCGGTCCGGATCGAGGCCGTGGATCGGCCGGCCGTCGAGGGTCACGGTGCCCTTCTGCGGATCCATGACCCCGGAGACGGTCTTGAGGATGGTGGTCTTGCCGGCCCCGTTGGCACCCAGGATCGTGACGATGGCCCCCGCGGGCACGGTGAAGCTCACCCCGCGGAGGGCCATGATGGGGCCGTAGTAGGTCTCGACGTTGCTCACGGTGAGGAGCGCCTCGGCCACGCGCGTCAGCTCCCGAGGTACGCCTTGATCACGTCGGGATGCGCCTGGACCTCCTGGCAGGTGCCGCAGGCCACCACGCGCCCGTAGTTCAGCGCGAGCACGCGGTCGGAGACCGCGCCGACCAGGCTCATGTCGTGCTCCACCATCAGCACGCTGATGCCGAGGAGCGTCCGGATGTCCTGGATCCAGAACGCCATGTCCTCGGTCTCCTCGACGGAGAGCCCGGAGGAGGGCTCGTCGAGCAGGAGCAAGGCCGGCTCGGTGCAGAGCGCGCGGCCCATCTCGACGACCTTGCGGACGCCGTACGGCAGGTTCACCACCAGGGTGTCGCGGTAGGCCTGCAGGTCCAGGAAGTCGATCACCTTCTCGGCCGCCTCGCGATGGGCGCGCTCCCGGGCGCGCACCCCGGGGAGGAAGAAGATCTCCTCCAGCAGGCGCGCCCGCGCGTGGGCGTGCCGGCCCAGCAGCAGGTTCTGGAGCACCGAGGCGTGCTCGAACAGCTCGATGTTCTGGAAGGTACGCGCGATGCCGCGCCGGGCGATCTCGTGCGGGGGCACCCGGGTGATGTCCTCGTCGCGGAAGACGAGGCGCCCGTCGGTGGGCTCGTAGATGCGCGAGATGAGGTTGAAGATGGTGGTCTTGCCCGCACCGTTGGGCCCGATGATCGTGAACACCTCGCCCGCCTCGACCTCGAAGGACACCGAGTCCACCGCCCGGATGCCGCCGAAGCTCACCCCGAGGTCGTGGGCCGCGAAGAACGTCACCGGAGGCGCTCCGAGCGCATGTAGGTCTTCTGGCGCCGGAAGGTGGCGCGCTTGTAGAGCGGGAACGTCGAGAAGAGGAGCTGGATCTTGCGCCATCGGCCGTAGATGCCGAGCGGCTCGAACAGGATGAAGAGCACCAGGATCAGGCCGAAGATGCCGGGCTCGAGGCCCGGCTGCTTGACGAAGCGGTCCACCGCCAGGTAGGTGGCGGCCCCCGCGTCCTTGCCGAACAGCCCCATCAGGTGGCCGGCCCACTGGGGCGTGGTGTCGCGCATCTGGGCGATCAGCACCGGCAGCATCGCCACGAACCCCGCCCCGTAGAGCGCGCCGTGGAGGCTGCCGAGGCCGCCCACCACGACCATGAGCAGGAACTGGATCGAGAGCAGGACGCTGAAGATGTCGGGGGCGAGGAAGCCGATCTTGTGGGCGAAGAGGGCGCCCGCCGCGCCCATGAGCCCCGCCGAGTAGGCGAAGGCCAGGGTCTTGTAGCGGGCCAGGTGCACGCCCATCGACTGCGCGGCGATCTCGCTGTCGCGGATGGCGACCCACGCGCGTCCCGTGGGCGAGCGCAGCAGATTGGCGGTGAGCCACAGTCCCGCCGCGAGGAAGGCCAGACACAGGAGATAGAAGGCGAGGTCGCTT
>DATJIR010000381.1:0-5811 GCA_035493135.1 Verrucomicrobiia bacterium
GCTTGACATTCCTCGATGAGCTCGTGCCTCAAGCGTCACGGCCGACCCGGGCGACAGAATCGGCACCCGCTGACGTGCCGGTCTCGTGAACCCACCGTGGCCAGTGTCGTAGTCGATCGGATCGACCGCTACGAGATTCTCGCGGAGCTCGGTCGGGGCGCGACCGGGGTCGTCTACAAGGCACGCGATCCGGAGCTCGATCGACTCGTCGCCATTAAGACCCTCGGGCCCGCTCCGGAGTTACCCGTCGAGCAGTGGGCGCAACTCCAGCGGCGGCTCCGTAGCGAGGCGACCACCGTCGCGCGCCTCAATCATCCGCACATCGTCGCCATCTACGACGTGGTCATCTGGGACGATACGCCGTCCATCGTCATGGAATACGTCGAGGGCTGCACGCTCGCGCAGCTCGTCGGCGAAGGCCCGCTCGTCCTCCTGCAGGCGATTCATATCGTCCTCCAGATGTGTGACGCGCTGGAATACGCCCACGCGCTCGGCGTGGTTCACCGAGACATCAAGCCCGGGAACATCCTGGTGAGCGCGACCGGTCTCGCCAAGCTCGGGGACTTCAGCATTGCGCCGCGGACCGACCGGGATGGGAACGAGACCGGAACCATGGTCGGGACGCCCGGCTACATGGCACCCGAGCAGGTCATGGACGGAGTGGCCGACGCGCGGAGCGACGTCTTTTCCCTCGGGCTCGTGCTCTACGAAGCGGTGGCCGGGGTGCGGGCATTCCCGGGGTCGGACCTGACATCTGTCCTCTACGACATCGCGCACGTCGAGCCGCCCTCACCCCGAGAGCACAACGCCGCGGTCACTCCCGCGCTCGTCGCGGTCATCCGGCAAGCCTTGAGCAAGCAGCCCGACCGGCGCTACCCGAACGCCCACGCCCTGGCGCAGGCCCTGATCCGAGCCCGCGATCTCAACGGCGCGGCTACGGGCTGGGGGGCCCTCCGGACCGGCCGGCGAGCACTTTCCGTGGCGCTGGCAGGCCTCGCCATCGCCGGAAGCTCGGGCGGCCCGTCCGAGGCCTGGCGGAGTGTCCGGCCGCCCGCGCGTTCCTCCGCCATGGCGACCGAGGGCTCGGCTCATCCGAGAGCGATCGGCCCGACCGGAGCTCACCGCCCGGGCAGCGCTCGAAGTTCGGACGCGTCGGTTGCGATCCCCCGCCCGGAGAGGACCGGTCGACGCACTCCCGCCTCGGTTCCGCGTGAGGAAGGCCCGGCCGCGGGACGCGCGGCAGGTCCGGTCACGTTGGCGCGCGCTGCCGAAGCGCCCGCGACCGCCGGACTATCCCAACGACATGGGTGCCTCAGCGTCAACGCGGTCCCCTTCGCCAACGTACTGGTCGATGGACACCTGCTCGGGGAGACGCCCGCCGCATGTCTGCGGGTGGAGGTCGGGGAGCATCGCGTTCAGCTGCAGCAGGCGGGCGACCGAAGTCCGGAGCGCCTGGTACGTGTCGCCGAGCAGCACACCGTGGAGCACCCGGTCCGGCTGAGCTATGACTTTCGCTCACGGCAGTTTGGTGACTGAGGCCACCGCGCGATGCGTGCGATGAGGCGGCGCGCGGGACGTATCTGGCTGATGGCGTGTGTGTGCAGCCTCGTGGTCGGAGGCTGCGCGACGCTGGACAAGACCGCGGAGACCGTCGTGACGCCGGTGAAGTACGCGTGGGCGGGAGCGGCGAGCGCGCTTCGCACGAATCTGCAGCGTGGCCTGACCCAGCTCGAAGCGGGGGATGCCCAAGGCGCGGTGCGCTCGCTGAATCGTGCCGTCTGGGACTTGCAGCGGATCGAGGACCGCGAGCTGCGGATGGAAGAGCTTGCGCGCGCCCACCGCGCCATGGGGGACGCCTACCGGAGCGCGCGGAAGCCGGACTGGGCGGAAGACGAGTGGAAGCTGGCGGCGGCGTTCGCCGCGCGCTCTCGTCAGGCGGCCGCCCCGGGGGACGGCCCATCACCGCTCAACCGCGGCAAGGCGGCATACGTGTCGGCCCACTTCCCCGACTCGGTGTCCTGGCTCCGGCGGGCGCTCGTCGACCTCGAAGAGGCGGACGAGTTCGTGGCGCGCCTGAAGCACCTGGAAGAGACGCGCTGTTACCTCGGCTTCGCCTACGCTGCCCTCGGCCAGGAGGCGCGCGCAAAGGAAGAGTTCCAGCGCCTCGTGGCCCTGGATGCGTCCGTGACGCTCTGCTCGTGTGCGGCGGCGCCGAAAGTTCGCCGACTGATCGGCGAGGTGCAGCGGAGCATGGCGCCGTGAAGGTCGCGGTCTTCGGGAGAACGGACGTGGGCCGCGCACGGCCGGCCAACGAGGACGCCTTCCTGGTCGCGGATCTGACCGATCTCTGCGCGCTCCGAGAATCCGTCGTCCTCGAACGGAAGGTCGGCCAATGCGGCGTTCTGCTGGTGGTCGCCGACGGGATGGGCGGGCGGGCGGCCGGCGAGGTCGCGAGCGGGATGGCGACGGATACCATCTACTCGCACCTGACCGAGCCGTCCCGCCAGAAAGCCACCGAACCGAGGGTGTTCGCGGAGCGCCTGCAGGAGGCGCTCGAGACCGCCAACGGCGACATCCACGCCTACGCGCAGGCCCGCCCCCAGCTGCGCGGGATGGGCACGACCGCGACGGCAGCGGGTCTCCTGGGCGACTCCGTGTACGTCGCGCACGTCGGCGATAGTCGAGCGTACCTGGTCCGCGATCGACGGATCCGACAACTGACGCAGGATCAATCGCTCGCGCAGCGGCTGGTCGAGACGGGTGAGCTGACGGCGACCGAGGCAGCCCACGGCAACCAGCGACACGTGATCCTGCAGGCTCTCGGGCCCGCGATGCACGTGAGCGTTGCCATGACCCGTCAGCGCGTGCAGGGGGAGGATGTCCTGGTGCTCTGCTCGGATGGCCTGTCGAACGCCGTCTCGAGCAGTGAGATCGCTGGCGTCGTGTCCGCGGAAGCCGAGATCTCGGCCGCGTGTGATCGTCTGGTAAGACTGGCGAATGAGCGTGGCGGCCCGGACAATATCACGCTCATCCTCGCTCGGGTCGCGCGGTAGCCGTCTTGGTCGATCCCGTCCGTGGGTTCGCCGGTGCGACACGCGCGCTCGGGGTCCTCGCCCTCCTGCTGCTGGCCGCTGGCTGTAGCACGGGCTGCGGGCCCTCGTTGCGCGGGTCGTCGGAGGCTGAACGGCTGGTGGCGCGCGCCGACGCGCACTACAGTTCTCGGAACGCTCCAGACCGATCCGGCCAGCGGATTCCGGAACGATCGCGCCGCCCACGCCGCCTTCTCGCGGCTGCTGACCGACTTCCCGAAGAGCCGCTGGGGGGCGGACGCCCGCGCCTGGCGGGCCACGCTCGGCGACCTTCTGGCTCGCGAGGAGGAAGCCACCCACCTCAAATTGCAGCTCCAATCCCACGAGGAGGAAGCCCTCGGCCTGAAGGCCCAGCTCCAACAACTGAGGCGCGTGGACCTCGACCTCGAACGGCGACGGTGACCGCCACGTAGCCCAGCGGAGCCGCTGGTCCCGGCGGCCATCGTCTACCCGTCTCGCCCCCACCCGCGCGATTCCCGAAGGTGTTCCAGCACGTCGGCGATGCGGCGCAAGGCGGCAAGCAACTCGTCTCGCTCGGCCCGCAGCTTGTCATTGTCGCGGTTGATGCGTGCGATGACCGCCTGCAGCTCGTCGAGGCGAGCGAGCTCGGCGCGCAGGCGCTCGTTGTCCTGGGCGAGGTGTTCGACCTGCTCGTGCAACATCCCGAGAAGCTCACGCCCCTCATCCAGCCAACGTGCGGTGTCCTCTCGCTCCGGGTCCATGGCGCGGGATCATAGCCCGGGTCCCGAAGCGACGCTACCCGACGAGCGTGGCGTATCGCTGAGGCTCGAGTATCAGCCGCGCGGCGGGCTCGAGCGCCCGGTGGGCCAGACTACCCCGTCGATGCCGGTCAGGAGTCGGGGTCCGTCGTGGCTTCTACGCCGTATCGCGCGAGAAACCGAGATCGGAAGCCTCCGAAGGCTCCGTCGGCCACCGCCCGGCGCATGTCGCGCATCAGCCCCAGGTAGAACGTGAGGTTGTGGAGCGTCAGCGCCCGGTAGGCGAGCAGCTCGCGGGCCGCGAACAGGTGGCGGAGGTAGGCCCGCGAGAAGCGGCGACACCCCTCGCACGGACACTCCGGGTCGAGCGGCGACCCGTCGCGGGCGAAGCGCGCGTTGCCGATGTTGAGCGGCCCGTCGGGCGTGAAGGCCTGGCCGTTGCGTGCGTTCCGGGTCGGCAGCACGCAGTCGAAGAGATCCACGCCGCGCGCGACCGCCTCGACCAGGTCGGGCGGCTTGCCGACCCCCATGAGGTAGCGCGGGCGGTCAGCGGGCAGGAGCCCCGCCACCAGCTCGGTGGTGGCGTACATGACCGCCTTGGGCTCCCCCACCGCGAGCCCGCCGATCGAGTGGCCGGGCAGATCCAGGGCGCCGATCGCCTCCACCGCGCGCCGGCGAAGCGGCTCGTAGGAGCCGCCCTGCACGATCCCGAAGAGGGCGCCCGGCGAGCCCGCGGCCCGGTGCGCCGCGATCGCGCGGCGGAGCCAGCGCTCGGTCAGCGCGAGGGAGCGCTCGGTCTCGGTCGCGGTGGCCGGGTGGGCCAGGCACTCGTCGAGCGGGTGGAGCACGTCGACGCCCAGGGCGTGCTGCACCGCCACGCACGACTCCGGCGTGAGGGTCCGCGGCGAGCCGTCGACGTGGGAGCGGAACTCGACGCCCTCCTCCCCGATGCGCCGCAGCTTCGAGAGGCTGAAGACCTGGAAGCCGCCCGAGTCGGTGAGGATCGGGCCGTCCCAGCCCATGAATCGGTGCAGGCCGCCGAGCTCCCGCACCAGCTCGTGTCCCGGCCGCAGCATCAGGTGATAGGTGTTGGCCAGCACGATCTGGGCGCCCGCGGCGAGGAGGTCCGAGGGAGCCAGGCTCTTGACCGAGCCCTGGGTCGCGACCGGCATGAAGGCCGGCGTGTCGACCGGCCCGTGCGCGGTGAGCATGCGGCCGAGCCGCGCGGCGCCGTCGGTCTTGACGAGCTCGAAGCGGAAGGGGTCCATGCCTCAGACGATCAGCATGGCGTCGCCGTAGGAGTAGAAGCGATAGCGCGCGGCCACCGCGTGGCGGTACGCGGCCAGGACCAGGTCGCGCCCCGCGAAGGCCGACACCAGGACCAGCAGGCTCGAGCGCGGCAGGTGGAAATTGGTGACGAGCGCGTCCACCGCGCGGAACCGGTGACCGGGCCGGATGAACAGATCCGCGGGCCCGGTGCGCGCGCGCACGCGTCCGTCCTCGCCCGCGGCCCATTCGAGGGCCCGCGTGGTCGTCGTCCCCACCGCCACGACGCGGCGCCCCTCGCGCCGCGCCTGCTCGACCGCCTCCGCGGTCGCCTCGGGGATGTCGATGGGCTCGGCCTCGAGGCGGTGGTCTTCCACCCGCCCAACGCGGATCGGGCGGAACGTCCCCGGTCCGACGTGCAGCGTGAGGTAGTGGACCGGCACGCCGCGCCCGGCGAGCCGCCCGAGCAGCTCCGGCGTGAAGTGCAGGCCCGCGGTGGGCGCCGCCACCGAGCCGTCCTCACGGGCGTACACCGTCTGGTAACGCTCGCGATCCTCGGGCTTGGGCGCGTCGTGCCGGCCGATGTAGGGCGGCAGCGGCGGCAGCCCGTGGCGCTCCATCAGCTCCCGCACCGGCCACGGCGCCTCGATGGCCACGACCCGCGTGCCCTCGCGTCCCTCCCCCACCACGCGAGCCCGCGCCGCGCCCCCGGCCAGATCCACGGTCGCTCCCACGCG
>DATJIR010000382.1:0-4110 GCA_035493135.1 Verrucomicrobiia bacterium
GGCTGGCAGCGCTTCATCGAGGCCTTCGGCATCCGCCCGGACGCGTGGAGCGAGAGCACGCGGCTGCCCTGGGAGCGCTGAGCCCGGCCCCGCGCTACTCCCCGATGTCCTCCGCCCACAAGGTGGGGTGGGCCGCGATGAACCGGTCCATCAGCTCTCGGCACCGCGCCTCCTGGACCACCTCCACCGTCACGCCGCGGCTGCGCAGCAGGGCCTCTTCCCCCATGAAGGTCTGGTTCTCGCCCACGACCACCCGCGGGATCCCGTAGAGCAGGATCGTCCCGCTGCACATCGAGCACGGGGAGAGGGTGGTGTAGATGACGCACTCGCGGTAGACGTGGGCGGGCTGCCGTCCCGCGTTCTCGAGCGCGTCCATCTCGCCGTGGAGGATCGCGCTGCCCTTCTGGACCCGGCGGTTGTGGCCGCGCCCCAGGATGCGCCCCCGGTGCGCCAGCACCGAGCCGATCGGGATGCCGCCCTCGGCGAAGCCGGCCTCGGCCTCCTCGAGGGCGGCCCGCAGGAACTCGTCCATCCGGCCGTGCTACCGGCCGCCGCGCATCGTCTGCGGCACCGCCACCGGCTCGCCGTGACGGCCGAGGACCAGGTAGAGCCCACCCGCCACCACGATGCCCACCAGCCAGCTCAGGTCCGCGCCGTAGAGCAGCTTGGTCGAGATCGGGCCCTGCAGCGCCGGCACCAGGCCGTCCTCCACCGACCAGCCCGCCACGAGGCCGGCCACGAAGGCCACGACCGCGCCCCAGTTGACGTCGCCGTAGGCGCTGCGCTCGGGATCCCGGTAGAGCTCGGCCACCTCGATCCGCCCGCGCCGCACGAGGAAGAAGTCGGCCAGGATCACGCCGGCCCACGGGCTCATCCACAGCAGCAGGCTGATCATCCAGTTGTCGAAGGCCTTTGCGAACGACGGCTGGAAGAGGAAGTAGATCGTGACCAGGTAACCCACGAGGCCCGCGATCAGCGCCATCGCGGTGCGGGAGACGCGCACCCCCATGCTGAGCGCGGCGAGCGCGGCGGAGTACACGTTCAGGATGTTGGTGGCCACCGGGCCGTGCAGCACGAGCAGCAGCACCAGCAGGCTGGTGACCCCGCCGAACACCGCGCTCACCATCTTGGCCGGGTCGGTGTCCATGGTGGTGCTCGCGATGGTCGCGCCCAGGATGGCGAGCCACACCGTGGGCACGAACATCCCGACGTAGCTGTACCAGAACACGGAGGACGACGGGACGGTCCGCGGCACGAAGCGCGAGTAGTCCGCGGCCCACGTCACCCAGGAGATGCCCCAGCCGACCCCGATCGCGGTGGTGAGCAGGGACAGCATCGCGAAGTGGGCCGCGGGCGGGAGCGAGGAGGTGAGGCCCCAGTTCACGACCCCCGGGCGCGTCCAGGCCAGCCCGCTCATCACCGCCATGAGCACCACCGTGATCGGCACCGTGTACTTCTCGAAGGTGCGGATCGCGTAGAAGCCGTAGATGCCGATCAACACCTGCACCACCATCACCACCGTCACCACCACGAAGTTGGTCAGCCACGTGTCGGGGATCCCGAACTGGCCGAGGATCGCGACCGCGATCTTCACCGGGAAGTAGGTGTTGACCCCGATCCAGCCGAGCGTCATCAGGAACATCAGCGCGCTCGGCAGGTACGCGCCGCGCCGGCCGAAGGCGGAGCGGCTCAGCACCATCTGGTTCACGCCGGTCTGGTGGCCCATCACCGTGAAGGCGGAGAAGATCGCGCAGCCCACCAGGTTGCCCACCACGATGACCGCGATGGTCTCCCACAGGCCCAGCTTGAGCACGATGCCGAGCGCGCCGAGGGCCCAGTTGATGGGGGCGATGTTGGCGCCGGCCCAGATCCACATCTGCTGCGGGCCGGTGGAGTCCTTGTCGGATTCCGGGATGGGTTCGATGCTGTGAACGTCGGCCCTGAGCTCGCTGCTGGCTTCGTTCGCCATGTTGCCCCCCTTGACCCAGTGATCGCTGGTGCGCCTGGGTAGTGCTGTGGGCTTGGACGACGCCGTCGCGGCCGGGGCGATACTGCGCCGGCCGAACGACCCTGTCAAGGGGAGGGCACGCGCGGCACGGGGCTCGCCGCCTTGCCCACGCCGGCCGGGCGCTTCTATACTCGCGCCGACCGCATGCGACGATACCTGACGCACCGTCTCCTCTCTGCCCTCTTCGTCCTGGTCGGCGTCTCCTTCGTGGTGTTCCTCGCGCTGCACCTGGCTCCCGGCGATCCGGCCCAGGTCCTGCTGGGCCCGATGGCGACCCCGGGCGAGCTCGCCAACCTGCGGGCTCAGCTCGGTCTCGACCGGCCCATGATCGTGCAGTACGGGCGGTGGGCCGCGCGCGCAGCGCAGGGCGATCTCGGCCGCTCGATCATGCTGCGCCGGCCGGTGCTGCCGGAGCTGGCGCGCCGCTTCCAGGCGACCCTGATCCTGGCCGGCGGCGCGCTGGTGCTGGCCTTCCCGGCCGGGATCCTCCTGGGGGTGCTGGCGGCCACGCGCCCGGGATCGCCGGTCGATCGCCTCTCCCAGGTCGTCGCGATGGTGGGGATCAGCATGCCCCCGTTCTGGGTCGGGCTCCTCCTGATCATCGGCTTCTCGGTGCGGCTCGGCTGGCTGCCCGGCACCGGCATGTATTCGCCGGCGGGCGACGGCGGCCCGCGGGACCTGCTCGCGCACCTGATCCTGCCCGCGGTCACGCTGTCGCTCGTGCCGCTCGCCATCGTCTCGCGGCTCACGCGCTCGAGCATGCTCGACGTGATCGCCCAGGACTACGTGCGCACCGCGCGGGCCAAGGGCGCCTCCGAGACGCGGGTGATCGGCTGGCACGCCTTCCGCAACACGCTGGTCGCCCTCGTCACCGTGCTCGGCCTCCAGGTGGGCTACCTCCTCGCGGGTGCGGTCTACGTGGAGACGGTGTTCGCGTGGCCGGGCGTCGGGTTCATGATGGTCAACGCCATCCTCACGCGCGACTTCCCGCTGGTGCAGGGGGGCGTGCTGCTGATCGCGACCACCTACGTGGCGATCAACCTCGCCACCGATCTCCTGTACGCGGTGGTCGACCCGCGGGTCCGGCATGTCCACTGAGGCGCCGGCCCCTCCCGCGCCCGCCCGCCGGCGGGGCCGCTGGCGCGCGGTCGGCGCGCTGATCGTGGCGGCGGTCGTGGCCGCGGCGGTGCTGGCCCCCGCGCTGCCCCTCGCCGACCCCAACCGCACCCAGCCGAGCGGGCGCCTCGCCCCGCCGCTCAGCCCGGGCCATCCGCTCGGCTCCGACCACCTGGGGCGCGATCTCCTGAGCCGCGTGGTGTGGGGCGCGCGGGTCTCCCTGGTGGTGGGGGTGCTGGCCACCCTGCTCGCGATGCTCGCGGGAACCGCGGTCGGCCTGGCGACCGGCTTCTACGGCGGCCTGACCGACCACCTCGCGATGCGCGGCATCGACCTCATCATGGCCTTCCCCTACATCCTGCTCGCGATGCTGCTGGTGGCCGCGCTGGGGCCGGGGCTCGTCAACGCGATGCTCGCGGTCGCGGTGGTGAACGTGTCGTTCTACGCGCGCGGAGTGCGCGCGGCGGTCCTGCTGCTGCGCGAGCAGGAATTCGTGGAGGCGGCCCGCGCGGTCGGCTCCAGCGAGGGACGGATCCTGCGTCGCCACATCCTGCCCGGCATCGCGGGGCCCATCCTGGTGTTCGTGTCGATGAACATCGGGGTCATGATCACCGAGAGCGCGGGGCTCTCCTTCATCGGCCTCGGCGCTCAGCCGCCCACCGCGGACTGGGGCACGATGCTGGCCGACGGCCGGCAGTTCATCACGGTGGCCGCGCACGTGGCCGCGATTCCCGGGCTCGCGATCTTTCTCTTGGTGCTAGGTTGTAACCTCTTGGGCGACGGGCTGCGCGACGCACTCGACCCGAGACTACGGTGACGCGGTTCTGGGCAGTGCCCCCGCAGGAGGAGGACACCCGATGAGAGGATGGCGGAAGGCGATGGCGATGGCGGTGCTGCTGCTCACCGCGCTGGTCGGCGCGGGCGCGCCGGAGGCGCGCGCGGCGGCCAAGACCCTGGTGGTGGGGCTGGTGGCCGAGCCCACCTCG
>DATJIR010000383.1:0-7135 GCA_035493135.1 Verrucomicrobiia bacterium
AGGTGATGCCCTTGCCCACCAGGGCTAGGCGCGGCCCGTCGGGACGGCCACCGTCCCAGCGCACCGCGATCATCACCGGCGGCTCCTCGCTGCCCTGGGCCACGCCCACGTAGGCGCCCATGCCCAACTTGGCGCACTCGGCGCGCTCCATGACCCGCAGCTTGAGATCGCCCGCGCGGGCGATCTCCCCGGCGCGCCGGGCCAGGAAGGAGGGCGTCACCACGTTGGCCGGCTCGTTCACGAGGTCGCGGGTCACGCACGTGGCCTCGGCCCAGATCCGCCCGAGGCGCACCCCCTCCCGCGCGCCCGCCGCGCCGCGCCGGTCGGGCTCGAGCACGGTGAGGGTCCGCACCGACTTGCCGTTCTTCTCCTTCAGGTACTTCTCGAAGCGATAGGTGCCGAGCAGCCCGCCCTCCACGATGGCCTGCGCGCGCTCGCGCGGCGAGAGCCCGTCGGCGGGGACGAACACCGCGGCGGTGGCCGCGCCCAGGTCGCGGGCCCGTCGCACCGCCGCGGAAGCCGCGCGCCGCACCGCCTCCGCGTCGCCGCGCGCCCGCTCCCGTCTCCGCGGGCCCAGGCCCACCACCAGCACCCGGTCGGCCGGGATCTTGCCGCCGGTGTGGACGTAGACGAGCTGGCCGGGCTTGCCCTCGAACTTCTCGCTCGCGGAGACCTTCGAGAGCAGGCCGTCCAGCGCGCGGTCCACCGCCAGGACCTCGGCCGGCGGCCGCCCATCGCCGACGTGTCGTCCCAGCACCAGCACGTCCGCCCGCGTCTCCACCGGCTTGCGGGTCTCGAGCGCCAGATCCATTCCTCTCTCATCCTCCCTGGGCGAGCGGCGATGGCCGCCCGAGTCGCACCGCCCGGTGCACCATGTCCGCGAGCCCGTCGGTGGTATCGTACGCCTCGACCTCGCGAATCGGCACCCAGCGCACCTCGGCCGCGTCGCTGCCGGCCCGCGGCACGCCCGACGTGATGGACGCCACGAAGTCGATGATCACGTAGTGGTAGTGCACGCGCGGCGCCGCCCCGCCGTCGGCGGGCGCGAGGCGCACGCGGTCGATGACCCCGCACAGGTCGAGGACGCGGACCTGCACGCCGCACTCCTCCTCCACCTCCCGGCGCACCGCGTCCTCGATGCGCTCGCCCAGGTGGACCAGGCCGCCCGGGATGCTCCACTTGCCCTGCGACGGCGGCTGGCCGCGCTTGACCAGCAGCACCCGGTCACCGTCGAGGATCACCGCCCCCACGCCGACGCGCGGGGCGTCGGGGTACTCGCGGGCGAACGTCACCGGGCGCGGCCTCGGCCGCCGTCTCCGCCGGTCGTGATGGTGTGGGCCGCGATGGAGCGGCCTTCGCTCGTCCAGCGCTCGGTGCCGTACTTGTCGCGCACGAGCGCCTCGGCCCGCTCCATCTCCTCGGCGGCCAGGCCGCCGGGCGACAGGTCGAGCCGGTGCGCTCCGCGGAAGCCCTCGGTCAGCGCGGTCATGGTCTCGTCGAAGCCCGGCCGGCGACCGAGCACCGCCTCGAGCGTGGTCATGCCGGCCAGCGGGTCGCGCTCGGTCGGGAAGACGCGGCGCAGGCGCTCGGGGGCCGCGCCCAGCATGACCGCGCCGTGCTGGAGGAAGGCCGTGCCCTGCCGGCGCTGCGCGCTGCCCACCACCTTGAGCCCGCCCGCCTCGAGCTCGTAGGAGCCGGTGCGGGCGAAGCAGAAGGCCGGCATCGACGTCGGATCGGAAGGCTGCACCGGCACCATCTCGACCGGCGCCGAGAGCCGGCGCAGCCCCGCGGCCAGCGCGACGCCGATCCACCGGTAGGTCTCCAGCAGATCGTCGGCTCCCTCGAAGTCACCGGCGCGCGCGACCACGCTGTAGGTCAGCTCGAGCGCGGGGCCCTCGTGCAGGATCGCGCTGCCCCCGGTCGGCCGGCGCACGAGCCCGATGCCGAGCGCGGCGGCCGCCGCCACGTCGATGCGGTGGTCGAGCGCCTGGCCGTAGCCGAGCGAGACGGTGGCCGGCGCCCACGCGAAGAAGCGGAGGGTCGGCGGCGCGCTCCCGGCGAGGCGGCCCAGGAGCAGCGCCTCGTCGAGCGCCATGTTGAGCGCGCCGTCGAGGGGCTCGGTGACCAGCAGGCGAAAGGAGGTCGTCACCACCCGTCACCCTGAGGCGCCTCACCTCTCCCCGGGGGGGAGAGGGTTATGGGGACTGGCGCCACCTCAGGACGGGCTGGCGGGCGGCCAGCGTCTGGTCGAGCCGGCGCACCGGCGTCGTCAGGGGTGCCTGGTGGATGACCTCGTGATCGGTCTCCGCCTCCCGGGCGATCTGGATCATCGCGTCGCAGAACTGGTCGAGCGTCTCCTTGGACTCGGTCTCGGTGGGCTCGATCATCAGCGCCTCCTCGACGATCAGCGGGAAGTACGTCGTCGGCGCGTAGAAGCCGAGGTCGAGCAGCCGCTTGGCGATGTCCATCGCGGTCACCCCGAGCTTCTTCTGGCGCCGCGCCGAGAGCACGCACTCGTGCATGCAGGGGCCCGGAGTGGAGCGATCGTAGTCGCCCTCGAGGCGCTTCAGGATGTAGTTGGCGTTGAGGACCGCGTTCTCGGAGACCGAGCGGAGCCCGTCCGGGCCCATGGTTCGGATGTAGGTATAGGCCCGCACCAGCATGCCGAAGTTGCCCCAGAAGGCCTGCAGCTTGCCGATGGACTGCGGCCGGCTCCAGTCGAGCGCGTAGGCGTCCGCGCTCGGATCGGGGCGCTTCACCACCACCGGGGTCGGCAGGAACGGGGCGAGGTGCGCCTTGATGCCGACCGGGCCCGAGCCGGGCCCGCCCCCGCCGTGCGGCGTGGTGAAGGTCTTGTGCAGGTTGAAGTGGCACACGTCAAAGCCCAGGTCGCCGGGCCGCGTGATGCCGAGGATGGCGTTGAAGTTGGCGCCGTCCATGTAGACCTGCACGCCCTTGGCGTGGCACATCTCGGTGATCTGGTGGATCCTCGACTCGAAGAGCCAGAGCGTGTTGGGCTGGGTGATCATGAACGCGGCCACGTCCTCGTCGAGGTTCCGCTCGAGGTCGGCCAGGTCCACCTCGCCGCTGGCCTCGGACTTGAGCTCCACGATCGAGAAGCCGGCCAGCGCGGTGGAGGCCGGGTTCGTCCCGTGGGCGGAGTCCGGGATCAGGACCTTGTGGCGGCGCTCGCCCCGGGCCAGGTGGTAGGCGCGGATCATCAGCACCCCGGCCAGCTCGCCCTGCGCGCCCGCGGCGGGCTGGAGCGAGACCTCGTCCATCCCCGAGATCTCGGCTAGGTCGCGCGCGAGCTCGTGCATCAGCCGGAGCGCGCCCTGGCTCGCCGCCTCCGGGGCCAGCGGGTGCAGCCGCGCGAAGCCCGCCAGGCGCGCCATGTCCTCGTTGATCTTGGGGTTGTACTTCATGGTGCACGAGCCGAGCGGGTAGAAGTGGGTGTCGACGCCGTAGTTCATCTGGGAGAGGCGCGAGTAGTGGCGGATCACGTCCACTTCCGAGACCTCGGGCAGCTCGGCCACGCTCGCGCGCACGTGCTCCTTCGGCAGCAGCGCGGTCGGATCGCTGTCCGGCACGTCGCTCTCGGGCAGCGAGTAGGCGAAGCGGCCGGGCGAGGAGAGCTCGAAGATCAGCTTGTCGTAGGCGGGCTTGGCGACGTGCATAGCGGCCTCAGGCCAGCGCGGCGCGGAGCGCGGCCGCGTAGGCGTCGATCTCGTCCTTGGTGCGCTTCTCGGTCACCGCCACCAGCAGGCAGTCCTTGTAGGCGCGGTCGAAGCCCTTGAGGGGCACGCCGGCGAGGAGCCGGTCCTTCATGAGCCGCTTGATCACCCGCTCGGGCGACTTCGGCAGCTGGAGCGCGAACTCCTTGAAGAACGGCGCGCCGAAGCGCAGCCGCACGCCCGGGACCTTCGCGAGCTCGCGGGCCGCGTAGTGCGCCTTCGCGGTCGAGAGCTCGCCTACCTTCCGGAGCCCGCGCTTGCCGAGGATCGCCACGTAGACGGTGGCCATCAGCGCGCAGAGCGCCACGTTGGTGCAGATGTTCGAGGTGGCCTTCTCGCGGCGGATGTGCTGCTCGCGCGTCTGCAGGGTGAGCACGAAGCCCCGCTGGCCGTCCACGTCGACGGTGGCCCCCACGAGGCGGCCGGGCATCCGTCGCACCAGCTCCTGCTTGGCCGCGAACACCCCCAGGTTGGGGCCGCCGAAGCTCATCGGCACCCCGAGCCCCTGCCCCTCGCCCACCACGATATCGGCGCCGAAGGCTCCCGGGGGCGTGAGCAGCCCCAGGTTGATCGGGTCGGCGACCACGACCAGCAGCGCGCCGGCCTCGTGGGCGCAGTCGGCCGCGGCGCGGACGTCCTCGAGGCAGCCGAAAAAGGTCGGGTACTGGATCACCACCGCGGCGGTGTGCTTGGACACCGCCTTCCGTAGGGCGTCGAGGTCGGTGATCCCGTCGCCGAGCGGCGCCGACTTGATCTTGAGCCCCGGCCCCTCCACGTAGGTCTCGACCACCTGCCGGTAGAGCGGGTTGACCCCGCGCGACACCACGAGGGTGTCCCGGCCGGTCACCGAGTGGGCCATGAGGGCGGCCTCGGCCAGCGAGGAGGCGCCGTCGTAGATGGAGGCGTTGGCCACGTCCATGCCGGTCAGCTCCGCCATCATGGTCTGGTACTCGAAGATGGAGCGGAGCGTGCCCTGGCTGGCCTCCGGCTGGTACGGGGTGTAGGCGGTGAAGAACTCGCCGCGCGAGATCAGGTGGTTGATCGGGCTCGGCACCGCGTGGTCGTAGGAGCCGGCGCCGAGGAAACAGGCGTAGTCGTCGGCGCCCGCGTTCAGCCCGGCCAGCCGCTGCAGGTGCCGCACCAGGTCGGTCTCGGCCATCGCGCCCGGCAGGGCGAGCGGGCGCGAGAGGCGCGCCTTGGCCGGGATGCGGACCAGCAGGTCCTCGATGGAGGAGGCCCCGATGACCGCCAGCATCTCCTTCTGCTGGGCGGGCGTGTTCGAGATGTAGCGCATGCCGTCCCCTTCTCCGCTAGTGACCCGCGCCGGCGGTGAGCTTCTCGTAGTCGCCCGCGCTCATGAGCCCGTCGACCTCCTTCGGGCTGCTCATCCGGATCACCAGCATCCAGCCCTGTCCGTAGGGATCGCTGTTCACGAGCTCCGGCTTCTTGGGCAGCTCGGCGTTGACCTCGACGACCTCCCCGGTGACCGGCGCGAACAGGTCCGAGACCGCCTTCACCGACTCCACCACCCCGAACGTCTTCATCGCGGTGACCTTCGCCCCCACCTTCGGCAGCTCCACGAAGACCACGTCGCCGAGCTGCTCCTGGGCGAACGCGGTGATGCCGATGCGGGCCCGGTCGCCCTCCACCTTGGCCCACTCGTGCTCGCGTGTGTACCTGAGATCCGGCGGAACGTTCGCCATCGACTCCTCTCCTAGGCCTTCTTGGTATGCGAGGGATGGAACGGGGTCTTCACCACCCGGGCCGCGTGCGGCGCGCCCCGGATCTCGACGGTCAAAGCGGTGCCTACCGCGGTCTGCGGCGACGCCACGTAGCCCATGCCGATCGAGCGCTCGACCGACGGGCCGAACGAGCCGGAGGTGACCACGCCCACCGGCGCGCCGCCCGCCATCAGGCGGTAGCCGTGCCGCGGCACCGCGCGCTCGGCCATCTCGAACCCCACCAGCTTGCGGCCGACGCCTCGCGCGCGCAGCGCCTCGATGGCGGCGCGCCCGATGAAGTCGCCCTTGGCCGGCTTCACCACCCAGCCGAGCCCGGCCTCGAGGGGATTGGTGGTCTGGTCGATGTCGTTGCCGTAGAGCGCGTACTTCATCTCGAGCCGGAGCGTATCGCGCGCTCCGAGCCCGATCGGCTTGATGCCGTCGCCCCGGCCGGCCTCGAGCAGCGCGGACCAGAGGCGCTCGGCCTGCCCGGCCGGCACGTACAGCTCGAAGCCGTCCTCGCCGGTGTAGCCGGTGCGGGAGATGATCCCGTCGACCCCCGCCACCTTGCCGCGGGCGAAGTGGTAGTAGGCGAGGCCGGTCACGTCGCGGTCCGCGAGCCGGGCCACCAGCGCTTCCGCCCTCGGCCCCTGCACCGCGAGCAGGGCGGTCCGGTCGCTGACGTTCGTCCACTCGGCGCGCCCCTCGCTGTGCGACGTCACCCACGCCCAGTCCTTGTCGATGTTGGAGGCGTTGACCACCAGCATGAAGTGATCGGGGGCCAGCCGGTAGACGGTCAGGTCGTCCACGATGCCGCCCTCCGGGTAGCAGAGGGCCGCGTACTGGACCTGGCCGATCGCGAGCGTGGAGGCGTCGTTGGTGCAGAGCCGCTGGACCGCGGCCAGGGCGTCCGGGCCGCGCACCTCGAACTCGCCCATGTGGCTGATGTCGAAGGGCCCGACCGCGCCGCGCACCGTCCGGTGCTCGTCGATGATGCCGGTGTACTGCACCGGCATGTCCCAGCCGCCGAAGGGAACCATCTTGGCGCCCGCCTTGACGTGCACGTCGCGGAGCGGGGTGCGCTTGAGCGGGGTCGAGGCGGTGGCGTCAGTCATCAGATCGGCGCCGTCATCTTACTGGATGGCGGCGGACGGGGCAACGATCCCGTACCCGCGGCTCTCCATGCAGGCGATCCACTCGCGCTCGAAGCGCGACCGGACGCCGACGCCGAGCACGCTGCCCGCGATGACCCCCGCGCCCGAGCCCGCGATCAATCCCTCGCTGGCCGAGCCGGTGGCGGTGGCGGGCGACAACCCGGTCGCGACCCCGCCGAGCGCGGCCCCCGCGGTGCCGAGCACGAAGACGTGGCGGAGCACATTGAGCGCCTCGGAGTCGTCGCCGTTGTAGCCCAGGCGATAGCCCACCTCGGCCCGGCAGTCGACGACGTCGAGACGCTGCTGGGTGGCGGTCTGCTCCCGCAGCGCGGTGGTCGCCGGCAGGGTGGTCGCCCCGCAGCCCGAGGCGGTCAGCGCGGCGGCCAGCGCGGCCGCGAGCACAAGCCCCGCCACGCGCCCGGCCATCACCGTGACCACCATCCCGCCGGTGTCATCCGAGTACCCGGCCGAGCGCGTCGACGAAGCGGTCCGCGTCGGCGTCGGTCATGGCCAGCGAGCAGGCCCC
>DATJIR010000384.1:0-10499 GCA_035493135.1 Verrucomicrobiia bacterium
TCACCGGCCCGGTGACCTGCGCGGGGCGCG
Organism: Verrucomicrobiia bacterium; assembly: GCA_035493135.1. Classification (GTDB taxonomy): domain Bacteria; phylum Methylomirabilota; class Methylomirabilia; order Rokubacteriales; family CSP1-6; genus CAMLFJ01. The sequence goes on from DATJIR010000384.1 coordinate 31, forward strand.
GCGGCCCGATCGCCTGCGTGCCCGCGTTCGAGGCCTACGCCGCGCTCTGCCGCCGCTACCCGCCGGCGCGCGTCGAGGCGATCACCGGGATCCCGGCCGCGCAGGTCGTCCAGACCGCGCGGCTGCTGTGGGAGCGGCGGCCGGTGTCCTACTTCCAGTGGACCGGGCTCGAGCAGCACACCAACGCGACCCAGACCGTGCGGGCGCTCTCGCTGCTCTACGCGCTCACCGGCTGCTGGGACGCGCCCGGCGGTAACGTCCGGCCGGCGCGCCCGGCCCTCAACGACCTGGGGCCGCTCTCGCTGCTCTCCGACAAGCAGCGCGCGAAGACCATCGGCCTCGCCGAGCGGCCCCTCGGCCCCGCGCGGCACGGCTGGGTGACCGCGGCCGATCTCTACCGCGCCATCCTCCACGGCACGCCCTACCCGGTGCGCGGCGTGCTGGGCTTCGGCGCGAACCTGCTCCTCTCGCAGCCGGGAGCGACGGTGGCCCGCGCCGCGGCCGAGCGCCTCGACTTCCTCGTCTACGCCGATCTCTTCCTCACCCCCACCGCCGCGATGGCCGACGTGGTGCTGCCGGTCTCCTCCGCGTGGGAGCGGGAGGGGCTCCGCGTGGGCTTCGGCCCGACACAGGCGGGCGAGAGCTTCGCCCAGCTGCGCCGCGCGGTGGTGGCGCCGCAGGGCGAGGCGCGCTCGGATACCTGGATCGTCTGCGAGCTGGCCCGACGCCTCGGCCTGGGCAAGGGCTTCTTCGACGGCAGCGAGGACGCGGGCCATCGCTTTGCGCTCGAGCCCTCGGGGGTCACGCTCGAGCAGCTGCGCGCGCAGCCGGGCGGGGTGCGGGTGCCGGTCGAGGCGCGCTTCAAGCGCTACACCGCGCCGGGCCCGGACGGCCGCTCGGCGGGCTTCGCCACCCCGAGCCGCCGCGTGGAGATCTTCTCGGCCCAGCTCGCGGAGCACGGGCAGAGCCCGCTGCCCGACTACGTCGAGCCGGCGGCGAGCCCGGTGAGCCGGCCGGACCTGGCCGCGCGCTTCCCGCTCCGTCTCACCACCGCCAAGGTCGTGCAGTTCTGCCACAGCCAGCACCGGAGCCTGCCGCGGCTGCGACGGCACAGCCCGGAGCCCCTGGCCGAGCTGCATCCGGACGCCGCGAAGGCGCGCGCCATCGGCCCCGACGACTGGGTGGTGGTCGAGACCCCGCACGGCGCCATGCGCGCGCGGGCGCGCCTCAACGGCAGCCTCGATCCCGGGGTGGTCTGCGCGCAGTTCGGCTGGTGGCAGGCGTGCCCGCCGCTCGGCCTGCCCGGCTACGCCGCCGACGGCCCCGGCAGCGCCAACTACAACGCCCTCATCGACCCGGACGCGGCCGACCCGATCAGCGGGACGGTGGCGCTCCGCTCGTACCTCTGCGAGGTACGCCGAGGAGACCCGTGAGCATCGACCAAGCGATCGACGCGTTCTGGCAGTGCGCCCGGCAGCGGACCGCCCCGGGCCCCGAGTGGATGAAGCGCCTGAGCCGCGAGGAGGCGTACCGCGTGCAGCTGGGCGTCCTCGCCCGCCACGTGGCCGCGGGCGAGCGCCAGGTCGGGTGGAAGGTGGGCCTCACCTCGAAGGCGATGCAGGTCCAGCAGGGCGTGCACGAGCCGGTGCTGGGCTTCCTCCTGCAGAGCGGCGAGCAGCCGAGCGGGACGCGCTTCCGCTACGCGGACCTGATCCGCCCCGGCTTCGAGAACGAGCTGTGCCTCACGGTCGGCACCACCCTGCGCGGGCCCGGGGTGACGACCGAGCGGGCCGCCGCCGCGCTCTCCGCGATGGCCCCCGCCTTCGAGATCATCGAGCGGCGCGGCGACTTCGCGGCCGACCTCAACGTGAGCCTCGCCGACAACGCCCAGCAGCGCGCCTACGTGACCGGCGCGCCGGTCCCGGTGCCCGCCGGCTTCGATCTAGCCGAGGTGACGGTGGAGCTCGCGGTGAACGGCGCGTCCGCCGAGCGCGCGCTCGGCCGCGAGGTGCTCGGCACGCCGGCCGCCTCGATCGCTTGGCTCGCCAACAAGCTGGCCGAGTTCGGCCTGGCGCTCGAGTCCGGCATGAAGGTCATGTCGGGCTCCTTCACCCGCCAGTACCTCCTCAACCCCGGCGACCGCATCGAGGCCAGCTTCACCCCGGTCGGCACCGTCCGCGCCGAGTTCATCTAGCATCTGAGGCGGCTCCAGAAGGCCCAGATGCGAGGCGGCGCCCGAAGGTCGGGCGCGAGGCGTACTCCTGTACGTTGAGCGCCCCGACCGAGGGCGCCAACGAAGCAGATGGGCCTTTTGGAGCCGCCTCACGGGATCAGGACGATCTTGCCGTGGTGGCCGGCCTCCATCACCGCCTCGTGGCTCCGGGCGGCCTGGGCGAGGGGGAATTCCTGGGCGATGACCGGGCGCAATGACCCGTTGCGCAGGCCCTCCACCAGCGCGGCGTGGATGCCCGCGAGCTGGGCCGGGGTGGCGTGGTTGAGCGCCATGCCGAGGATGGCCGCGTCCTTGTTCATCGCGATCCGCGCGTTGATCTCCACCGGGCCCCGGTTGCCGATCACCACGATGCGGCCGCGGGTGGCGATGGCGCCCAGATCCTTCTGGAGGTTCGCGTTGGCCAGCATCTCCATGATGATGTCGGGGCCGCGCCCGCCGGTGAGCTTCGCGCACTCCTCGAGGTAGCCGGCCGCGGTGTGGTCGAGCGCGTGGTGCGCGCCCTGCTCGAGCACCATGCGCCGGCCCTTCTCGGTGCCCGCGGTGCCGATGACGGTGAGGCCGCGCGCCCGGGCGAGCTGCACCGCGCCGATGCCCACCCCGCCGCTCGCGCCGTGCACGAGCACCGTCTCTCCGGCCTCGCCGCGCGCTCGATTGAAGAGCGCGTGGTAGGCGGTCGCGTACGGCACGTTCATGGCCGCGCCCTGCGCGTAGCTCGCGTTGGCGGGCAGCGGGTGGACCTGCCCCTGCTCGCACACCGCCAGCTCGGCGTAGGCGCCGGTCACGGTGCCGCCCACGTAGACGCGGTCGCCCGCCTTCACCGCGGTTACCCCCGCCCCCACCGCCTCCACCACCCCGCCCGCGTCGCCCCCCGGCGTGTAGGGCAGCTTGGGGCCGCGATTGTCGGTGTTCGAGCGCAGGTACGTGTCCACCGGGTTGATGCCGACGGCGTGGTGGCGCACCAGGACCTGGCCGGGCCCCGGCTGGGGGGTCGGGATCTCCTCGAGCTTCAGCACCGACGGGCCACCGTACTCCGAGACGCGAATCGCTTTCATGTGGGGTCCTCCTCAGGACGTGGGGGGATCGGGGGTGCCCATCCAGAACGGCGAGGTCTTGCCGATCGACTCCAGGTAGGCGCGGCGCTCCGCCGCGCGCCGCGGGTACCACGCGGACAGGTAGTCGGGGTCCAGCATGTGCCGCCGGCTCTCGGTGCCGAAGAAGCCGGCCAGCTCCGGGAGGGTAATGAAGCCCTCCTCGGCCCTCGGGGTGAACTGGCTCCAGCGCCGCGCGTGCTCTTCCGACCGGAAGAGGTTCATGCCGGTTCAGAGATAGTACGATCGGCCGCGCGAGGCGCCGAAGCCGAAGGCGAGGTGGCCGACCACCCCGGGCGGATCCACCCAGGTGATCCGCCCGTCGCGCATCTCCACCGTCACCGGATCGCCGCAGTCGAGACAGGCGGCGTCCACCCGCACGGTGCGGCCCGGGAAGAGCCAGGTCGCGGAGGTGGCCTCGAAGCCGCACTGGGCGAACCAGCGCTGCTCGCCGCCCACCGAGATCCGGTACTGGGTGGGCAGGTTGTTGAGCGGCGGGAACGACGCGATGTAGTCGGTCTCGGGATGGAGCCAGCCGATCGGATAGGCGGCCATCACGTCGCGCACGAGCGCGCGCCCGTCCTCGACCGGCAGGCCCAGGGCCCGCCCGAGCTCCGCGTAGTGCGGCGCGCGGCCGGTCTCCACGAGGCTCCGCATCACGCGCTGGAACGCCCGGTCCATCAGCTTCGGGTCGGCCATGGTGTCCTCCTGGCAGGGCCGGTCAGGCCCGATCGGGTAGCATCGCCACCGCGGAGATCTCGATCAGGGCGCCCTCGCGCAGGAGCCCGGCCACGACCACACCGGTCGCGGTCGGGAAGCGGCCGCCGAAGAACTCCCGGCGCACGTCGGCGGTCCGCGCGTAGCCCTCGGTGGTCGTGATGTAGTCGGTGGTCTCCACGATGTGCTCGAAGCCGCCGCCCGCCGCCCGGAGCAGCCGGCCGAACTTCTCGAAGATGTAGCGGGTCTGGACCGCGATGTCGCCCGGCCCGACGATCCGCCCCTGCTCGTCGCCCGCGGTGGTGCCGGAGATGAACAGGAGGTTGCCGGCGCGCACCGCCGGCGAGAACGTGTAGCGGGCCGGCCACGCGGCCCCGCCGGTGATCACCTCGTACGCCGCCATCGCGCCTTCCCCGGGCTCTGGAGGCCTACCGCCCCCGCAGCAGGAACCGCTGGATCTTGCCGGTCTCGGTCTTGGGCAGCCGGTCGAGGAACTCGACTTCACGAGGGTACTGGTGACGGCCGACGTGCCGCTTCACTACCTCCGCGATCTCGTCCGCGAGCCCGGTCTTGGCGTGGCGGCCGGGCTTGAGCACGACGTACGCCTTCACGATGTGCCCGCGCAGGGGATCCGGCTTGCCCACCACCGCGGCCTCCGCCACCGCCTCGTGTTTCAGGATCGCGCTCTCGACCTCGAAGGGCCCGATGCGATACCCGGCGCTCTTGATCACGTCGTCGGCGCGGCCCTCGAACCAGAAGTAGCCGTCGGCGTCGCGGCGCGCCAGGTCGCCGACGGTCAGCCAGTCGCCCCGGCGCGCCTCGCGATCCCGCTCCGCGTCGTTCCAGTATCCGAGCGAGTAGTAGCCCTCCGGGTGCGGCTTCATCCCCACGTGGCCGACCACGTCCGGCCCCACCTCACGCCCCTCGTCGTCCACCACCGCCACCGTGCAGCCCGGCAGCGGCAGCCCCATCGAGCCCGGCTTCACCGCCATGTCCACGACGCCGGAGTTGGCGACCGGGAGGCCGAACTCGCTCGAGCCGTACTGGTCCATCACGGTGACCCCCCAGTGCTCGCGGAAGAAGCGCACCACCTCCGCGTTCAGGGGCTCCCCGCAGCTGCTCGCCGCGCGCAGCCGGACGCCGCCCACCGCGTCGGGGCCGAGCGCCATCACGCCGCGCAGCAGCGTGGGGGTGGTCGCGAGGTTGCTCACCCCCCGCTCGCGGAGCTGGGCCACGCAGAGCTCGGGGGTCGGGGCCGCCTCGTGCGAGAGCACCGGCACCCCGAGGGCGAGCGCGCCCATGTAGCACACGAGCCCGTAGCCCCAGCCGGGGTCGCCGGTCGGCCAGAAGACGTCGTCGGGCCGGAGGTCGGCGCCGTAGACGAGGTGCGGGTGGATCGCCATCAGGAAGTTGGTGGCGATCTTCACGCCCTTGGGCGGCCCGGTCGAGCCGGAGGTGTACAGCAGCACCGCCGGCTCGTCGCGCCGGCACGCGACCGGCTCGGCCACCTCCGTCTGCCGATCCATCGCGCGCCAGAACTCGGTGTCTCCCGGCGCGACCGCGCCGCGCTCCGCGACGGTCATGACCGTCACCCCATCCGGCACGGGCTCGGGCAGGCGCGCGCGGTGCACGCGGTGCGTGACCAGGACCCGGGCCCCGCTGTGGCGGACCCGGAACTCCAGCGCGTCCGGGCCGAACCCGGTGAAGATCGGCACGTAGACCGCGCCGGCCTTCCACGTGCCGATCATCGCGATCAGCATCTCGGGGACGCGGGGCAGGAAGCCCGCGACCCGGTCGCCCCGCCCCACCCCGTGCGCCCGCAGCACGCTCGCGAAGCGGCCGGTCAGCGCGCCGAGCTCGTCGAACGAGTAGGTGCGGTCCTCGCCGCGCCGGCCGAGCCACCGGAGCGCGGGGCGCCCGCCGCCCGCGTGGCGATCGACGATGGTCCGGCCGAGATTCACCGGCTCGCCCGCGGCCCAGCCCAGGGCCCGGGCGCTCTCCTCCCAGCGAAAGGCGCGGCACGCGTCGCGATGGGTCGGCCGGCTCGTCATGCGGGGCCGAGTATACCCGCCCGGCTTGCTCTAATGTCCGCCCCCTTGCGGAAGGCCCGGCCGCCGGGATACACCAGACTCCGTCGGCACCCCCACCTCGAGGAGAAGAGCATGACCGAGATCGCGAAGACCGAGAAGCTGCTCCTTCAGAAGGACGGCCCCATCGGCTGGATCACCTTCAACCAGCCGGAGAAGCGCAACGCGGTGAGCCAGGAGATGTGGCAGGCCATGCCCGAGTACGTGGCCGACCTGGCTGCCGACCCGGCCATCCGGGTGGTGATCCTGCGCGGCGCGGGCGAGACCGCCTTCGTGGCCGGCGCCGACATCTCCCAGTTCAAGGACCGGCGGCGCAACGCGGCCGACGAGGAGGAGTACCGCCGCATCTCGGGCGCGGGCTCGGAGTCGCTGGCCCGGCTCGGCAAGCCGCTGGTGGCCATGATCCACGGCTTCTGCATCGGCGGCGGGGTCTCGATCGCCATCACCTGCGACCTGCGCATCGCGGCCGACGACGCGCGCTTCGGCATCCCGGCGGCCCGCCTGGGCCTGGGCTACCACTACAAGGGGATGGAGAAGCTGATGTCGCTGATCGGCCCGGCCTACACCAAGGAGCTGTTCTTCACCGCGCGCACCGACTTCAGCGCGCAGGACGCGCTCCGCATGGGGCTGGTGAACCAGGTGGTGCCGAAGGCGGACCTCGAGCGCTTCACCCGCGACTACGCGCTCACCATGTCGCGCAACGCGCCCCTGACCCAGCGCTCCGCCAAGGCCAGCGTGGAGCAGCTCCTGAAGCCGGAGGCCCAGCGCGACTACGCCCTGCTCGACAAGCTGATCAAGGACTGCTTCGACAGCCAGGACTACCAGGAAGGCGTGAAGGCCTTCTCCGAGAAGCGACGCCCGCAGTTCCAGGGGCGCTGAGCCGGCGGCCGCGCGCCGGCGCTCATCGGGCCCGGCGCGCCAGCATCTCCGGGAGCAGGGCGTTGACCTCCTCGGCCGCCTCGTAGTTCACCCAGTGCCCCGCGCCGTCGATCACTCGCATCTCGAAGCGCGGGTCGGCGGCGGCCAGCACCCGGCGGCTCTCCTCCAGGTGGTGGCTCGTGAACGCGTCGCGGCCGCCCCAGATGCCGGCCAGGTGCGCGCGGACGGCGGGCAGCGCGCGGAGCAGCACGTCGGACACCGGGATGGTGCCCGACCTGAAGCGCGCGCGCTGCACGTTGTCGATCTGGAGCGTCACCGCGAGCTCGTCGGCGCTCTCCGGGTGGGCGAGCATCAGGGTACGCAGGTTCTCGCGGTGCACGTGCCGGATGGCCTCGGGCGCCATCGCCGGCTCCAGGCGGAGCAACGCGCGCGGGGACGCCGGCTCGAGCCCGAGCCCGCCCGGGCCCAGCAGCAGGAGGGTCCGTAGCCGCGCGCCGAGCCGCGCGGCCACGAGGCCGCCGATGATCGCGCCGAACGAGAAGCCGGCCAGGTCGAAGGCGGCCGGCGGCGGCAGCATCCGGTCGATACCGGCCGTGACCAGCTCGGCCAGGCGGTCGGCGGTGTGCGGCTCGGGCGGCGCGTCCGACTCGCCGTAGCCGGGCATGTCGGGAACGAGCACCCGGTGGTGCGCGGCGAGCGGGAGCACGTTGCGGATCCAGTGCGTCCAGGAGCCGCTCGCTCCGTGGAGCAGCACGAGCGGCGGCCCCGCGCCCCACGCGCGCCACACCATCGCGCCGCTCGCCACCTCCGTGACGGTGCGCACGGCGTGCGCCTCGGCCTCCTCGATCACGCGGGCGGCGCCCCCGTGCCGATGAGCGCCGCCCAGTCCACCGACCGCTCGTACGCGGCGGCGGCCTGGATCAGCGTGTCCTCACGGAAGTAGGGCGCCACCAGCATCAGCCCCACCGGCAGCCCGCCGATCTTCGCGCACGGCACGCTGATGGCCGGATGCCCGGTGTAGTTGAACGGGCACGTGTTGGCGATCACCGGCCCCAGGTCGAGGCTGCGCTTGCCCCCGAGCATCGTCAGCTCCATCGCGTCCTCGTGGTCGCGCGGCGTCTGCCAGCGCGGCGCGGTCATCGGGATGGTCGGCATCGCGAGGACGTCGACGCCGGCGAAGAGCCGGTCGTACTGCGCCACGAAGGTGGGCCGCACGTTCTGGGCCTTCGCGTAGAGGCGCCCGCCGTAGTTGCGCTGGAGGTAGTAGCCTTGCAGGAGGTTCAGCTTGAGGTTCGGCGAAAACTCGCGCGCGTGGCTCTGCTTGAGCCGCCCGAAGATCGAGATGAGCGAAGACGGGTAGTGGGTCTTGGCCCCGGTCCCGCCGAAGTGGGTGTCGTACATCCGCTTGCCGCCCTCGAGGTAGATCGGCAGCAGGGCGGGCAGCGCCTTGGTGTGGAGCGGCACCGACACCCGCTCCACCCGGGCACCCGCGCGCTCGAGCGTGCCCACCGCCTCCCGCACCGCCTCGTCCACCGCGGGGTCGCCGCCCGGAACGCCGAAGCCCTCGTCGAGCAGCCCGACCCGCAGGCCCTTCACCCCGCGCGTGAGGGCGGCGGGATAGGGCGGCAGGGTCGCGGGCACGTCGCCCTGGCGCGGATCGAGGCCGTCGCGCCCGGCCATGACCTGGAGCGACACCGCGATGTCCTCCACCGTGCGCGCCATCGGCCCCACGTAGTCGATGGTGGGCTCGAGCCCGAACACGCCGGAGTGCGGGACCAGGCCGTGGGTCGGCATGAGCCCGACGATGCCGCACCACGCGGCGGGCAGCCGGATCGATCCGCCCTGGTCGCCGCCGAGCGCGATGTCGACCGCGCCGCCCGCCACCGCTGCGCCCGAGCCCGACGACGAGCCGCCGGTCACGTGATCGTGCCGGTGCGGGTTGAGCGGGCGGCCGTAGTCCCCCACCCCGGACAGGCCGGGGCCGCCCCACGAGAACTCCTCCATCTTGAGCTTGCCCACGATGGTGGCGCCCGCGTCGAGGAGGCGCGTGACCACGGTGGCGTCGAAGTCCGGCACGTAGCCGTCCATCATGTGCGAGCTGAACGTCATCGCCACCCCCGCGAGCGCGATGTGGTCCTTCAGGGCCACCGTCTTGCCGTGGAGCGGGCCGCTCGCCGCGCCCGGCACGCGGCAGCGCGTGATGAACGCGCCGAGCGGATCCTCGGCCGCGGACGGCCGGCGGCCCGGGTCACGATCGGTGAAGCGCAGGGGCGGGCGCCGCTCCTCCACGCGCATCTCGTCGAAGGCCTCGAGCGACGCGATGGTGTCCATCATGCGCGCCTGGATCATGCGCGCCTCCATCGGGGTCAGGTCGAAGCCCAGGGCACGGCCGTACTCCATCACCTCGTCGACGTCCGGTCGCCTCAGCATGGCTCGGGTCCTCCGATCGGGATAGGGCGTTGCGGCTGCATGATGCCATGGACTATAGTGGGCCGGGCCCGCGGTGTGGCGTGCTCTCGTCGCGAGCAGCCGCCGACACCGATCGGGCCAGTGGACTTTCTGGAGAGCGATGGTCACCGTGAGCGCTGAGACGTCCGTATCGTCCTCGCTGGACGAGACCTGGACGGCGCTCGGCCGGCGAAATACGTACTTCTACTTCCCCGGCGTCACCCCCGCGACCATCAGAGGCGGCCGGCTGACGCACGCGCTCGACCTGCCCATCGTGGACCGGCAGGAGCAGACCGCCACCCTGTCGGTGGGACGGACGGGACGGGACGGCCGGCGCGAGCGCCGCTTCACCCTGCGCGGGCCGCTCGTCAGGGTGGCGGGGCGCTGGCAGCTCGAGCCGGGCGACGCGGAGGTCCGGGTGCGCCTGACCCTCGACTACGAGATCGCTCCCGACCTCAAGACCCTGGCCGTCAACACCCTGCGCAGCCGGAGCCCCTTGCCGATCCGCACCGACGCGGACGCGATCCTGAGCCGGGCGGTCGACGAGTTCCTCGAGACGCGCTTCGCCGAGCAGGCCGCCGTCTACTGCGAGCAGGTGCGCGTGCACCTGAGCGGGCGGCCGGCGTGATCGTCTACGTGCTGCAGCGCCTCCTCGGCCTGGTCCCGGTGCTGTTCGGCATCACGGTGGTGATCTTCCTCACCATGAAGCTCATTCCGGGCGACGTCGCGCGCGCGCTGCTGGGCCCGATGGCCAACGACCAGTCGCTCGCCCAGCTGCGCCACGCCCTGGGGCTCGACCAGGCCATCCACGTCCAGTACGCGAAGTGGCTGTGGCGGGCCCTGCACGGCGACCTCGGTCTCTCCCCGATCGTGCACAAGCCGGTGGTGGAGCTGCTGCTCCCCAAGTTCGGCAACACCCTGATCCTGGCCGGGGCGAGCTTCGCGCTCGCGGTGGTGGGCGGCGTCGCGGTCGGAGTGCTCGCGGCCTCGCGGCAGCAGACGGTGGTCGACCGCGCC